>CAZOXD010000133.1:6886-14086 GCA_964583525.1 uncultured Pseudomonadota bacterium
CCAATGGAGCGTGGGGAATGCCAGAACCCGGCGATCTCCGCCCGGCAGTTTGGGCAGCGTCCTTCGTCCAGGCGATACCCCTGCACCGAAAATCCCACCCGTTCCACGAGCGCCGCCTCGCAGTGCGGGCAACGGGTGGATTCCAGGCCGCCCACCTGACCGGGAAGGTTGCCCGGGTACACATACCGCAGGCCGGCGGAACGGCCCAGCTCATGCGCCCGCAGCAGGGTGGCGGGAGGGGTGTGCCCACTGCCGGTCATCCGGTAATCGGGATGAAAGGCGGTCACGTGCCAGGGAATATCGGGCGACAGGTCCGCCAGAAATCCGGCGATGCCCCGCAGTTCCCGTTGCGAATCGTTGAACCCCGGCACCACCAGAGTGACCACCTCCAGCCAGATGCCCGCCCGCCAGATGCGCTCGATTCCATCCAGCACGTTTTGCAGGGTGCCCCCCAGGGTGCGGTAGCGTTTGTCGTCGAAGCCCTTCAGGTCGATCTTGCACAGGTCGAGCAGGGGCCGCAGGAACTCCACCACCTCCGGGGTGTTGTTTCCGTTGGAGACGAAGGAGGTGGTCAATCCCGCATTCCTGGCCAACCGGAACACCTCCGCGGCCCATTCCGCGGTAATCAGCGGCTCGTTGTAGGTGGAGGTCACCGTCAGCGCGCCCGCGGCCTTGGCGTGCACCACGATTTCCTCGGCGCTGATGGGTTGGGGGCGGGACTGCGCCGCATCGTCGCGCAGGGCCTGGCTTGTGACCCAGTTCTGGCAATAACTACAATGGAAGTCGCATCCCAACATGCCAAACGAGAGCGCCCGCGTGCCCGGCAGGGCATGAAAGAATGGCTTCTTCTCGATGGGATCGTCCTGCAGTCCGGCCACGTAGCCCCGGGGGCCGTAGAGCGTTCCGCCCCGGTTGAAGCGCACCTTGCACACCCCCTGGGCGCCCTCGGGAATCCGGCAGCGGTGCCCGCAGGCCACGCAGCGCACCCGCCCGCGCCCCTCGTCCACCCCCAGGCGCATGGGAGCGGCCAGCCGTTCCAGCAGCGCTTGCAGGGTTTGGGAGGATGTTTCGGAGGGCATGACGAGGAACTCGTTGAGGATGGGCCCGGTAACCTCCCATCATCATAATTCAACTCTGATGCAATGCCCAACGATTGCGTTGGATTGCATTGAATTCCATGGGACTGCATTGGACTGAATTGGGCGACCCGGTAAATCACCGGTGAATCGCGGGGTGGCGCGGAACGATCCGGGAATGCTACAGGTTGGGGAAGAGCTTGATTACGGCGACGGCCAGGGAAGTCATCGCCATCATGACGGTGATGAATTTGAAGGTCTGGTCGCGCAGGGAGGAATGCAGTTCGGTGCGAAGTTCCGCAATTCGGACATTTATTCTGGATTCGAACAAATCAAACCGGCGATCCAATTCCGCAATAAAGAATGTTTTCAAATCCTGATTTTGAGCGAGCACAGCTTCTTCCATTTTGTTGGCAAGAAGATTGGACTGATCTTCAGTAAAGCCCACATCTTTGAATTCTTCGGCTGTTTTCAATGTATCGGTAATCGGCATGGGTGGCGACCCTTACTTAATGGTTATCTTCAATCCGAGATATACCCGATTTTCACCCGCAATACCAATGTGGCGCATGCCATACACCTCCCCGAGCCCTCCCCTGCGATCCGGGAACAGGGCGGGGAGACCTCCGTCCTACTCCCCCTGGCTCAGGCGCACCAGATAGGTGCGATCTTTTCCTGCCCGAATCGTCTTGAGGGTGACCTCGTCTCCGGGGCTGAATTGTTCGAGGGCATTGAGCAGGTCGTCATTGTCCCCGATGGTGATGTCGTTTACCTGCACGATCACATCGCCAATAACCAGGCGGCCATTGGATGCGCGGGTGACTCCGCGCAGTCCGGCCTTGTGGGCCGCCTTGCCACGCTGGATATTCCAGACGATGGCTCCCGTGACGCCCAACTGCCGGGCAATGTCGTCCCTCACCAGGCCAATTCCCAGCACTGGACGGATCACCCGGCCATGCTCGATCAACTGGGGCACCACCTTGGCCACGGAATCGATGGGTACGGCAAAGCCGATCCCCGCGCTCCCGCCCCCCGGACCGATGATGGCCGTGTTCACCCCGATCACCCGCCCCGTCGAATCCAGCAAGGGCCCCCCGGAATTTCCCGGGTTGATGGCGGCATCGGTCTGGATCACGCCGCGGATGCGCCGGCCGTTGGGGGCGGAGATTTCCCGTTCCAGGGCGCTGATGATTCCCGTGGTGAGGGTGGAGTCCAAGCCGAAGGGATTCCCGATGGCCAGTACCTTCTGCCCCACCCGCAGCCCGGCGGATTTTCCCTGGGGCAACGGCTTGAGGCCCTGCGGCGGGGGATCGATCTTGAGCAGGGCGATGTCCAGGGAACGGGCCTGGCCCACCAGGCGGGCTGCGTAGGTATCCTTGGCCCCGATTCCCACCGAAATGGAGGATGCCCCCTCCACCACGTGGCTGTTGGTGACGATATACCCCTCCCGGCTCCACACGAATCCGCTCCCGGAGCCCTGGGGAATCTCCAATACGTTGAAGCTGAACAGATCCCGCCGCAACTGGTTGTTGGTGATGAACACCGTGGATGGGGCGGCGTTCTCGAAAACCTTGATGTTGTTTTCCTCGTCGGTGGAGACGATCTGGGGGGCCACCAACTGCACCGGGGACGCGGGGGGAGTCCGTTCAGGGGGCTTTTCGCAGCCGGCCGCCAAAAGGGATCCGGCCAACAGGAGAATCCAGGCCCACCGCAGTTCGAAGGGGATGGGTCTGCCTGCGTTGTGGAGTCGAAGGATCGTGAGCATCGGAATCGATTGCAAGAGGGCGGTGAAAGATCCTGTGAAGAGGCGCCGATTCGGCAGCCCCGGCACGGCAATCCAGGCTCTGTGGTTCCTCCCATCCCAAACGGCAGCCCCGGGGGAGGATCGGGTGTGGGAGGGAAGCGGGTTCCCGGTATCCGCATCCTGCCAGCGTGTGAGCCCCCGGTTTCTCAAGTATTACCCGGCTGGGAGGACATTGCGCAAGGGCCTGCATCCGGGACCCAAAACGGAAGGCGGTACTTGCTTCCCGGCTGGACTTCAGGCAATCCGTTCGGTGGAATAGAGGCATTTCCCGGGGCGATCAGGACTGAATTGGCGTTGCCGGATGATTTCGGCTGGGGAGGATTTTCCTGCCACGAGAAAACTGCCATAAAAAAAACATCGTGTAGGCCCCGAGTCATTTTGGGGGAAGGGGGGGGAGACGACCCAAGACCTACACGTTGTTTGTACTTCCTATGGGTATTGCGTACTGCAAAAGCAATCAGCGCGGGGAAGGTTGCTTGGGGATATAAAGGGGAATACCTCGCCCCCGCTGCGCTTTGGTCACCATGAGTGTGAATGTCTCACACTGCCCCTCTATGTTGCAATTCAGGGGCCGTGATCGAGATTTTTCTGAAATAATTCGTAAACTATTGATATATAAAAAGTAATAATTTCAGACCTGCTGGTTCGGCATGCTGCTCATTCACTGGAATAGTCTCATTTAATAGACTATGAGTGAAATAATATCAATATGGATACTAATATGATGAAATCACAACAAGAACAAGACATAAGCCATTGATATAATTGCAATAACCTATATCAATAAGTCTACTATTGTAGATTATCATGGAGTCCAACCTGCCCTGGATGGCCCCGGTTGTTGAAATCACGCTTCCAGGGAAGCCCAATCCCTGGGCGTTAGGAAGTCGTCGGTAAGCGCGGCTTCGGGACTGCCGGGATCCGCTTTCCAATCGTATTTCCAGGTAACCTGGGGGGGGAGAGAGACCAGGATCGATTCCACCCGGCCACCGGATTGCAGTCCGAACAGGGTTCCCTGGTCGTGGATCAAATTGAATTCCACATAGCGGCCCCGGCGGTATTGCTGGAAGGCGCGCTCCCGCTCGCCGAACGGAATATCGCGGCGTCTGGCCACCAGGGGCAGGTAGGCGTTCAGGAAGACTTCCCCCAGAGCCAGGATGAAATCGGATCCTCTTTCCCGATCGTCGTGCAGGTAATTGAAGAAGATGCCGCCGATCCCCCGCGCCTCCCCGCGGTGCGTGAGGTAGAAATAGCGGTCGCACCACGCCTTGAAGCGGAGGTAGTACTCCGGGTCGAACCGGTCGCATCCGTCCTTGAGGGTGCGGTGGAAATGAATGCAATCCTCCCGGAAGGGATAGCAGGGAGTGAGATCCATTCCGCCCCCGTACCAGAAGAGCTCCCCGGCCTCGAAATAGCGGACGTTAAAATGGACGGCGGGCACATGGGGATTGCGGGGGTGCAGGATCAACGAGACCCCCGTGGCGAAGTAGGGGGTATCCGGGGACACCTCGGGGTGTTCCCGCACCACCACCGGAGGTAATTGCCGGCCATTGATGGCGGAAAACATCACCCCGCCCTTTTCGAACACGTCTCCCCCTTCGATGACCCTGGAGATTCCCCCGCCCCCCTCGGAACGGTCCCAGGGATCGCTGGCGAATTCCTGACCGCCGGCCTGGCCCAGTCGTTCGCAGAAAGTGTGCTGCATGCGCTGCAGGGCTTCCGCAGTGCGGGCGCCGTGTTCGGATGCGGTATATTTCAAGGCCGATTGTTCTCGCCGTTGACTCGCAGGTGTTGCCCGGCCGTTAAAAGCGTCCTGGGCCGGACTGGTCAAGACCGGTGCATTGCCCCATAATGAGCGAGTAGAGTAACCGGATTGAAGGATGTCTACAATAAGTTGGCTCCTCAACAAATTGGCCCCTCGACAATTTGGTCGGTGTCTTGCCGCCGGTGGTGAAGTGAACAGTAGTGAAGTGAACCGGCCCATTCATCGCCCCTGCAGCCTTGCCCTCCATGAAGAAAAGCCCGATGCCCTCTATGTCTCCCGTGCTTCCCGTGCGTCTCACACCTCCGCCCGAATTGCTGGAACGCGAGGATACCCTGCACATCGCCCTGGTGCGCCATGGGGAAACCTTTCAGAATCTCGGCCATGTGGTGCAGGGGCAGGACCCCACCTACGGGCGGCTCACGCAAGCCGGAGTGCGCCAGGCGCAATTGCTGGGGGAGACCCTGGCCAATCGGGAGTTCGATATCGTCTATTGCAGCCCTCTGGAGCGGGCCGTGCTGACCATGAGCCTGATCCTGGTGCCGCGCCCGGGAGACCGCACCCTGCCTTTGGTCTTTCCCGGGGACCTGCAGGAAATTCACCAGGGCATGCTCCATGGGCGGCCGCATGCGGAATGGAAGGCCGCCATGGACGGCCAGGACCCCATGGAATACCGCTCTCCAGGCGGAGAAAACTGGCTCGACGTGCAAAACCGGGTCACCCATTATTTCCAGGAGGCCATTCTGCCCTCCGTGCACCGGAAGGTGCTGATCGTCGCCCACGGCGGGGTCAACCGGGGCCTGCTGGCCTCCCTGACCGGAATCAGCATGGGCGAAGCGTGGAAAGGGCCCGGCGTGGGGACGCCCCAGGACAATACCTGCCTCAACGATCTGATCGTGGACCGCCAGGGAAGGCTGCTCTGGGCCCTGGTGAACGATTCCAACCACTTGGTGGGAGCCTTCGAGGGCGCCGGAAGGGGGCAACTCTGGCATCCCGAAGGAAAACGCTGGGAAATGCCCGCGGCCCAGGACGGCGCCAGCAAGGGCACCGATTTCAATCCCTACGGCTAAGCTGTGTCTGAATACCCAAAAAGCGCACTTCGAGACGAGCCCTAACGGGCTCTCCTCAGTGACGCGGATTGATGAGGGTGTCCAGTTGGTACCGCCTTCCTGAGGAGCCCCGCAAGGCGGGGCGTCTTGAAGGAGGCAGCATGGAATTCTTTTCAGACACAGCCTAATCGGCCGGGCTCAGCAAGTGATCGATGAGGGTGTGGCCGGCCGCGATCACATCCCCGCCCACCGCGGCTTCCGCTTCCCCATACTTGCGGGAGGCGTTGCCGGTTAATTGGGTGGAGGAGGCCATGGCGAAGGGCACCGGGTCGGGGGTGTGCGTCCGCAGAGATACCGGCGTGGCGTGATCGGAGGTGATGCAGAATCTGAAGGGCCCCAGCGCGGGGAGTTTTTCCAGCAAGGGACCCACGATATCCCTGTCGATGGATTCGATGGCCTTGATCTTCTCTTCCCGCGACCCCATGTGCCCGGACTCGTCGGGAGCCTCGATGTGAATGAACACCAGGTCGTGCGCCTCCAGCGCCTTGAGGGCGTATTCCCCCTTGGCCCGATAGTCGGTATCGATGTACCCGGTGGCGCCTGGAACATGGACGATGCTGAACCCGGCGTAGATGGCCAACCCGCGCACCAGGTCCACCGCCGAGATGCAGGCGCCCTTGAGGCCGTGCATGGAGGCGAAGCCGGGAATGCTGGGGACCTTGCCCTGTCCCCACAGCCAGGCCTGGGATACCGGAATTTTCCCCGCGGCTTTCCGCTCCGCATTGACCGGGTGACAGGCGATCAGTTTCCGGGAGGCCTCCATGATCCTGCGCAACTGCCCGGCGCCCTCCCCTTCGGGAAGATGGGCTGCCACGGGCTGTCCCAGAATATCGTGAGGCGGGGTGGTGCGCATGTTTTCCAGACCCTGGCGCCAGACCATCAGGTGCCGGTAGCTCACGCCGGGGAAGAACTGAAACGATTCGTCCGCCAATTGCCCGTCGATGTCCTTCACGATGCGGGTGGCGGATTCACTGTCGATATGGCCCGAGGAATAATCGGCCATGGCCGCATCGCCGCCCGATTCGTCCAGGGAAACCAGGTTCATGCGGAAGGCGACGTCCTCGGGCCCCAGCTTGACGCCCATGGCGGCGGCTTCCAGCGGGGAGCGCCCGGTGTAATATAGGGCGGGGTCGTACCCGAACAGGCTCAGGTTTCCTACGTCCGATCCGGGGGGAAGTCCCTCGGGGATGGTGTGGATCAATCCCAGCCGCCCGCAGCCGGCCACCTGGTCGAAATGGGGCGTGCGGGCGGCTTCCAGCGGCGTGGTCGCGCCGGCTTCCCCGACCCGCAGGTCGCCCATTCCGTCTCCTTGTACAATCACGTATTTCATATATCGCCCATCTGGCGGGGGATCGCGCGGCTTTCCCGATTTCAGGCATGGAACCTCCACCGCCCCACAGCGGGCCGCGGCGAGGCTGTACGGAAGCAAAATAATGTGAAGAATCCTCC
>CAZOXD010000134.1:0-14031 GCA_964583525.1 uncultured Pseudomonadota bacterium
CGGCCGCCCAGGTTGATGACCTGGCCGCTTTTGCGGATGAGCAGGTTGCGGCCCCGCTGACCCGGCTCGCCGCCTTCCAGCCCGTAGGGGGCATAGACCCGCCGCTCGGAAACGATGGCGGCGTTCATGGGGCGCAGGAAGCCGATCTCGCGGATCACGCCGTTGCCGCCGCTGTGGGCGCCTTTGCCGCCGCTATTGGGGCGGATGGAAAACTCGTGCAGGAGCAGCGGAAAGCGCCGCTCCAGCACTTCGGCATCGGTGATGCGGGTGTTGCTCATGTGGGCGTGCACGGCGTCCTTGCCGTCCCAATCCGGGCCGGCGCCGCTGCCCCCACCCACGGTTTCGTAATAGCCGAAGGTGTCGTCGCCGAAGGTGAAGTTGTTCATGGTGCCCTGGTGCCCGGCCACCGCGCCGAAGGCTTGCAACAGCACGTCTGTGATGCGCGAGGAGGTCTCCACGTTTCCCGCCACCACCGCCGCCGTGGGGGATGGGGAGAGCATGCTGGGGTGGGGAATGGCGATCTCCACGGCGGAGAGGAAGCCTCCGTTCATGGGGATTTCCTCGTCGATCAGGGTGCGCAGCACGTAGATGATGGCCGACGATACCACGGCCTGGGGGACGTTGTGGTTGGCCCACACCTCCGGACCGGTGCCTGCGAAATCGAAGGTGAGCGAGCGCCGGGCGCGGTTCAGGGTGATGGTGACCTCGATCGGATTGCCGTCGTCCATGTAGTCCACGGCGTGCAGGGCGCCGGTGTCCGCAATGCCCCGCTCGTCGCAGAAACGCTCCACCAGCCGCCGCACGGCTTCCTCGGCGTTGGCCTGGATGTGCTTCATGTAGGCCTGCACCACCTTAAGGGAATAATGGGCGATCATTTCCTTGAGCAGTTCCCCCCCTTTCTGGTTGGCGGCCACCTGGGCTTTCAGGTCGTAGAGGTTATCCTGTAGCCTGCGCGTGCCGGAATTGGGAGGGCGGCCGTGGACGGGTTTTATCCGGCCCGGCGCCATGAAGATCTCGGTGATTCCCTCCTCGTTGAAGCGGCCGTTTTCCACCAGCTTGAAGCTGGTGATGAGCGCGCCTTCCTCGTCCAGGGTGCGGGAAAACGGCGGCACGCTGCCCGGGGAGATGCCTCCGATTTCCCCATGATGGCCGCGGCTGGCCACGAAGAACAGGGGTGTATCACCGGTTCCGTGCGCGCCCCCTGCGCCTCCCGCAACTTCCGCGTAGACCGGGGTGATGACGGTGATGTCCGGCAGGTGCGAGCCGCCCGCCTGGGGATCGTTGGTCACCAGCACGTCCCCCGGGTGCAGATCGCTGCCCATCAGCCGCACCTGAACCCGCACCGACTCGCTCATGGCGCCCAGATGCACGGGAATATGGGGCGCGTTGGCCACCAATCCTCCCTCCGGATCGAAAATGGCGCAGGAGAAATCCAGCCGCTCCTTGATGTTGGTGGAAACCGCGGTGCGTTGCAGGGTGCGGCCCATCTGCTCGGCGATGGACATGAACAGGTTGTTGAAGATGCTCAACTGGATGGGGTCCGCTTCGGTATCCAACCGCACCTTGCGGGGCGGTTCCACGTGAATTACCACGTCCCCATATTCGGTCACTTCCGCCTGGCAGTCCGGTTCGACGAGGATGGTGCCGCCGTCCTGGTTGATGAGGGCCGGGCCTGCCACCGAGTGCCCGGCCAGCAGGTCCTGCCAGCGGTAGACCGCGGTGTCCCGCCAGCCTCCCTCGAAGTAGGCGCGGGTGGTATTCACCGGTTTCAACGCGCTTTCGGCTGGCGGAATGCGCTGCTTCTTCAGGGTTTCCGAGGCGCCCACGGCCCGCACCCGCAGGTCGTCTATCAGCACCTCCGCATCGGAATCGAAGCCGTATTCGCGCTGATGGTATTCGCGGAAGGCGCGGCCGTAGTCCCCATCCTCGGGCCTGGGAATCATGATGGAGGTGATGGAGCCCTGGTAGCGCAGATTGAGATAGCGCTGGCATTCCATCTGCGCCTCTCCGATGCCCTCTTCGGCCAGGGCGGCTTTGCCTTCGGCCTCCAGCTCCCCGAAGCGCCCCTCCAGTTCCGCCACGGCCTGGGGGTTCACCGGCTGCCCGGCCGCCGGGCGCTGCAGGTCGCGCACCACGTCGGCCATGCCCATGCCGTAGGCGGAGAGAATGCCGGCGAAGCGGTGAATGAAGATGCGGCGGATGCCCAGGGCGCGCGAGATGGCGCAGGCATGCTGCCCCCCGGCGCCGCCGAAGCAGGCCAGCACGTGCTCCTTGATGTCATAGCCGCGGGCCACGGAAATTTCCCGGATGGGCCGCACCATGGTTTCGTTGGCGGCCTGGATAAAGCCATGGGCGGCCTCCTCCACGGAATACTCCGGCCGCCCTGCCGAGCGTTGGTCCGCGTTGATCTCCGCGGCCAGTTCCTCCAGCGCTTTGCGGGAGCCATCCAGGTCCAGGGGTTGGTCCTCCCGCTCCCCGAAAATGTGGGGGAAGTATTCCGGCATGATCCGGCCCAGCACCAGGTTGGCGTCGGTGACGGCCAGGTGCCCTCCCTTGCGGTAGCAGACCGGCCCGGGATGGGCTCCGGCGCTTTCCGGGCCCACGGTGAACATGGCGTTGCGGTAAAACAGCCGCGAGCCGCCTCCCGCCGCCACAGTGACGATGTTCATCTGGGGGGCCTGGATGCGCACCCCGGCGGTCTCGTTCTCGTGGGTCAGCTCGAACTCCCCGCCAAAGCGCGAGACGTCGGTGGAAGTGCCGCCCATGTCGAACCCGATCACCGGCTGGGGATGCTCCGGGTCGTAGGTGGTGCGGGAATACCCCACCACGCCCCCGGCGGGACCGGAAAGGATGGCCCGGCTGCCCAGGAATTGCGCCGCGTCGATCAGCCCCCCGTGACTCTGCATGAACAGCAGCTTGCAGCTGTTCAGGTGGTCCGAGAATCCGCTTCGGAAGCTGCTCAGGTAGCGCTGAATGTGCGGGGTGAGATAGGCGTCCACGGTGGTGGTGTCGCCCCGGGCCACCAACTTCACCGTGGGCATCACCTCGTGGGAGAGGGAGACCTGGGTGTATCCGATGGAGCGGGCGAGTTCCCCCACCTCCCGCTCGTGATCCGGGAAGGCGTAGGCGTGCATGAACACCGCCGCCACCGACCGCAGCCCCTTCTCGTAAGCCGCGCGCAGGCCCTTCTCCACCGCAGCGGTATCGAGGGGGGTGAGGATTTCCAGCACCTCCCCGGTGGCGCTCTCCACCCGCTTGCCGCCGGGATAGGCGCCCTCCGCAGCGTAGGGATGCAGCACCGCCACCCGCTCCGGGGCCTCGATGACCTCGCTGAAGAGCATATCGGGCTTTTCGATGCGCAAGTCGAAGATGCGGGGCCGATTCTGGTTGCCGATGCGCAGGGCGTCCCGGAAGCCCCGGGTGATCACCAACACCGTGGGCTCTCCCTTGCGTTCCAGCAGAGCGTTGGTGGCCACCGTGGTGCCCATGCGGATCCACTCGATCTGCGACGCATCCACCCCGTCCGCCGGCACGGGCTTCCCCGTCACCTTCTCCAGCACCCGCCGGATGCCTTCCCGGGGCGCGTCGGGATAGTTGGCCGGGTCCTCCGAGAGCAGCTTGAGAGTCATGAAGCCCGGCTCGGCATCATTTTCGGCAGCATTCCCGGCAACATTTCTGGTGGGAATCTCGGCGTAGATGTCGGTGAAGGTGCCGCCGCGGTCGATGGAAAAACGGAACTTGCGGGGATCGGACATGGGAAGGGATCAACTCCAGGTAAGGGCAAGGGAAGCGATAAGACTCCTGGATTTATCAGAAAATGAGCCAATCGAATCAGTGTAGCCCATACGGAATCGATTTGGGATATGGCATCATCTGCCCGGCGGAGCCAGTGCAATGCTGAGAATTGTTCATATATTGGCTCTCACCCTGAACGTAGTGAAGGGTCTTCGGGGAATTCCTGTGAGATGCTTCACTCCGTTCAGCATGACATGACATTTGTTTTTCCATGGAAATCGCCTTGTATCATAGCCTTGGCGCTCTACCCGAACCGGAAATGACACACAGATTCTGCTGAAGAGACGTAATTAAACACTCCGACTTATATAATTGCGCATTCAATTGACGATTCTTATGATTCCGGATATTGATCGCGCCCTTCGAGACGGGCTCCCATGGAGCCCTCCTCAGGGACGCGGGTTTCAGTTCCCAGTTTAACCGCCTCCCTGAGGAGCCTTGCGGAGCAAGGCGTCTCGAAGGGCGATACGCATGTTTTTATGACGCTATGTATATTACCGCGCTCGAAAAAAGGATAGGATAGATTGGGATCGAGTTCGATGGCCTTGCTGTGATCGGAGATGGCCCGTTTGTATTCGCCAAGGTTTTCGTAGACATTCGCCCGGTGAGTAATAATGCCGGAGTTCGAGCGGGCATATTCGGGACTGAGTTCGATGGCCTTGTTGTAATCGGCAAGGGCCTTGTCGTATCTGCCTTGATTCCTGTAGGCATTCCCCCTTTCATGGTAAGCAGGATGATGGTCAGGCTTAATCCGGATCACCGTCGTGTAGTCGGCAATGGAATTTTCGTAGCTTTTGCTCAGATAGTAAGTACAGGCTCGTTCGAAATAAGCGTCGAGGTCGTCCGGTTTTAGCCGGATGGCCTCGGAGAATTCGGCAATGGCCTGGCTGTAATACTTTCCCTTGAGGGACCTCATGCCCCGCTTGTAATAGACGTTCGCTCTGATTTTGGAATCGACAGGGCTTTTGGATTCGAGGGATTTCCTCATCCGGTCATCAGACTCGGCCAACGCAGTTTCACCCTTTCTCCGGTAGACCTCCGCCCGGCGGAAATAGAAATCGGGCCATTTCGGGTTGCGTGAGATAGCCTCGCTGTAATCGGAAATAGCCTGATCGTATTTGCGGCTTAAAAGATTGGCCTGGCCCCGGTCGCCATAAGCCAATGCCTTGCGCCCGGTTTTCCAATAGGGAATCGCCCCGCGTTTCCCTCCTCCGCCAAAGGATCGGGCCGGGCCTAAGTCAAGCCTTGGCCGGGAGAGTGGGAGGATAGTTTCTATCCCGCCGGGGGCTTGTAGGTGCCGCCCAGTTCCCCGGCCTTTTTCATCAGCGCCACCGCGTCCTGTGAGGTGATGAGGGGCGTGGTCTTCCAGGAATTGACCGATCCGGATCCGGATACCAGCATGGCGCAGGTCATGGCCGTCTCGTTGTCCGGGAACTCCGCCAGGATCACCACATCGGAATCACCCAGCGCGAAGAAATAATGATGAAACGTGCCCCCGAGGGCATCCACGACCTGCTTTGCCGCTTCGGCGCGGTCACTGGGATTTTCCAGCAATGCCCTCAGGCTTTCCTGAGAAACGCTGATTTGAGCCATGTAATATCCCATGATGTTCTCCTTTGATTTCGTTCGATTCACTGCGGAATTGTGGAGTAGATCCCACGCCTTTGCGTGGAACACAGCATTTCCCGATGGATCGATGGCGCTTCCGAACGGCTTCCCCAGAGCCTCCTCTATCATGGGATTGGCGGGGAAATCCAATAATATTCGGGGATTTCACTCAAATCCAAGAGGGTTGAATCCAATACCCACGGGCCTTCTCCTCCCGCCCATCTGATCTCAATCAAGCGGAGATATGACCTAGATCAAGCCTTGCCCGGGAGAGAGGGAGTACAAATTCTCTCATGCTGGGGACGCGTCCCCTCTCAATATCATCGACAGACCCAAGGAGACCTCAATCCCGTCATGGATGAGCAAAATCCGAACGTGCAGGAACTGATGGGGCGATGCCAGACCCTCTACGAGGACCTGAGGCTGGACTTTGTGCGCGCCTGGAAGGAAGAGGCCCCGGGCCGCAAGGCCATCGGGTACATGCCGATTTACGTACCCCGCGAGTTGATTCACGCCGCGGGAATGCTCCCCGTGGGGCTGATGGGCGGGGACATGGAAATCATCCGGGGCGACGCCTATTATCAGTCCTACATCTGCCACATTCCCCGCAGCACGGTGGAGTTGGGGGTCAACGGAAGCCTGGACGTGCTGGACGGCTTCCTGTTTCCCTCCATCTGCGACGTGATCCGCAACCTGTCGGGGATGTGGAAGCTGATGTTCCCGGACAAGTTCACCAAGTACCTGGACCTGCCCCAGAACTTCGATCCCCAGGTGGGCGGCCGCTTCTACCAGGCCGAACTGGGGCACCTCAAGTCCGAGTTGGAAAACCTGGGCGGCGTGGAAATCACCAACGAGGCCCTGCTGGAGAGCATCGCGCTGTACAACCGCAACCGGGAACTGGTGGAGGAACTGTATACCCTGCGCGCCGAAAAACCCTGGCAGGTGCCCACCACGGAACTGTACCTGCTGCTGCGGGCGGGCAACCTGCTGCCCGTGGAGGAGCACACGGCCCTGATGGAGCAATACCGCCAGGCCGTGGAACGCGAAGAGCGTCCCGAACTGGACAACAGCCGCATCGTGCTCACCGGCGCATTCTGCGAACAACCCCCCCTGGGTCTGATTCGCACCATCGAGCGCGCCGGATGCTACGTGGTGGACGACGACTTCGTGCTGGGCTCACGCTGGCTGCGCGGCCCCGTGTCCGTGGAGGGCGACGCCTTGGAAAACCTGGCCTTGGCCTACCTGGACCAGAGTGTGGAGTCCGCCTCGGTCTACATCGGCGACAAACCCAAGGGGGAAGCCCTGGTCAACACCTGCCAGAATCGGCGCGGGGAGGGCGTGATCTTCTGCGCGCCCAGCTTCTGCGACCCGGCCCTGCTGGACCAGCCCATGCTGGCCACCGCCGTGGAGCGGGAGGGCATCCCCTACACTGAGTTCAAATACGCGGAGAACACCGGGCAGTTCCAGGTAATCAAGGAACAAACCGGCGCGTTTTCCGATTCCATCAAATTGTGGGGTCCGGAGTAATCATGAACAACTTGGAAGATGCAACAGGGAGTGGCGAATGAACCCGACAGGGGCCGGCACACGGGGAGCGGCGGAGACGCCCCAGGAGCCCGTGCAAAAAGAAGAGAGCATGATCCTCCAGAAGGAGATGATCGAAGGGCATTTCCGGGCCCTGGACAAGGCACCCGAAACCGGCAAGAAGGCGGTCTATACCTTCGTCCCCGGCAACCTGAACGAGTTGATCCGCTGCTTCGACAACCTGCTTCCCGTGCACCCCGAAATCAACGCGCTCCAGAACGCCATGCGCAAGCGCACCGGAAAGATGGTGCTGGATGCGGAGAAGCTGGGCCATTCGGAAGACGTGTGCACCTACGTCAAGGCGGATATCGGCATGCTGCGCTCCGGCAATGCCGGCCCGGCCGGCACCCATATTCCCGATCCCGACCTGCTGCTGCTCTCCTACACCGGGTGTTTCACCTTCATGAAGTGGTTCGAGCTGCTCCGCGAGGAATACAACGCGCCGGTCGCCATGCTGCACACGCCCTACCAGGGCGATGGGATGATCACGGACGAGATGCGCGCCTACATGGTGGGCCAGCTCAAGGAGGAGGTGATTCCCAAACTGGAAAAGGTTTCCGGGCAGAAGTTCGACATCGACCGCCTGCGGGAAATGCTGGCCCTGTCCGCCCAGGCCGAAGACGATCTGGTGGCCGTGCTGGATTCCGCCAAGAACCGCCCCTCGCCCATCGACGCCTACTTCGGCGCCGTGTATTACATCGGCCCCATCTTCTCCGCCTTCCGGGGTACACAGGGGGCCGTGGATTATTACCGCGCCCTGCGCTCCGAGGTGGAGCAGCGGGTCGCCCAAGGCAAGGGCCCGGTCACCCCGGATGGCGAACTGAAGGAGGAGCGCTACCGGCTGGTGGTGGAAGGCCCCCCCAATTGGACCAGCTTCCGTGATTTCTGGAAGATGTTCTACGAGGAGGGCGCCGTGGTGGTCTCCTCCTCCTACGCCAAGGTGGGGGGTCTGTACGACCGCGGCTTCCGCCACGATCCCGCCCATCCCCTGGAATCCCTGGCGGATTACTGCTTCGGCTGCTACACCAACCTCAACCTGCCGGGGCGGGTGGAACTATTGACGCGCTACATGGAGGAGTTCCAGGCGGACGGCTTCCTGATCAATTCCATCAAGAGCTGCAATTCCTTTTCCGCCGGCCAGTTGCTGATCCTGCGCGAAATCGAGGAACGTACCGGGCTTCCCGGAGGCTTTATCGAATCGGACCTGGTGGATCCGCGCTACTTCTCCCAGGCCAACATCAAGAACCGCCTCGAATCCTACTTTCAAATGATCGAGCAGAAACGCAAAGGGGCCGCATGAAACTCTTCGTCGGAATCGACCTGGGTTCCACCACCACCAAAGCGGTGGTGATGGACGAACAGGGGGATATTCTCGGGCGGGGCATCACCAACAGCCGCAGCAACTACGACACCGCCTGCGCCATCGCCAAGACCGAGGCCTTCATCGCCACCCGCTTCACCCTCTTCCGGCAGCGCCTGGGAAGGCAGGCAACCAACGGCCAGGGAGGGGGCATCGACTCCGAAGCGCTGCTCCCGGCGCTGGAGGGGAACTTCCGGCTGCGCCAGTATCTGCGGCAGTTGGAATACCTCTCGGACGCGGCCCTGGGCGAGGCGGACGGATACCGGATCGCCGATCTCCGCAAGCCACTGCGGGAAAAGCTGGAGGCATTGTTCGTCCGCATCGCGGAGGAGGCCCTGGAGATCTTCGACCCCGGAGGGGTACGCAAATCGGAATTCTTCCGGGATATCGCCGGGAACGCCTACATGAACGGCGCGGTGGAATTGGCGGACCCGGATGGGGTGACCTACGACATGCTGGTCAACATCTTCGACAAGTGCATCATCCGGGTGGAAAACACCATGCTGGACCTCTCCTTCGAGGGAAACATCGCCGATGCCCTGAAAGCTACCTTCGCTACCGAAAATATGGAAAATACCGAAAATACGGACAAAACGGGCAAGGGCGGTCCACTCCCGAAGCAAAAGGAGCAGGATGCCTTCCGCGCGGCGGCGGGAGCGGCAGCGAAAACCCAACTGAACGTCGTCAACACCGTCGGCACCGGATACGGGCGGGCGCGCCTGCCCTTTCCCAAGGAGCAGATTCGCTCGGAAATCCTTTGCCATGGCTTGGGCGCCCATTTCATGTACCCGCACACCAAAACGGTTTTGGATATCGGAGGCCAGGACACAAAGGCCATCCAGGTGGACAACGAGGGCATCGTCTCCAGCTTCCAGATGAACGACCGCTGCGCAGCGGGCTGCGGGCGCTACCTGGGGTATATCGCCGACGAGCTCAACATGGGCGTGCAAGAGCTGGGACCGCTGGCCATGAAGTCGAATAAGGCGGTGCGCATCAACTCCACCTGCACCGTCTTCGCAGGCGCGGAACTGCGTGAGCGGCTCAACAACGGAGAGCGCCGGGAAGACATCCTGCAGGGCCTACACCGGGCGATCATCTTGCGGGCCATGTCCCTCCTGGCCCGCTCAGGAGGCATTGAGGACGAGTTCACCTTCACCGGCGGGGTGGCCAACAACCAGGCCGCCGTCAACGCCCTCAGGGGGCTGGTGGAGGACAACTACGGGGCGCGGGTGCTCAACATATCACCCGACTCCATCTACACCGGGGCGATAGGCGCGGCGCTATTTTCCCGCATGGACCGGGTGTAGGGGCACGGCATACGGTTCGGGCACAGCACGCCGTGCCCCTACAGGAACAATCTCTTCGAGGAGTGGGAACTATGGTTGATTCTGCGGTTTCTTCTGCGGTATTTTCTGCGGGAATCGATGTGGGTAGCAGCGCGGTGAAGACCGCCATATTCAAGGTGGAGGATGAAAGAGAGATGCTGCTCGCATCGCGGGTGGACCGCCTGCTGCGGCGCAACCCGCTCACGGTGGCCGAGGAGGGCTATGACGAAGCCCTCAAGAGCGCCGGGCTGGAAAGCGGCGATATCGCCTACCTCGCCACCACGGGCGAGGGAGACATGATCGAATTCCGCCGCGGCCATTTCTACACCATGACCACCCACGCCCGGGGCGCCCGCTACCTGTTGCCGGAAGCCCGGGCCGCGCTGGACGTGGGCGCCCTGCACGCCCGGGCCATCCACATGGACGCGCGCTCCAAGGTGCTGCAGTACCGCATGACCAGCCAATGCGCCTCCGGTTCCGGCCAGTTCCTGGAAAACATCGCCCGTTACCTGGGTGTGACCCTGGAGGAGGTGGGCACCCTCTCCCTGGAAGCGGAAAGCCCGGAGAAGATCTCCGGAATCTGCGCCGTCCTGGCGGAAACGGACGTGATCAACCTGGTCTCACGGGGTATCCCGGCGGGGAACATCCTGCGCGGTATCCATGAGTCCATGGCCGGCCGGTACGTGCGCCTGCTCAAGGCCGCCCACGTGACGGGAAAAGTAGCCATCACCGGAGGGTTGTCCCGGGACGCCGGGCTGGTGGGGGCGCTCAACCGCGCGGCCAGCGAACAGAAGATGGAACTGGAAGTGGCCACCCACCCCGAGGCGCCTCTGGCGGGGGCGTACGGCGCGGCGCTGTGGGGCGCCTATCGTCACCAGGCGTTGCTGCGCAAGGAGAGCGCCTGACCGCCGCGAGGCCATTGAATCGTTGAGGGGAAGAAGTTCATCACAACTCACCTGATCCTTATGAACAATTCACTGAATTACGAGGTTGACGAGCATCCGGACCTCCTGGAAGGGGAAAGAGGTTCCTCTTTCCCGGTGCGGATCATGGCCGAGGCGGACCTGCTCCGCATCACTGAAATCGACGCCAAGGCGCGCGGCCACCGGGAACAGGCCTATCTGGAAGAGCAGTTCGCCTATTGCGTGGGGGATCCGGGCATGAACACCTCCCTGGTCGCCGAAGCGGACGGTCTTGTCGTGGGCTTCCTGCTGGGGCGGATCTTCCTGGGGGAGTTTGGAATACCCTCCACCCGCGCGGTGCTGCACACCATCGGCGTACATCCCGAATTCACGGGCCACGGCGTCGCCCATGCCCTGTTGAGTCAATACCGCAAGAATATGGAGGCCCTGCGGACGGAGGCCATCCACACCCTGGTGGAATGGGACCGCTTCGAATTGCTGGCCTTCTTCAAATCCGCCGGATTCCGCCCCTCCCGGGAAGTGGACCTGGTGTGGGATACCCAACGGTTTCCCTTTTCCGGCAAGGCGTCCGGGGTGGAAGTGGGCGAGGTCCGGGAGGAGGACCTGGAAGGCGTGAGCGCTATCGACACGGAGTACATGCAGGCCTCGCGCCGCCGCTTCCATGAGGGCAGGCTGGCAGCCTCTGTCGAACGGCCGAGGAAGAACCATTTCCTGATCGGCCGCGTGGAAGGACGTGTGGCGGGGTTTCTCAGCGCACGGATCTTCCAGGGGGAATTCGGGATCGACACGGCAAGGGGGGTGATCGAATCCTTCGCGGTTGGGGATGCATATCGCCATCAGGGCGTGGCCTCGGCGCTGCTGGAAAAACTGCTGGCCTGGCTGGCCGAAAACGAGGTGCATCAGATCGAAACCCTGTGCCGCTGGAACGATTGGGACCTGTTGCAATTTTTTGCATATGCGGGATTTCGCCCCAGTTTCCGCCTCAATCTGGAGTTGCCCTTCAAGCAATAGAGGAGACGGGCCATGAGACTGGGAATGCTCCATCTGTTCGAAAATCCGATGGGCACCACCGCGCATCAAATCATCAGCCAGCAGATGGACCTGATGGTGGCGGCGGAGGACCTGGGGTTCGATTCGGTCTGGCCGGCGGAACACCATTTTTCCGAATACGGAATCATGGGTTCTCCCCAGGTTTCCCTGGCCGCCATTGCCGCGCGCACCAAGCGCATCCGGCTGGGAACCGGGGTGGTGGTGCTGCCCTTCCACAACCCGGTACGGGTGGCGGAGGACTTCGCCTTCCTGGATCACATCAGCGAAGGCCGGGTGGACTTCGGCGTGGGGCGCGGGTATCAGCCCATTGAGTACAAGGGCTTTGGCCTGGAAATGGAGCAGGGCGACTCCCGGGTCATGTTCGACGAGGCTATCCGCCTGGTGCGCCAATGCTGGACGGAAGAGAGGGTCACCTTCAAGGGCAAGTATTACAACGTGGAGGATCTGATGGTGCGCCCCCAACCCTTCCAGCAGCCCCATCCGCCCATCTACATGGCCTGCCTATCCCCGGAGACCTTCGAACTGGCTGGGCGCTACGGCTTTAACGTCCTGATGTCCGCGGCCTTCGGGCTGACGCCGGAGCGGGCCAAGCAGGGCATCGCCAACTACCGCGGGGCGCGCGAGGAAGCCGGGCACGATCCGGCGGAAGGGCAGATCGCCTGTTTGGTGATGGTCTACCCCGGTGAAACCATGGAGCAGGCCCACAACGATTTCCGCGATCCGGTGATCTGGTACTACCGCACCATCGCCAAGTACGTCGCACCACCCCAGGGCGAGGTAAAGTCCTACGAGCTGTACTCGAAGTCCCGTGATTTCGCCAAGGTCGTGAACTTCGACGATCTGGTGGAAGGCCCGGTGATGGTCTGTGGGGATACGGACCACTGCACGGAAAAACTGATCGGGATGGCCCGGGAGTTCGGCTTCAACGAACTGCTGTGCTGGACCCGCATCGGGGGGCTGGAGAACCGCAAGGTGCTTTCCGCCATGGACATTCTGGCCAGCGACATCATGCCCGCCGTGCGCAAGGCCCTCCCCGCAGCCGCGTAGGACTTCGGGGCAGAAACTTTCTCCCCGAATGAATCCTCCCTTCAAGGGAGAGGTGGAGGTGGTTCGAAATCGTCCAGAAGACAGGGGGGGAAATAACACCTCTGCGTATCGGAGGGCTCGGTATCCAGGCCCGTCAGCATCAGATAGATGAATACCAAGGCGAACAGGAGCGTCGCGATCACTGTGGTCACGCCTCGCAGGGTGTGGGCGGCGCCCGGGAGGCTCTGGTCGAACCGGTGATAGGAAGCATCGCCGGGATTCAAACGTCCCTCCTCGTCCATTCGAATAATATTCCGTGCGAATTGCCGCGCCCAGGGGGGGACCTTGTCCTGGAGCATGTACTCCAGGAATGCGCGCTCCATCAATTTTGCGTGCAGGTCCCTGCCGAACCATGAATAATAGGCCAGTTGGAAAAATTGAAACTCGCCCACACCCAACCGGTTGGCCGCCTCAGCCATGAGGTTCGCCTCGATGTTGTCAAGATCGTCCAGTTGATAGAGAATCTTTAACATTGCGGTTCGCTGTTGGAATCGGGTATTCCTTTTCCCCATGGATGGGGCCGCGGATTGTCGCTGGGGGCCGCGGGGTGGGCCGAATCGGAGGATGGAGCAATGATTTACCCGGCTCATGGAATACGGAGCCTGCTGCATCAGGGAGCCGAAAGTTCACTAGTGCTTAATGGCAGAACTACGCGTCAGAAATTATCTGGCTATCGTCTTGTTATTTAACATAAATATTATCAGATCTTATTACGCGAATTTCTGACGCGAAGTACTAGGCCATTGAATCTTATGGATCGTCACAATCACGAAAGCGTTCGAACTTTATGAGCGAAGAAGTCGTCAATGTATTGTTTCTCATTGGAACCGGCTTGATAGCCCTCCACGGATTGACCTACCGGGACAAGGACGGGGATCGGCCTATCGTTCATCTTCTGTTCGGGGCCATAGCGCTGCTCTACTTCATGTGGGTGCTGGGCCGCGATGTCCTGAAATTGTTCTAGCCAATTCCCTCCGGTGTTGGCTGTGAGACACCACACATATCACGCGGATTTTCAGGAAAGATACGGCGGTGTTTCTGCGGTGTTTCTGCGGTGTTCCTGCAGCGTCCCTGGGACGTCCCCGCCGTTTCCCCGGGGAAGACCGAATTGAGCCCCCCCATTTTTCTCTAGAGGGATACAGGGATGGAAGGAATTACTTCAGTTCCTCAATCCGGCCATGCACCTTGTAGGGGCGTTGTTGGGAATCCAGTTCCTGGTTGGTCAGCCGGCGCTCCCCGGCGGGCTTCGCCAATTCCCCCTTGAGGTAGTGCGCCCGTTCAGCGATGGTGGGAGGTTTCT
>CAZOXD010000135.1:0-13940 GCA_964583525.1 uncultured Pseudomonadota bacterium
GCATCCAAGAATCCCTGCGTTACCCGGAATGACGGAAATTACGGACTTTGCACTTACCCCGCACCACGGCCCGCATTCATTGCATTTCACCGGGGCGGGTGATATTCTGCCCCCGAAGTTGAAAAGCACTAGGGACGGTAATTTTCAACCTGCACCTTAGGGTCGCCGCACGAGGGTCGCCCGTGTCTGAATACACAGAGTACGCCCGGCATGCCGAGAATCCGGAAGAGCAGGAAGCCTCCTGGCACGGCATCAATGTGGCGGGAAGGCGGTTCAACATCGCCAGCCGTCACGGCGAGGAACATATCCGGCAGGTGGAGCGGCTTCTCACCGAGGCCTTCGAAGAGGTCAACGCGCGGGTCGAGGGACAGCCCATCCTCAATTTGGCCTTTCTGACCGCCCTCAATCTCGCGGACCAATTGTTGAGTCTCAAGGAATCCCGGGAAGGCCAGTCGGATGAATGGAACCAGCGGGTCGAATCCATGATGACCCGTCTGGAGGCAGCGCTGTCGGAAAACAACGCCGGGAGCGGGAGCGGAATCGACGGCAATCCCGGCGCGGTGGAGAACAACAGGTTCGACACTCCTGCGGTGTTCGATTAGCTGGTATTTTCTTTGAGCCTATTTTCTTGATCGGGGCCAAGTCCCTGCCGGTTGTGAGCAGACCCGTTGGAAACGGCGGGAAGCCTAATGCCGGCAAACCAGGTCCCACCTGCAGTTGCAGGTTCAAGAAAACCAGCGCCCGGCACTGGCGGGAGTGTTCCCCTTCCGCAGCCCGGTTGCGGCCCGCTAGCAGCCTTTGCGCCGCAACTATTCAACTATTCCCCGCTAAACCATTCCGGCGGCCCGGGTGCGAGACCGCTCTCTCCTTGGGGCCAGCCACGCCCAAATCATCCGCCCCGCACCCATCCGGAAGCACGCCCACCGCTCCCGCTGAAATCCACATGGACAATGTCCAGGATTTTACTCAAGTGCTGGATGGAGTGCGGGCTGAAGCAAGGGCAGGGAGGCCCGCTGCCTGCCCCGGGCGCCGGCGAAGAGCGCCCGGGGATTTCGGCTGCGGTTATCGGCGGTTTTTCTTCGGCGGTTTTTCTTCGGTGGTATTCGCCGGTGGTATTTCCTCAGCGGAATTATCCCGGGAATTTCCGGGGTATTCCCCTGTGGGGAAGCAAAGGGGCCGGAATCAGCCTTTCAGTGCGCTGACGGCATCCCCCTCCGATGGATGGATTTCCAGAATCTTGTTGAGGCGGGTGATGGAGAAGATCTCCTCGTTTTTTTTGCTGAGATTGCTCAAGGCGAATTTTCCATCCTTCTGCTGCATGGTCTTGAAAATGGAAACGATGAGGCCGATCCCGGAGGAATCGATGAAATTCACCTTTTCAAAATTGATGACCAACCCTTTCACCTCATCGCTATCCAGATAGGGTTTGAGGTATGCCTTGGCCTCGTTGACTCCGTCCAGGGCAATATTACCTTCGAAGGAAACGATGCAAATGCTGTCTTCAACGCGATGGGTACAAATCATGACGCTCCCGAACCAAAGTTGATTATTGAATTATGCTGGGAATGACGAACCCCGGCCCGATTTTGAATCCCCCGCCCGGGTGCGGGCGTTGTCAAGAAGGTATCCACAAATCCGGTAATTAATCCAGTCAAAATTGCATGCAGCGCCGAAAAGGCCGAAATCGGCGGAATCCATGCCTGCCGCCTGGCGGTTTCATTCCAGTGGTTCCATCCCGGCGAATTCATCCCGGTGGATTCATCCAGCTTCTCGGTCTCCTCGGTGGAAACGTTCCCGTATTCCATGGAGCGCAGAAACGGGAACAAAGTTGCCTCGTCACAAGGGAGAAACGGTGGTGGGTCGAATGGACTGCCTGCGCAGCAGATCCATGGCCTCCCCCAGGCCATCCAGGGTCAGCGGATACATGTGGCCATCGAAGAGCGAGTTGATGATGCGGATGGATTCGGTATAGGACCAGTCGTCCCTGGGTTCCGGATTGAGCCACACCGTATGGGGAAAGGCCTCTTTGATCCGGTTCAACCACACCATGCCCGGCTCATCGTTGAAATGGTCCACGCTCCCCCCCACCTGGAGCAGTTCGTACGGGCTCATGGCCGCGTCGCCCACGATGATCACCCGGTAATCCCGGTTATACTTGTGGAGAATGTCGAAAGTCTTGGTTTTTCCCTCCCAGCGGTGTTCCTCGCGCCATACGTTCTCGTAGATGCAATTGTGGAAGTAGTAGGTTTCCAGGTGCCTGAACTCGTGGCGGGTGGAGGAGAAGAGTTGTTCGCAGGCTTTCACATAGGGCGTCATGGACCCGCCGATATCGAAGAAGAGCAGCACCTTGACGTTGTTGCGGCGGGTGGGGCGCATTTCCACGTCGTACATGACCCCATGGCGAATCGTTTCCCGGATGGTGCCGTCGATGTCCAACTCGTCCGGAACGCCCTCGCGGGTCAGGGTGCGCAGGCGTTTGAGGGCCATCTTGATGTTGCGGGTGTTGAGGGTGACGTTGCCGGCCAATTGCCGGTATTGGCGCCGTTCCCATACCTTCACGGCCCGGCCCTGGCGTTGCCCGCTGTTGCCGACGCGGACGCCCTCCGGGTTGTATCCCCCGCTGCCGAAGGGGCTTTTGCCGCCTGTGCCGATCCACTTGTTCCCGCCGTGGTGTTCCCCGTCCTGCTCTGCGAACCGCTCGGCGAAGGTGCGCATGATTTCCTCCCACCCTCCCAGGGCTTCGATCTCCTCCAATTCCTCCGGCGTGAACAGCCGTTCCATGTTGGCCTTCAGCCACTCTTCGGGAATGTCCAGACCGGTCATGGCGAGGAATTTTTCCGCGCCCTGGAAATAATTGGCGAAAGCCTTGTCGAAGGGATCGAAGAAACGCTCGTCCTTCACCAGGGTGGAGCGGGCCAGGTAGTAGAACTCGTCCACGTCCGGCTCGATGACGTGCTCCCCCATGGCGCCCAGAAAGCCCAGGAACTCCTTGGTCGAAACCGGAACGCCCGCTTCGCGCAAAATGTAGAAAAAGTCGACGAACACCGCTCTTCCCTCTCAGATGGGGCTGCATGCACCTCTAAAATGCACAGTTACATTCGCCGTTGCATGAACCGCAGCCGCTCGAAGGCGTGAATGTCCTGCTCGTTCTTGAGCAACGCGCCGTAGAGCGGGGGGAGTTCCTTGGACAGATCCAGGTTGGCCAGGTAATCCGCGGGAATGTTCTCCACCATCAGCAGCTTGATCCAGTCGATCAGTTCCGAGGTGGAAGGCTTCTTCTTCAACCCCTGCACCTCCCGGAACTGGAAGAACACCTCCAGCGCCTCCTTCATCAATTCCTCGTGCAGGCCCGGGTGATGCACCTCCACGATCTGCTCCATGGTTTCCTTTTCCGGAAAGCGGATGTAATGGAAGAAGCAGCGCCGCAGGAAGGCGTCGGGCAGTTCCTTCTCGTTGTTGCTGGTAATCAGCATGATCGGACGCTGGATGGCCGTAATGGTCTCCTTGGTTTCATACACGTAGAATTCCATCCGGTCCAGTTCCAGCAGCAGGTCGTTGGGAAACTCGATATCGGCCTTGTCGATCTCGTCGATCAGCAGCACCGTCTTCGTGTCCGAGGTGAAGGCCTCCCACAGCTTGCCGGGGATGATGTAATTCTTGATGTCACGCACCCGCTCCTCCCCCAGTTGGCTGTCGCGAAGGCGGGAGACGGCATCGTATTCGTACAATCCCTGCTGGGCGATGGTGGTGGACTTGATGTGCCAGGTGATGATGGGCAAATCCAGTTGCTTGGCCACCTCGTGCGCCAACATGGTCTTTCCCGTGCCCGGCTCCCCCTTCACCAGCAGGGGCCGTTCCAGCGTAATGGCTGCATTGACCGCGACCTGAAGATCCTTGGTGGCGATGTAATTTTCGGTTCCCGTGAATTTCTTTTTCATTCTGCCTGATTGTTTTGATCCCTGCTGTCTTTAATACTTTATAACCGTGTCTTTACCACCGTGTCTTGATCCTTGCTGTAAAGATCACCGGTGTAAAGATCACCGTCCGTCATTCGCAATCCCACCGCCCACAATCCCACTGTCCCCGGTTTCAAATCCAGCAAAGATACCACGCGCAACAATCCCCGGGCAAGGAGGAGAGCGCTGCGAATTCCACACTCCGGGAGGAGAGCGTGGCTAGAAGCGTTCCATCGAATAACCGTCCAGGTCGAAGTCAGGCTCCCTGCCCGAGACCAAATCGGCGAGAATTTTCCCCGTTCCGCAGGCCATGGTCCATCCCATCGAGCCATGGCCGGTGTTGAGAGAGAGGTTGGCCAGTTTGGTGGGACCGAGAATGGGCAGGCTGTCGGGCGTGGAGGGACGCAGCCCGCACCAGAAATCCGCCCCCTCCTCATCCAGTCCCTCGGGCACCAGTTCAAGGGCGGCCTTCATCACGGAATGGATGCGCCCGCGTGAAATGCGGGTGTCGTACCCGGCAAACTCGGCGGTTCCCGCCACCCGCAGCCGGTCCCCCAGGCGGCTCACCCCCAACTTGTGGTCCAGGTCGCTCAGGGGGATGGTGGGAACCCGCTCCGAGCCGTCGGTGGGGAAGGTGATGGAATATCCCTTGATGGGGTAGATGGGCAGACGAATTCCCAGGGGCGCGGCCAGCAGAGCGGATTGCGGGCCTGCCGTGAGGACGTAGTGATCCGCGGCGAGGGTCTCCGGTTCCCGACGCTCCCTCTTGGCGGCGACACCATTCCCTTCCAGCACCAACCCCGTCACCTTGCCCCCGCTGACCGGAATGGCGGCAACGGCGGTTTCGTAGCGAAATTCGACTCCCAGATCGCGGCAATGCTCTGCCAAACGGCTGGTGAAGAGGTGGCAGTCGCCGCTCTCGTCGCCGGGGAAGTGCAGGCCGTCGCAGACCCGTTCCCGAGCCGTCCGCAGGGCGGGCTCTACCCGTTCGCAGGCCGGACCGTCCAGCGCCTCGCCGGCCACGCCGCCTTCCCTGGCCATGCGCAATGCCTCCATCCAGCCCTCAAGCATCCGTGGGTCGCGGGTGACCAGCAACAGGCCCCGCCGCCGTTCGCCGTAGGCGATTCCTGTTTCGGCCTGCAGTTCCCGCAATGCCTCCATGCTGTAGACCGACAAACGCAGGGAGCGCAGGGAATGCCGCCGCCACTTTTCCGCGCTGCAATTGCGCAGAAACCGCCAGCACCAGGCCCACATTCGTGGATCGGCCCGCAACCGCATCAACACCGGAGAATCCTCCCGCCCCAATCCCTTCAGCACCTTCAAGGGCACACCCGGCCCCGCCCAGGCCTCCGCGTGCCCGGCAGTGATCAGGCCGGCATTGGCGAAGCTGGTTTCCAGGCCCGCCCCCTCGCGGCGCTCCAGCACCGTCACCTCGTGCCCGGCCCGCGCCAGGTAATAGGCCGTGGCCACTCCGACCACCCCGCCTCCCAGGACCGCTACCTTCATGGGCATTGTGCTCTTTCGTGTGTGGTGTTCCCGGTGGGGTGAATCACCGCTGGTTTTACCGGATTGAAAGCCTGGATTTTTTTTATACCCGCTTTTTCATAGCCGATCTTTCATACCCGCCTGCCAGTGCGCGGACAAACCCCCACCGGTTCACCTCACCATGTGTGTTTGCCCGCGTGTGTTTGCCAGCGGGTATTTGTCTGTGGGTAATTGCCATTGCCTTCCCCTCTGTCCGGCATTTCCCATTTGCACAGCCCACACAGTCTGCACAGCCTTGTTCGTTCCCCCAAACTTCCCTATCATAATTTTCGCTGCTTGTGTCCTGGGAGTCCCGGAATTCAGGCGCCATTTCTTCCAAAGGGTACAATCCGCTGTTCTCGACTATGGAAAAGTGAAGGGCGGTCAGAAAGCTGGTGCCGCTCCGGGATCGGTGTATGATAAAAGGAATCCGCAACCCCGCAATCCATCGAATCCACCGAATCCACCGAATCCACCGAATCCACTGAATCCATTGACGACCCTGCAATCATCATCATGAACAAATCATTGCTGGACAAGGCGAAAATCGCCTTTGTACAAGAGAAGTACGAGGAGGCCATCGCCGCCTTCACTGAGATACTGGAGGAGAACCCCGGCTTCACGATGGCCTATTACAGCCGGGGCACCGCGCGCATGAAGATGAAGGACCTGGACGGCGCCATCGAGGACTACTCGGAATACATCCGCAAGAACGACCGGAACGAGAAGGTGTTCTGCTCCCGCGGCACGGCCTATCTGGGCCTGAAGCGTTACGAGGAGGCCATGGAGGATTTCAACAAATCCATCGAGTTGTGCGAGTATTATCCCCACCCCTACTTCGGCCGCTCGGAAATCTTCGCCCGGATGGGTGATAAGGAGCAGGCTCGGCTGGATTGGGAAGCCGGGTCGAAGCTGCAAGCGCAACGGAGCCAGTCTCACCTGGAATCCCAGGGGATCATGTTCCAGGACCCCAACGTGTAACTTATAACAACCCCGGCTCGGGCGGTGTCATGACTCCGGCACCGTCTTAACACCAGCACGGTCTTAACATCAGCACCGTCTTGACACCAGAACCGTCAAGGCTTCTGCTGCGCATCCCCCCCGGAAAATCCCGGCCCCCGCCTCTACTACCCAGGCTGGGAACTGTAGTAGGCGGACAGAATTTCCGCCACTTCCGGGCGCGCGAATTCCTTGGGCAACACCTCGCCCCTGGAGAGCATTTCCCGCACCTTGGTGCCGGAGAGAATCATGTAGTCCTCCCGGCCATGGGGACAGTCCCGCATCATCACCACCTTGTCGCACTTGTAGCAGAACACGGTGTGATCGCCCTTGAAGATCTCGATTTGCATGGCGTCCCGTGGAATTTCGTCAAAGATGTCCTGGGCATCGAAGGGCCCGTAGTAATCCCCCACCCCGGCGTGGTCGCGGCCGATGATGAAATGGCTGGCTCCGGCGTTCTGGCGAAAAATGGCGTGCAGCAGCGCCTCGCGGGGCCCGGCATACATCATGTCGAATCCGTATCCGGTGATGATGACGGTGTTTTCCGGGAAATAAAGTTCCACCATCTTGCGGATGGCCGCGTCGCGGACCTCGGCGGGGATATCGCCGGGCTTCAGTTTTCCGAGCAGCATGTGGATCAGGATCCCGTCGGCTCCCACGGCCTTTTGCGCCAGGCGGCACAGTTCCTCGTGAGCCAGATGCATCGGGTTGCGGGTCTGGAAGGCAACCACTTTTTCCCAGCCCATCTGCGAAATCATCTCCCGGATTTCCGGAGCGGTGAAGAAGGTATCCGGGAATTCATCGCGGAAGTAGGAATAATTGAGCACCTGGATCGGGCCCGACACTACGATATTCCCTGTGGTGTTCCCGGCTCCCAGGAAGGCCGCCACGCCCGGATGCTCCCCATCGTCCGTGCCGTAGACCTGCCGGGCAACGGAAGCCATCCAGTCCGGGCCCGCTTCCTCGATCGCGGTGACTTCCTGGAGGGCGATGACAGGGTTCCCGTCCACGTTGGGATCCCGCAGGGCGATGCGGCCGCCGGCGGTGATTTCCCCAACCATGCGCTCCCCCGGCACGATATTGATGATGGGCACGGGCCAGAACTGGCCGGAGGAGAGGCGCATCGCCTCGGCCACCTGCCGGCTCTCGGCCATGTCCATGAACCCGGTGAGGGGAGTAAAGTATCCCGCCCCCAGCATCACGGCGTTTCCGGCAGCGCCGGAGGATATCAGGAGGGAGGGCAGCCCGCCGGCCTCGGCGAGCAGGGCGCTGAGCCGATCCTCGCCCCCGGCATGAAGGGGATTCAACCGGTCGGCTCCGTATGGCTTGATCATGGTTCTCTCCGATGGTGCGTTGGGACGGAATTTCGAGCCGGAAGGTTCCGGTTCATCCAATTGTTATTCGTTATGATTGCCTGATGGCCTGAAAGCGATCAGGTAATCGAATCGTGGTGCGAGATCATTCGGTGCGATCTTCCGGTGCGAAGCACCAGGTACGGCTGGCGGCTCGTTCCTCCTTCGCCGATTCCCGCCCCAGCCACGCAGGCTGGGACCGAATGCTTGCGGCGACGATCGGGGACCCCCTGTACTCCCCTGCAAATGATCGTGAGCAACGCAACTCAATAGCGGAATTGCCGGGAAACCTCAAGTCCCGGAACAAAATGGGTTATGGGTCAGTTTGAAATTCCACTCATGAATATCCGCCCCTTGTTCCATTTGCGATTGCGCCATTTGTTTGCCGGCATTTGTTATGCTGAGTGAAGCGAAGAATCTATTTGGCGTGGTTTTGGGATTTCAGGATCGGGGCGGGATTCTTCGCTTTGCTCAGCAATGACAGTAATATTTCAAACTGATTCACTACCTAAAGATGGAACCCACTTCCTGCCTCCCGGATTTTGCTATAGATTCAAAGATTGAACCTCAGCGGCCCCTGGCCCCGGCATTTTCCCTGGAAATTGAGCCGGAGCGGTGGCCGAAACCATGACCGGAACCATGGCCGGGACCGGAAATCAACCCTGCTCCCCACACCGGAGGAGGCCGATTTGGAAGCGGTGCAAACCTATACGTTCATGGACGCTTATCCTGTCAACCGCTATCGCATGGACAACGGGCTGGAAGCCTATCTGGTGCACAATCCCATCAGTCCGGTGGCCGCCTACCTGACCCAGTACACCGTGGGCAGCGCATCGGAGGGGGAAGACCAGCGGGGCCTGGCGCATTTCTTCGAGCACATGATGTTCCGGGAGACCGCCACCCTCGGGGACGGGGACTTCGACCGCATCATCGCGGAAGCGGGCGGCGTGGGCCTCAACGCCTTCACATCCTACGACACCACGGCCTATCACGTGAACATACCCACCGCGAACCTGGAACGGGTGATCGGGTTGGAGGCGGACCGCATGGCCAATCTGCGGCTCAGCCCGGAACTGATCGAGGCGGAGCGGGGGGCGGTGCTGGGGGAAATGAACATGTACGACGACATGCCCTCGGAACAATTTTGGAAAACCGCCATGGCCGAGGCATTTTCCGGGCATCCCTACCGGCATCCCGTCATCGGATACCCCGAGCAGGTGCGGGCCTTTTCCGGCGACGATTTCCGGCGCTTCTATCAGGCCCACTATGCGCCCAACCGGGCTGTGGTAGTGGTGGCGGGGGGGTTCGACGAGGCGCGGGTGGTGGAACTGCTGGAGCGCGCCTATGGGGATCTGGAACCCGGCGAACCCCGCCCCATTCCCCCGCCTCCGGATGCGCCCTGGGAAGAAAGCCGGCGCCGGGAGATCACCCACGACCGCATCACCTCGGAATATATGCTGCTGGGATGGCGCACCCCCGGGCTGACCCACCCCGATCTTCCGGCGTTGGTGATGCTCTCCGCCCTGCTCTCCGCCGGGCAATCCTCCCCGCTCTATCGGCGCATCGTTCTGGGGGGGTTGGGCACGCACGTTTCCTGTTACACCATGGACGCCGAGATGCTGCTGACCTCCCCGGCCCTGTTCGTGGTGGATGTGGCCCTTCAGCACGGTGTGGCCGCGGAGGAGGCCTCCCAGGCGGTGCTGGAATTGCTGCAATCCCTGGACAGCGATTCCATTTCCCCCGGGGAACGGGAGCGGGCCGTCAATCAGCTCCGCCTCTCGGCCTATTCCTCCCTGCGCACCAACATGGGGCTGGCCCGGCAGATCGGTGGGAACGCCGTGGCCACCGGGGACCCCTGCTTCGGCGAGTCCCTGCTGGCCGCCGTGTGCGAGGTGACCGTGCCGGAAGCGCTCGAGGCGCTGCGGCGTTACATTACCGGCGCGCACCGCCTCTCCATCGTCCAGCGCCCGGGTTCTCGGAAGGGGGGTGCTCCCAAGGATGGAAACGGCGCTGGAGGGAAATGTGATCGCGAGGAGGCCCCGGCATGAACTTCCTGCACCGGCACACCCCCGGGCGGCCGCTCACTCAACTGCAATTGGTTTTCCCCCGCGCGGGGGCCTGTCTGGACCCGCCGGATATGCAGGGACTGTCCCGGATTACCCTGCGGCTGATGCTGATGGGGGCGGGCGGGATGGACAATGCGGAATTCAATGGCCGGCTGGAAAGAATGGGCGCCGCGGCGGGATTCGGCCTGGCCAACGATCATTGCGCCCTGCGCCTGCTCACGCTGACGCCGCAATTGGAAGGGACGCTGGAGTTGCTGAATCTGGCCTTGAACGAACCCCGGTTCGACGCGGGGGAATTCGAACGGCTGCGGGAGGAATTGATCAGCGGCTGGCAGTCCGAGCGGGAGGAATCCAAGCAATTGCGAGCCCAGGAAGTTTATCTGCACCGCTCCTATGGCGGAGGGCCCCAATCCTATCTGGCGGACGGGCAGGTCTCGGGGCTTCGCCAGTGCACACTGGAGGACGTGCGCGCGCAATACCGCCGGCTTTTCACGCCGGGGGAGCCCATCCTGGGTGTGGTCTCGGGAGAGTCCCGCAAGACGGTGGAATCCCTGGCGGCCTCCCGCCTGAAAATCCCCGCCTTCGCGCAAGGCAATGGGGTGAACCCCTGGGAGGATTTTACGCCCCCGCAGCCGCCGGGGCGTGTGGTGACCATCGTTCCGGACAGCGGCACCAATACCGACGAGGTGGTGCTGGGATCGTTTTCCACCCACCGCAACGATCCCCAATGGCACCTGCACCGGATGATCTCCTGGATCTTCGGGGGCGACATGAACTCGCGCCTCTTCCGCGAGGTGCGGGGCGAGCGGGGATACTCCTACGGGGCCAGCTGCTGGTACGAGGCCGCCATGGGCCGGTTTCCGCGCAACCGGGTGGCTCCCTTCACGCTCTATACCTTCCCCTCCGCCGAACACACCGCCGAGGCCGTGCCCTTGATGATCTCGCTCTATGAGCAACTGGTGTCCGGCGGTGTGACCGAGGAGGAAATTCAGCTGGCCCGCTCGGCCCTCATCAATTCCCATCCCTTCAGGCGGGATACGCCGGAAAAGATGCTGGCGCTGGATGTGGTGCAAGCGCTCCACGGCGTGGTTACCGAGGATGACGAAACCAATCGCCGCAATATGGAGGAGGCGACGGCCGGGGATATTCTGGGGGCGTTGCAGGAGGCCCATCATCCCGAACGGATGCGGATCGTGCTGCTGGGAGACCCGGCCCGCCTGGAGCCGATCGCGGCGGCCATTCCAGGCGTGGATTCCGTCGAAACAGTGCGCTATCCTTGATAGAAGACGATTCCCGGGGGTGTCCGATCCCAGCCCCCGCTCTCATCGCATCCTTCTCCGGAATGGGCCGCGTACCTTAGATGAACGAAGCCACGGAAATCATCCTCGACCCCAGCGGCGATGGCAACCGGGACGGGCGCCAATGGATGGCCCACCAGCGCGATATTCTCCGGCAATTGGCGCCGGCGGAGGTGACCGTGGTGGATGGGCCGGAGGAGGCCTCGCAGGTGGCCCGGCAAAGCGCCATGAAGGGCTACCGGAAAATCGTCACGGTGGGAGGGGACGCCATGGCGCACGGGACGGTCAACGGCATCATGGAACTGGCCGCGTCCCATCGCGAAAACCTCAAGATCGGTTTCCTTTCCTTTTCCCGGCCCGGGCGTTGGAACCGCACCCTGGGAATGCCCCGGGACCTTTCCCGGCAATTGGAGATCCTCACCGCCGGGCATACCCTTCCCTTCGACGTGGGGCGGGCCGTGTGCCAGGGGGCGGGAGGAGAACGCCTCACGCGGTACTTCCTCAACGGCGCATGCCTGGGACTGACCGGGCAGTTGCGCGGCGAATGGCGCAAGCCGGAAGCCGGTCTGTTCGATTTCCTGCCTCATCTGGCGGATGTGTTGAAGGACGCATTTTCCGGCCAGGGTCCCCGGGTGCGGATCGAATCCATGGGCAGCACTCTCCACCAGGGTCCGTGCCCTCTGGCTCTGGTCATGTGCGGACGGTATTATCCCTCGTTGGGGAAGATCGCCCCCATGGCGGACCCGGCGGACGGGATGCTCGATTTGGCTTGGCTGGAACCCGGAACGCCTTGGGCGATGCTGCGCGGTCTGGCCGGCGTATGGTTTCCCCCCCTGCGGAAGAGAGGGGAGGGGAACGGGGCGCTGACCCGGCAAAGCGTGGAACGGATGCGCATCTCGGCCCTCGCCGGGCCGGTGCACCTGGAACTGGATGGCCAGCCCGCGGGCCTCCTGCCGGCCCAAATCTCCGTGATGCCCAGGGCCCTTCCCGTGATCGTCGCGCCCGTGGCGGTCAAGCTGAAAAAACCGCGCTTCCTGCCGGTGGAAAAGATGCGCAAGGGCCGCCTTGCGGGCAACATCAAAAGCGCGGCGGGGTGGTAAAGCGCCAATACGGTTCAGTTAAAAATGGGAGCATGAAATTCATATTTTTTCCGTGCCCTTCGAGACGGGCGCCTCAGGCGCCTTCCTCAGGAACACGGAAAAAAGCCGCGTTCCTGAGGAACGAGCGAAGCGAGTGTCTCGAAGGACGTGGCTTTTTCACAATGATTCCGCCTTAACTGAACCGTATTGTGGTAAGCGCCCGTCGTCCCGGCGGGGATTCATCCCCTCTCGGCCAGGGCCGGCGTCCTATCCTTCCGGGGCAACCTGCGATTCCGGTGATTCCAGCCCGGCGGTGGTTTCGCGGATCAGCATGTCCACTACGGCGTTGAGGGCCTCGGCCGGGGAGGCCCCCTCGGCCAAGGCGGAGCGGTAGTGTTTCACCTGCCAATCCGCCGAGGTGCCCCGCGCCACGATGGTGCGCACATGCTCCACCTCGGCCAGGCAGCCGAAGTGCTCTGCATCGGGGCGGATCAAATCCAGCAATTCCTCGACCATTTCACGAACCTGCATCACCTTGCCCTTGCCGAAGTCGATCAGCCCCTTCTCGAAGCCGTAGCGCTGGGCCATCCAGCGGTTCTCGTTGAGGAGGAAGTTGGAATAGCGCCGCCAACGCTGGTTATCCAAACGCAGCCGGTAGAGGAAGTGCAACCAGCACAGGAAGACCGCCGCCAAGCAGATGGCGTCCTCCAGGCGGGTGCACACGTCGGTGATGCGCATCTCGAGAGTGGGGAAGCGGGCGCTGGGCCGTACGTCCCACCACACCTTGGTGGCGTCCTCGATGACCCCGGTTTGGATCAGCACGTCCAGGTGCCGCTGGTACTCGCCCCAGCTTTCGAAGTGCTCGGGCAGTCCCGTGCGCGGCATGGCGTCCCACACCGAGAGACGGTAGGACTTGAGCCCCGTGTCCTGCCCATGCCAGAAGGGTGAGGAGGTCGAGTAGGCCAGCAGGTGGGGCAGGATATAACTGCTTTGGCCCAACAGGTCGATGCGCAGGTCCTCGTCGTCGATGCACACATGGACGTGCATGCCGCAGATGACCAGCCGCCGCGCCAGGGCCTGCATGTCCCGCGCCAGTGTGTGGTAGCGATCCTTGTCCGTGTGGAGCTGGTCCACCCAGTCCGCCGATGGGTGAGTGGACGCGGCGATGATGGCCAGCCCGCGTTTTTCCGCCAGCCGGGCGATGGTGCGGCGCAGGTGCGCAAGGTCGTTGCGCGCCTGGGCCACCGTCCCGCACACCCGCGTGCCCACTTCGATTTGGGACTGGAGGAACTCGGTGGTCACCTGGTCCGTGAGCGCCGTTTCGCACTCGGCGAACAACTCCGCCGGCGCCTCCTGGATCAACTCACGTGACTCCCGCTCCACCAGCAGGTATTCCTCCTCGATGCCCAGGGTGAACGTCGGCTCCTTCATCCCGGCACCCCCTTTCCCATTTACCCCAAAGCCTTGTGGTCAGGAATCGTCTACCCCCTTCAGGAGGCCGATAGTGTGGCAAAGGAACGGGGAGGGGTCAAATTGGGGGGGGCGGCGAAAAAAAGAAATCCATTTGCTCCGATTGCTCCGGGGAACGGATTGCCCAGCAATCCCCTTATCCGCTTTCAGCTTTTATCACGGGCCTTCCAGGTTGCACACGGTGACAGATGCGGGC
>CAZOXD010000136.1:0-3511 GCA_964583525.1 uncultured Pseudomonadota bacterium
CCGGGGGGTCCAGGGAGCCCGAAAGGCCGGGCGGCAGGGGCGAGGGGGATGGGGGCGGGAATAGCGGGTTCTATGGGGAGGACTCGGAATTACGAAAGGAACCCGATTCCCCCGAGCGTTGAGCCACGTCCTGACCTGAACGCATCGCAGGGCGGGGATGGGAGGGAAGGAGAGAAGCGAATGGCAACTACGAATCCGCAAATGAACGCAGATAGACGCAGATGACTGCCACTCCCACTGTGTGCGGGAGAGCGAGTCCCAGAAAGTTAGATCAACATCGGCCCCATTGATAGGGTAAAGGGGAGGGGTTGCGGTTGCAGTCGCAGTTCTCCCTCCTTGCCCAGCGGGGAGGGAAGGAGCACCGCGGCAGTACAATGGAACCGGTAGTGCAATGGAAACCCGGCGGGAGGGTGGGGTAGGCCGGTGCAGTTTCCCCTCTACGGGGCTGTTCAAATTGCCGTGGGGAGGGGAGAATCGTGCGACTCGCAAGCGATTCCGCAGGCCAGGGGAGGGGTGTGGTTGCAGTTGCAGTACACCTCCACGTCCAGCAGGGAATCAAGGGAAGTAGCGCTTCAGTTGGCGGGCGCGGCCCGGGTTGATTTTCCGCAATTTCTCGTAGTGGGGCCGGGCCTCCTCGTTGCGGTAGCTGTACAGGTAGGCCGTGATCAGGTTGTAGCGCGCAGTGGAATCGCCGGAATGCCCGGTCAGCCAGTCTTCCAGGACGGGGATGGCCTCGTCCCAGCGGGCCATGCGCACCAGCAGGTTCATCCGCTGCCGCTTGGCGGCCCCGTGCCCGGGGTCGATCCGCAGCAGCGTGTTGAGATGGGCCAGCGCGGTTTCCTTCTTTCCCCGGGACGCCTCGATCTGCGCCAATGCCAGCAGCACTTCGGTGTCCCGGGGATTCCCGGCCAGGGCCTGCTCCAGCAGGGGGTGGGCCCGGGGAGACTGGCCGAGGCGAATCCGCAGCAGCCCCAGCTTGCGGGCGAGGAGGCCATCGTCCGGCCGCAGGCGGCGCAGCTTGACGAGGGTATCGGCCAATCCCTGGTGGGCCCCCGTGCGTTCCTGCACCGTGGCCAAGAGACTCAGTCCGGCCTCGTTGTCTTCGGGGACGGCGTCCTTGCCGGAGAGCACCTGCCCCGCCGCCCGTGGTTTCTCCAGGCGCAGGTAGATTTCGGCCAACGCCAATCGGGAGTCGGAGTCCCGCGGGGATTGGTTGATGAGGATTTCCAGGACTTCCGCGGCCTGCTCCAGTCTTCCGTGGTCATGAGCCAGCCTGGCCGCGGCCTGCAACACCGCTTTTTCCGTGGGGACGTTGAGGGCCAATACGGGCAACACCTTGGGGAGTTCCGGATGATCGGGCTGGGTCTTGTAGAGTCCCCAATAAAATTCCAGCGCCTCGGCGTACTGGTTGGTTTCATAGAGGGCGCCCGCCAGCAGCGCGGCGTCCCCGGCCGGGAGGGGCTGCATTTGCGCGGCCCGTTTCAGCAGGCCCAGCCCCCGCTCCTTCTCGCCGAGGGCGATCCAGCCCCGGGCCGTGCGCAGCAGCAACTCCGGGTCGCGGGGCCGCAATTCGATCAGGTGGCTCCAGAGTTCCAGTGCATTCCTCCCGCGCCCTTCCGCCTCGTAGAGGTCTCCCAGCCGGATGGGATTGTCCTGGTTAGCGGGGAGGGCTTCCAGAAGCCGGGTGCGGATTTGCATCTCCTGCCGCGCGTTTCCACGCTCCTGGTGATATTGCGCCACCTTGAGCATCACCCAGGGCTGCCGGATCAGCACATCCGGATTTTCCATCCAGGCCGCCACGGCTTCTTCCTTGCGGTCCAGTTTCCAGAACAGGTTGCCCCGGGCGTAGATTATCCCGTTGCGGTCCCGGAAGGAGAACACGTAGCGGGTAAAAGCGTCCAGGGCCGCGTCCAGGTTGTTGTTTTTTCGGTGAATCTTCCCGCGCAGCAGGGAAGCCTCGGGGTCCAGGGGGTGCCCGGCGGGAATGGTTTCCAGATGGGCCAGCGCGCCGGTTTCTTCGCCTTGCGCAAAGGAGATTTGGGCCAGGGCCAGCCGGGCCGCCTCCCGGGCCTTTCCCTGGGATAGCAGGCGTTCCAGGGCCTCGCGGGATTTCCAGCCATACGCCGGGTCGATGAGGGCCGCCTGCCGGAAGACCTCCGCGCTCTCCCCGGGCCGGCGGTTGGCTTCCAGCCACAGGCCGAAGGAAAACCATACCGTGGCGGCCTCCGGATAGAGCGCCAGATCCTCCGTGAAGGCCCGCTCGATTTCCCTGGGATCGTACTTTTGCTGTTGGGCCTGCAACAGCAGTTCCGCCGCGCCTTCGGGATCGCGGCGGGCGCTCCGCAGACGGCTCCGCAGGAAGGTGATCCGGGCGCTTTGCAAGGGCGTGATCCCTTTCAGATCCGGTTCCGTGAACGGCTTCAGGTACACCGCGGCCTTCTGGAACCATCCCTGGCCCGCCAGCCGTTCCACCAGCAGCAACCGCACCCCGGCCGCCTTGGGATTGCCGTTGAGATAATTGCTGTAGGCGCGGATTTCGCCATCCTCGTCCTGCAAGGCCCTGTAGGCGCGCGCCATCCACAAATCCGCCTCGGGCAATTCCGGCTGACGCCGCCTTATCTCCTCGAATTCCAGGATCGCCTGCCGGGGCTCGGCGTTGCTCATCACGACCTTCCCGAACAGGGTCAGGGTGGCCAGGCTGGGATTGGCGTAAAACGCCTCGGCCGCTATCTGCACAACGGATTTTTCCGAGCGCAGCCTCCGCAAAATGTTCCGCAGCCGCTTGTTGGCATTGTAGTTCCGCGGATTGATGTAGATGGTCTGCCGGTACGCCTCCGCGGCTTCCAGGTGGCGGCCCAGCGCCTCCAGGGCCTGTCCCAGCAGGTAGTTGACGTCCTCGGAGGAGGGATAGACCTGCTTGGCGATCCGGAAGTGCTCCAGGGCCCGGCGGGGGTTCCGGCGCAGGGCAATCCTTCCCAGGGTGAGGCGGGTCGGAAAGTGGTAGGGGGCGCGGCGCAGGATGTTGCGAAAATAGGATTCGGCACGCCGCGCACGGCCTTCCTTCCTGGCCTGGAGGCCAAGCCGGTACAGGGTATCCACGCCGCGGCCGGCCAATTCCTCAGGGCTGGGGGGCGTTTCCTCCAGGCTTTCTTCCTCTCCGGCGGAAGGCGAATACCCGGCCGGTTCACGGACCGTGTTCCTGGCGGCATCCTCGGCATCCGCGGTGGTATACTTTGTGGCCTCCGAGACCTCTCCGGCGCCATTCACTGCGGTTTCCCCGGGGGCATCCCCGGCGGCATCCCCGGCGGCATTCTCTGTGGCTTCCCTGCCGGCCCCCGCCCCGGGTTGATCCTCCAGCGTCCCCCGCCCTACCCGGGGAGGTGCGGCGGAATCCTGCCCGTCCCCTTCCGCAGCGGCGTCCCCCGTTCCGGCCGGCCCCTGCTCCACGGTGGTTGCATTGGAGGGTGCGGCGGGCTGTTCTTCGGTTGCCGTACCGGTTGCCGCGCCGGTT
>CAZOXD010000136.1:3611-13916 GCA_964583525.1 uncultured Pseudomonadota bacterium
CGCGCCGGTTTCAGTGGCGGTGTTCCGGGGCGAGGGAGATTCCGCCGGCTGGGCTGGCTCGGTTGCCGGATCGGTGGCGGATGGAGAATCGTCCTGCCGGGATTCCTGACGGGAGGGTGTGGAGAGGTCCCAATAATTGGTGGGCTCTTCCTCAGCCGGTATGGAAAGAGGCGCCAGGATCAGGACGCAAGCCAGCAATGCAGCCAACAATGCCGATAAACGCGGGCCGGGGCATCCCTCCCTCCGCTGCCGCTTTCCCTTCAGGGAATTGAAAAGCTGCAAGGGGAAATCGAAAAGCCCGGTCAGGAGCCGGAACCGGAAGAGATGTTTTCCCATTGGGAAGGGGTGTAGGTTTTCAGGGCGAAGGCGTGGACGGCTTCCGCCATGGCATCCCCCATGGCCTGGTAGACCAACTGGTGGCGTTCCACCATGGTTTTGCCTTCGAACTGGTCGGATACGACGACGCATTGAAAATGATTGTTGTCCCCCATGGGGCTGGAGAGGCGCACCTCGCCTCCCGCAAAGGAGCCTTCCAGCATGGCTTGCAAATCTTCGATGGGCATCATGGGATAATATTCAACTCTGGCAGAAGTGGGCCGGATATCTCCGGCAAATCGCATGGTATGGGTCACCGATGGAGCCGGTCACCCTGCGCTTTGTGATGCAAGAGTACCATAGGCTCCGGGAGAAAAAAAAGCGGGTCCCTTCGCGCTTCCGTGGTACGGTGCCGGTGGGGGAAGAGTGCTCCTCCCCGGCCGTCAATCCTCCGGCTCGCACCCAGGGGAAACCGAAGAGCTGGATGGAGTGGAACTCCAATGTTGACAACCCTTTAAGGCTGGTGCAGGTTTTGTGTACCGCTGATATCCAATGGGATGTTCCAGTTTTTGGTGCATTCCGCATCCTATCCGTGGAAAACTTTCCAGGGGCGGGAAATCGAAACCCAGCCAACTGAAGGAGGTCCCCATGTTGAACAAATTGCGCATTGCAGCCCTGGCCCTGATTGCCCTCCTGGCCATAGGATCCGTGGGCTCCGTAGGGATGGCCCAAACCCTGCGGATCGGGATGTTTTCCAAACCCAGTTCGATGGATCCCCACTATCATAACCTGGGCCCGAACAACGCCATGGCCCGGCATATTTTCGACCGGCTGGTGCACACCGACAAGAATATCCGTCACGACCCCGGCCTGGCGGTTTCCTGGAAGACGCTGGACGACACCACCTGGGAGTTCAAGCTGCGCAGGGGCGTGAAGTTCCACGACGGCTCCGACTTCACCGCGGCGGACGTGCTGTACACCTTCCAGCGGGCGCCCAACGTTCCCAACAGCCCCTCCAGCTTCGGGATTTACACCAAGCAGATCAAATCGGCCACGGCCCCGGACCCGTACACGCTGATTCTCAAGACCGCCAAGCCGTACCCGCTGATGCCCAACGACCTCTCCCAGCTCAACATCATGTCCCGCCGCTCCAAGGGCAAGTCCACCGAGCAACTCAACAAGGGGGACGGCCTGAACGGCACGGGCCCCTTCAAGTTCGTGGAGTGGGTGCGTGAGGACCGGGTTGTGCTGGAGCGCAATGAAAATTACTGGGGCGCGAAACCCGCCTGGAAACGGGTGACATTCAAGCCCATCACCAACCACCCGGCGCGGGTGGCGGCCTTGCTGGCCGGTGACGTGGACATGATCGACCAGGTGCCCACCGCCGACATCGAGCGTTTGAAGAAGAATAAATCCCTGGTTCTCTCCCAGGGGGTATCCAGCCGGGTGATCTACCTGCACCTGGACCACGACCGGGACGACTCCCCCTTCGTAACCGATGCCGGCGGCTGGAACCCCCTGCGCGACAGGCGTGTGCGGCGGGCCATTTCCAAGGCCATCAACCGTCCCGCCATCGTCTCCCAGGTGATGGAAGGGGTGGCCATCCCGGCCGGCCAGTTGCTGCCCAAGGGCTTCTTCGGCTGGAGTTCGAAGCTGTCGCCGGAAAAGTTCGACCCCAACGGGGCCAAAAAGCTGCTCCGGGAGGCCGGGTATCCCAACGGCTTCGGGCTGACCATTCATGGTCCTAACAACCGCTACATCAACGACGCCAAGATCTGCCAGGCCATCGCCCAGATGCTGACCCGGGTCGGCATCAAGACCAAAGTGAACACCATGCCCAAGTCGGTGTTCTTCTCCAACGCCACCAAGCGGCTCTACTCCTTCATCCTGGTGGGCTGGGGTTCGGGCACGGGCGAATCCTCCTCCCCCTTGCGGGCGCTGCTGGCCACCCACAATAGAGACACCGGGATGGGGCTGACCAACCGCGGGCGCTTTTCCAATGCGGAGATGGACTGGCGGTTGTCCCGGGCCCTCGCCACGGTAAACGACGCCAAGCGCGAGAAGCTGCTTCAGGAGGCCACCGCCATCGCCATGCGGGAACTGGGCATCATTCCGCTCCACTATCAGGTGAATACCTGGGCCACCAAGAAGGGCAGTTGGTACGAGCCGCGGGCGGATGAGGCGACCCTGGTCATGTCCCTCAAGAAGCGGTAATCTTCCCTCATAGCAAAACCCGGCCGGGAAGGAGGCCTTTCGCGCCGTCCTTCCCGGTCCCCCATCCATTCCCGGCAATGGGCCTGCGCACCGTCATAGGGCGTGACGCGGAACAGGCCGCCCGGATCATTTCCCCTGATCGCCATGGCCGTTTTTCTCATCCGGCGCCTGATGCAGAGTGTGATCGTGATATTCGTGATGTCCCTGCTGGTGTTCTCGGGCGTGTTCATCGTGGGGAACCCCGTGGATATCTTCATCTCGGATGAAGCCGATTTCGAGGAACGGGAACGCGCCATCCGCGCCATGGGCCTGGACCGCCCCTTCCATATGCAGTACCTGATTTTCATCCGCAATGCCGTCCAGGGGGACATGGGCAAGTCCTTCGCCCATGGGGAATCGGCGTTGCGGCTGATCGCGGAGCGCTTCCCGGCCACCATGGAACTGGCCCTGACCGCCATGGCGATGGCCATCTTCATCGGTATTCCGCTGGGGATGTGGGCCGGGCTGCGGCCCGGGTCCCTTTCCGGCCGCTCGATCATGGCCGGATCGATCCTGGGATTCTCCCTGCCCACTTTTTGGGTGGGCCTGATGCTGATCATGATCTTCGCGGTGATGCTGGGGTGGCTGCCCTCCACCGGGCGCGGGGAGTTGGGGGAATTCCTGGGCATCCGCAGCAGCGCCTTCACCCTGGACGGATTGAAGCATCTGGTGATGCCCGCGTTCAACCTGGCCCTGTTCAAGATGTCCCTGGTGATTCGCCTCACCCGGGCCGGCATGCGGGAAACCCTGTTGCAGGACTACGTCAAGTTCGCCCGGGCCAAGGGACTGCGCACACGCCGGGTGATCGGAGTGCACGTCCTGAAGAACATCCTCATCCCGGTGCTGACGGTGCTGGGATTGGAGTTCGGCTCCGTGGTGGCCTTCGCGGTGGTGACGGAAACCGTCTTTGCCTGGCCGGGAATGGGCAAGCTGATCATCGATTCCCTGGCCGTGCTGGACCGTCCCATCGTGGTGGCGTATCTGGTCTTTATCGTGTTCCTGTTCATCTTCATCAACCTGGTGGTCGATATCCTCTATTCGGTGCTCGATCCCCGTGTGCGCCTGGGAGAGATGAAATCATGACCACCCTCACCCACGGTACCGAGGCGGAATCGGAGCAGTTGGGCGCGGCGGCCCATTCCCCCTTACGGCGCTTCATTTCGGATTTCGGCGAAAGCCGGCTGGCGATGCTGGGCCTGACCGTCTTCATGGCAATCGTGTTGCTGGCGGTGTTCGCCCCGTTGATTACGCCCCAGAATCCCTACGACCTGGCGGTGCTGGACATCATGGACGGCCGCCTCCCTCCCGGCGAGAAATCCCTGGGGACGGGCATGGTGTTTTGGCTGGGCACGGACGATATGGGGCGGGACATGCTCAGCGGAATCCTCTACGGACTGCGGATCAGCCTGATGGTGGGCGTAATGAGCATGATCGTGGCCCTGACCATTGGCACGACGGTCGGAATGATGGCGGCGTACTTCGGGGGGCGGGTGGATTCGATCATCATGCGCACCGTCGACATGCAGCTCAGCTTCCCCGCCATTCTCATCGCGTTGATCCTGCTGGCCGTGCTGGGTCAGGGTGTGGACAAGGTGATCATCGCCCTGATTGCCGTGCAGTGGGCCTACTATGCCCGCACCGTGCGCGCAACGGCGCTGGTGGAGCGGGGCAAGGAATACATCGAGGCCGCCCAGTGCCTGGCCCTCAGCCCGGCCCGGATCGTCTTCAAGCACATGCTCCCCAACTGCATGCCGCCCCTGATCGTTGTGGGTACGGTGCAGGTGGCCCACGCCATCGCCCTGGAGGCCACCCTGAGCTTCCTCGGTCTGGGGCTCCCCATCACGGAACCCTCCCTGGGGCTGCTCATCGCCAATGGGTACGAGTATCTGCTGAGCGGGAAATACTGGATCAGCGTGTTCCCGGGCATCGCCCTGTTGATCACCATCGTCAGTGTCAACCTGATGGGCGACCATCTGCGCGACGTGCTCAATCCCCGCCTGCAGCGATGAACCAGCGCATCAGCACCATCCCCACCCTGGCCGTGGAAGGACTGCGCACTCATTTTCATACCAAGGCGGGCGTGGTGCGGGCGGTGGAGGACGTTTCGTTCCAGGTGAAATCCGGGGAGGTGATGGGGCTGGTGGGGGAATCGGGGTCGGGCAAGTCCGTGACCGGGTTTTCCATCCTCGGTTTGGTGGACCCCCCGGGAAAGGTCGTGGGAGGCTCGATCCGCTTTCAGGGAGAGGAGTTGGTGGGGACCAGCGAGGAACGGCACCGCAAGCTGCGGGGCGCGCACATCGCCATGATCTTTCAGGACCCCATGATGACCCTCAACCCCGTGCTGCGCATCGACACCCAGATGATCGAGGCCATCCAGGCCCACATCCGCACCCGCCGCGAGGATGCCCGGCAGCGCTGCAGAGAGGCCCTGGTGCAGGTGGGCATCGCCTCTCCCGACGAGCGCCTGCGGGCCTACCCCCATCAGTTTTCCGGGGGCATGCGCCAGCGGGTGGCCATCGCCATCGCCATGCTGCACAAGCCCGAATTGATTATCGCGGACGAGCCGACCACCGCCCTCGACGTGACTATCCAGGGGCAGATTCTCCATGAAATGCAGCAACTCTGCCGGCGCAGCGGGACGGCGATGATCTGGATCACCCACGACCTGTCCGTGATCGCCGGGCTGGCCCACCGCATTTGCGTAATGTATGCCGGGAAAATCGTCGAGTCGGGGGCCACGGACGATGTGCTGGACCGGCCCATACACCCCTACACCCGGGGATTGATCCAGTCCGTGCCCAGCCGCACGCCCCGTGGAGAGCGGCTGTACGCCATCGAAGGGATGACGCCCTCGCTGATCCGGCTTCCCCCCGGTTGCGCCTTCGCCGAGCGTTGCCCGCGCGCCCAGGCCGTGTGCCGGACGGTACCGGAAGTTTCCTTCCCCGTTCCGGGCCGCACTATCCGCTGCTTCCTCCCCCACCTGGAGGAGGCCTCATGACCGGGCATGCCAGGCAGGCCAGGCAGGAGGCGGTGGACAAGCAGAGCGCTCCCATCATCGAGTTGCGGGAGATTTCCAAGCGCTTCGTCAAAGAGTTGGATTTCGCGGCCAAAATCGCCAAGAGATTCGGAGCCAACCTGCGCAACGAAGTGGTGCAGGCCGTGGACAACGTTTCCCTGCAAATCGCGGAGGGGGAGGTGGTGGGACTGGTGGGTGAGTCCGGCTGCGGCAAGTCCACCCTGGGCCGCATCGTGGCCGGGATCTACCCCCCCAGCAAGGGCGAGGTGTACTACCGCGGGAGCCTTGTGTCCGCCATGAACAGCGCGGAAGCCCGGCTGTCGGCGCTCAACCGGCAGATGATCTTCCAGGACCCCTATGCCTCGCTCAATCCCCGCATGCGGGTGAGGGAGATCGTCGGGGAGGCGCCCCGGTTTCACAAGATCGTACCTTCCAGGGAAATCGACGCCTATATTGACGCCCTCCTGCTGCGGGTGGGATTGGACCCATCCTTCAAACGGCGCTATCCACACCAGTTCTCCGGCGGGCAGCGGCAGCGGATCGGGGTGGCCCGGGCCCTGGCCGTCAAGCCGGACTTCCTGGTCTGCGACGAGGCGGTCTCGGCCCTGGATGTTTCCATTCAGGCGCAAGTGCTCAACCTCTTCATGGATCTCCGCTCCGACCTCAACCTGACCTACCTGTTCATCTCCCACGACCTGGGCGTGGTGAAGCACCTCAGCGACCGGGTGGTAATCATGTACCTGGGGCGGGTGGTGGAAACGGCACCCACGGAGGAGTTGTTCAGCAAGCCCAATCACCCCTACACGGTGGCCCTGCTCAACGAGGTGCCGCGGATCGAATCCCGGCGGCGGAACTACAAACCGGTCGAGGGAGAAATACCCTCCCCCCTCGATCCGCCCCCGGGGTGTCATTTTCATCCACGCTGTTCCTACGCCGGCCCCCGCTGCGCCAGCGAGGCTCCGGTGTTCCGGCAGATCGCGCCCAACCGGTTTTCCGCCTGTCACCACAATGACCGGCAAGGAGTGGGGGCTGCATGAGCGAGCCAGGAATCGGCGCCTTCACGCACCTTGTGTGGAAAGCGCACGAGAGTAACGGCAAATCGGTGCCCGTGGTGTTCGATTCCCCCCATAGCGGGAACGAGTATCCCCCCGATTTCCGATACGCCGTTTCCATGGATGTCCTGCGCTCGGCGGAGGACATGTACGTGGACGACCTGTTCGCAACCGCCCCCAGCCAAGGCGCGGCATTGTTGTGCGCCCGCTTTCCCCGCAGCTACATCGACGTCAACCGCAGGGTGCAGGATATCGAGCCGGATCTGCTGCGTGGCGATTGGCCGGGGGAACTGACCCCGGGCGGGAAATCGCGCAACGGGAAAGGCCTGATCCGCAGCCAGGCCAAGGGAATCCCCCTCTATGGCGGGAAGCTGGAGGTGGATCACGTGATGGGCCGTATCGCCAACTATTACGACCCCTATCATGCGCAACTGGACGCCATGATCGGCGCCCGCAGAGAAGCCTTTGGGGCGGTCTGGCACGTCAACTGCCATAGTTGGACCCCGCCCGCCACGGGCAGGAATGGCGGGCCGATCCGCCACATCGATTTCTGCCTGGGAGACCGCGACGGCACCACCTGCGATCCTGAGTTCACGGAATTCATCTCGAATTTCCTTACGGCCATGGGGTTCGTGGTGCGTGTCAACCGGCCTTTCAGGGGGATGGAACTGGTGAGACGGCATGGGCAGCCCCACAATGGACTGCACAGCCTGCAAATCGAAATCAACCGCAACCTGTACATGGACAAGGATCATTACGGGCGGCTGGAGGAATATGAGGACTTCCGGGAGCGGATCGGCCAACTGATCGCCGCCATTTCCACCCATGCCGAACAGCGCCTGCCGGCCGGGGAGAAGAGGCAATCCCCGGCCCCGGCGGCGGAAATGGAGGCCGGCTCCCCTTGATTCCTGGCGCCGATCCCACGGAAGTACAATGGAGTACAATGGAACATCTCACGGAAGGATGAGGCGCCACCATTGGGACAGCGGGCCTGGAGGTGAAGAATCCATCGCCACGCGGCACGGGGTCTTGTAGACCCCCGATGGATTGTCCTATAATTCGAGCACATTGCCTCCCGGAGCGGAATCCCAACCCTGCCGGGGATAATATCGTTGATTTAGTTGATCCAAAGAGAGGAAGAGCAGACATGATCCGACCGATTGCATTGGCTTCGCTCCGCCCGTTTGTTCTCGCGGGGATGGTATTGCTGGGGATGACCCTGCCGGGAGCGGCGACTGCCGCCAAGAAGACGCAACTCACCTGGTATGGGCAAGCCGCCTTCAAGATTGAAACTCCCGGCGGCGGGGTGATCCTGATCGACCCCTGGCTAACCAATCCGAAAAATCCCGACAAGGAGGCCATCTCCAAATTGATCCGGGTGGATTACATTCTCATCACCCACGCCCACCGCGACCACGTGGGGAACGCGGTGGAAATCGCCCGGCAAATGGGCTCCAAGCTGGTGACCTCCGCCGGGTTGCGGCGCAACCTGATCGCCGTGCATGGCTTTCCCAAAAGCCAGGCGCCCTCCCTCACCTCGGGAAACGTGGGCGGGCTGATCTATCTTCCCGAATCCAATGCCCGGGTGACCATCGTCAACGCCTTGCACGGCTCCGGGTTGGCGGTTATGGACGCACCCGCCGGAGCGCCGGCCATCGTGACCGGGGGAAATCCGATCGGGTTCGTGCTGGAAATCGACGGCGGCCCGACGATCTACCATACCGGGGACACGGACGTCTTTACCGACATGAAGCTGATCGACGAATTCTTCGATGTGGACGTGATGCTGGCGGCCATCGGCGATCATTACACCATGGGCCCTGCCCGGGCGGCGCTGGCGGTGCAATTCGTCCATCCCAAGGTAGCCGTTCCCATGCACTTCGGTACTTTCCCTCTTCTCAGCGGAAGGCCGGCGCCCTTTCTGGCGGAAATCAAACGGCGGGGCATGAAAACGAAAATGCTGGAAATGCAACCGGGAGAAACCCGGAAGTTCTAGCGGAGGAACAGGGGGCTTGACCCGGCTCTCGCCGGCAAGGAATTCCCCCGCAGCCCGCCAACCCCGGAGAATGGAATGGCATTCGGCCCGCACAAGTTGGAGTACGAGGTGGTGGAGGGATGGGAGCAGCTTCCGGAGGGGTGGTCCTTCACGGAGGTGGCGGGCGTGGCTGTGGATTCGGCGGAGCGGGTGTACGTGTTTTGCCGCGGCGGCCACCCGGTGATCGTCTTCGACATGGAGGGCCGGTTCCTCGACGCCTGGGGAGAGGGCGTGTTCGCCCGGCCGCATGGCATCTATATCGACCATGAAGACAAGGTCCACCTGGTGGATTGCGACGACCACACCATCCGCACCTTCAACACCGGCGGCGAATTGCTGGAGACCATGGGCGAAGCCGGAAAGTGCTCCCAAACCGGCTTCGAGATCGGCGCCTCCCCCGTCCGGTTTTCCGGAGAGCCGTTCAACATGGTGACCAACGTGGTGGTGCGCCCGGATGGAAGCCGCTACGTCACCGACGGGTACGGCAACGCCCGGGTACACAAGTTCGCCGCGGACGGATCCCTGGAGCTTTCCTGGGGAGAGCCGGGAGACGCCCCCGGCCAGTTTAATCTCCCTCACGGACTGGCCGTGGACAGCGCCGGGACGGTCTACGTGGCCGACCGCGAAAATTCCCGGGTGCAACTGTTCACTCCCAACGGGGAGTACAAGACCAGTTGGGACTTCGTCAACCGCCCGGACGATATCTTCATCGATGCCCAGGACCAAATCTTCATCGCCGAACTGGGCTTCCGGGTCTCCAACAAATCTCCCGTGCATTTCAGCTTCATGGAATCCCCCCCGCCAGGGCACGACCCCATCGCCCGGGTCTCCATCTGCGACCCCGACGGCAACGTCATGGCGCGCATCGGGGGAGAGGAGGAAGTGCTCCCCGGGAACTTCGTGGCCCCCCACGGCATCTGGGTGGCGCCCAGCGGGGATTTCTACGTGGGCGAGGTGACGGTGCGTTCCGGTGCGGCCGAACGGCTGGCGCCCCTCACCGTGCAATCCTTCCAGAAATTCAGGCGCTCCGGATGAGCGCCGGCCCGTATTCCGCGCACCGCAGAAGCAGAGGGCAGCACGGCAAATGGTGGCAGGGCAAATGGTGGCCCAGCAATAGAAGGCACAGCGGGAGGTGGTAGCTGCACCGGCTGGTGGATGCCTGCCATGTCCTCTTTCTGATTTCCGGCCTGACCGGCCTCGCCTTCGGGGTGCTCCTGGGCGGCGCAAGGCTGGAGTGGATCGCGGAATTCCCCCCCCCCTGCTGGAATCCCTTCTCATGTGGGCCTGGGGCACAACGGCCATCGCCCTCCTGGCCGGCCTGGCGGGCTTCAATTACGGGAAGGACCCGATGCTGGCCTGGTTGATGCTGTGGGGGTTGATCCTGATGGGATTGAATATCAACCCGTGTGGTCCACCTCCGATTGGCTGCTCTCCCTCTACTTCGTGGTCTATGCCCCCCCGGTGTGCATTCTGACGGGGGGGGAGCCTGATCGTCCGCTGGCGGGACCGGAACTTCCACCGCAGGTAGCGGCGGCGCTTGCACTCCCTGGCCCCGGCTATCTACACTAGAAGCAGTCTTAAAAATACGTGTGCGTCGCGCACTTCGAGACGCTCGCTTCGCTCGCTCCTCAGCA
>CAZOXD010000137.1:0-3002 GCA_964583525.1 uncultured Pseudomonadota bacterium
CGGATGGCGGCATGCACCCTCTCCCCAGCCCTCCCCTTACTTCTTCCGGAAGACCGGGAGCATCAGACCCGCCACACCGGTGGAGGCGGCCAGCAGGCCGATGGCGGCGAAGAGCCAGTTGGGCGGCAGCCAAAGGAGCACAATGCCCACCACCCCCATCGAGAGGGCGGTCATGCCGTCCACCGCCAGGTTGATGTAGGAGAACACCCGCCCCTGCATGTGCTGGGGAACGATGCTGTGCAGAGCGGTGATGCGGTAGATGGTGATGGCGGGGATGCCCAGCGAGTGGATAAGAATGACCAACAGCGCGCCCGGCAACGTGTTCACCCACAGCAGGGGCACGTAGCTCAAGCCGTCATAGATGATGGCCAGGAAGAGCACCCGCAGGGGATCGGCGCGCTTCCCATAGCGCGAGATGAGCAGGGTGAAGACGATCATTCCTCCTGCGTAGGTGCCCTCCAGCACGGCATAATCCGTCCCGGTCCCTCCCAGGTATGATTTCACATAAACCGGAATCCCGACGAACACGGCCCCCATCAGGAAGAAGTTATCCACTGCGGTGATGATCCAGATCCACCAGATCCGTTTTTCCGAACGCAGGTAGGACAGCCCGGCCTTGAATTCCGCGGCGAATCCGGCAAGGGAGGCATCCCCCCCCATCCGGCCCTGCCGGCCCAGCCCGAACAGGATCGACTGGGAGAGCAGGAAGGCCCCCGATACGAGGAAAAACAGAAACACCGTATCGATGCTCCGCGCCTGCATCAGGTGCAACGCTCCCGCGGCCAGCATGGGGCCGATCACCAGGGAAAACTGCCAGGCGCTCTGCACCAGGGAATTGGCGGAAACCAACTCTTCCTTGCGCGCCAGCAGAGGAATGATGGAATCCCGCGCCGGATTGAAAAACGCGGTGGCGCTGGTGAGCAGAAATCCCAGCAAGCCGATGGCGGCCACCGGCAGCCACCCCGCCAGGAAGAACAGGGGAATCCCCGCCGCCAGGGCGGACCGGGCCACGTTGGCCCCCATCATCACCCGGCGGTAGTCGAGGCGGTCCACGAACACCCCCGCCCACAATCCCACCACCACGGCGGGCAGGTAACTGATCATGGACACCAGGCCCGTGACGACGCTGGATTCGGTGCGCTCCAGCAGGTACCAGAGCAGGGCGATCTGGAAGATGGTCACTCCGATGCGGGCGGAAAACTCCCCCGCCCACAGGGTCAGCAGCGCGGAATTCTTCCCGGGTCTCTTCCGGGGGTTTTTCCGGTGTTTCTTCCCAGTGACGTTTTCCATCAGGTCAATCCGCCTTCACGCGGGAATCCACCCAGTCAACGATTCGCACCAGCAGCGCCTCCCAACCGTTTTCCAGCATCAGGTCGTGGCCGTTCTCGGGATCGTCCATGTAATCGGCGCCGTAGTAATCGGCCAGGGAGCGGTCCTTGGGCACCGAGGAATGGTCCTTCCCCGCCGTGACCACCAGGATGGGACAGGAGATTTCCTCCGGGCGGACGGAAATTCCCGGGGCCGTGAGGATCTCGTTGATGACGGCCGTGGATTCCGGCACGAGGCGGTCCAGGGCGCGGTCCAGCCGCTCCTTGGGGATGTCGTGGAAATAGCGCTGCGCGAATTGATCGCGGGCCATGAAAAACGGCTCCCCCGCCGGGAAGGGTTCCGGGATGAAGTGGTTCATCTCCCCGGGAGGGGCCGAGGCCAGCAGCACCAGCGCGGCCGGGGGCTTTCCGCCTGCGGTGTGGAGGGCGGCGAAGCGCTGCACGGTGATGCCTCCCATGCTGTGTCCGATCACCACGGCCGGGACGCCGATGTGGCCGGCCACAATCCCCACATCCTGGGCATAGTCGTCGATCCGCGTTTTGCTGCGGAAGGTCTCCTGGTCAATCTCGTAGGAGCCGGGATGGTTGCGCAGGGAGAGGGCATGGGCCTCCCACCCCAGGGAGGGCAAGCGCTCCATCCACAATTCCCAGCACCACGCGCCATGGGCGGCGCCGTGAACCAGCAGCAGGGGCGGGCGGTAGTTCTGGCCTCCCGGCCCATGGTTCGGGGTGCTGGCAGCCGGAGTGACGTGATCCACATGCAATCCCGCCAGATCGTACGAATGGGCCATGTCGGTTGACTCCCAGTTGGTTCCCCCCCACCCGACAATAGTACCAGGCGTTGGGAGAAGCGAATTTACGGCTGGTTGAACCGGTAGATCTTCCCGGGTTCCATCTGTTTGTACTGGTCGTACCGGCTTTGATACAGGACGAGGTTGAACAGGAACCGTTTCGGATCCTCCTTTCTTTTCCGGGTCTTCTTCGCCTCGACCCGGATTTCCTTGGATACCACGGAGGGGTGCAGGAGGAAATAATTGGAAAAGTAGCAGGATGGCTCGTGACGGAAGATGCGGGTATTGAAGAGCAGCCCCGGGTCCATGGCCTGGGTTTGCTCGATTCCCTCGACGTCGTATTTCTTTCCCGTGACCAGGTCTTTCACCCGGGTCTTGTTCTTGGCGAATTTCACCAACTCGAACAGGGAGTGCAGGTTTTCACCCAACTCTCTGTATCGCTGCAATTCGTTTTCGGCCAGGGTATTGGCGTTGTACTCCACGAAATATTCCAGGGGCGTCACACCCTGCACCCGCAGAGGACGGTCCAGAATATACCAGTTGTGGAAGGAGTTGATGCGGGCATCGTAACTGCGGTCGGTGACGAAGATCGGACCGGCGAAGCGCTCGAATTCCTCCTTGGCAAGGGTCAATTCTCTGTTATAGCGTTCTTCCTGCGCAACGAACTGGAGCAGGTTGTTGAAAAACTGACTTTCCAATCGATCCTCCTTGGAAGGACTGGCGGGTTTCCGAACCGCGAATGGCGCGCACCGCACACACCGAGCGCATAGCCGCCTGGTTTACTGTTATGCCCCGCCGCGCAAGCCTGCGCGTCGGGGTGTAGAAAAGCCCGCCGCGCAAGCCTGCGCGTCGGGGTGTAGAAAAGCCCGCCGCGCAAGCCTGC
>CAZOXD010000137.1:3102-8938 GCA_964583525.1 uncultured Pseudomonadota bacterium
CCCGCCGCGCAAGCCTGCGCGTCGGGGTGTAGAAAAGCCCGCCGCGCAAGCCTGCGCGTCGGGGTGTAGAAAAGCCCTGGTCCGGCCTGACCGTGTGAAAGCAGGCAACCACGGATTCTTGACATCCCCCCCTGGAATCTAAAAAGGTACAGGTTGGAAAGCGGGGTTGTAAAGACGACACGCAACGGAGCCAATCCATGAGCGCCATGATCGCCCCGAAAAAGATGGGAGACTCGAGCACCTATCTCGCTGAGATCGTGGGAGAAGAGAATGCCACGGGCCAACGCATGCAGGCCGGGGCCATCCTCGACCTGATGGACTCGGTGGCCGGACGCTCCGCCGGGATGCACAGCGGCACGCCGGTGGTCACGCTCTCGTTCGACCGGGTGGATCTGGTGCACCCCCTGGTGCATATGGACCTGGTGCGCCTGAAGGGCCGGGTGGTGCAGGTGGGCAATTCCTCCATGATGGTGGCCGTGGACGTGACCCGCCAGGACCCCTTCACCCGGGACTTCATTCCCCTCCAACATTCCTTCGTGACCATGGTCTCCATCGACGGGAAGGGCCGTCCCGACCGGAACATCCCCAAGCTCCACCTGGAAACTCCCGGGGAGCAGGCCCTCAATACCGATGCCCTGGCGCACAAGGAGCACACCCGGAAATGGGTGGACATGCAGGAACAAGCGCGCAACCGCGGTAACCTGACGGTAGGGGAGGTGGAAGAGCCCCTCAACCGCGAAAAGCGCGAGTTCGTCTATCCGGAGGAAACGGTGGTCAAGGTGCGCCGAATCTTCATGCCCCGCCATTTGAATGTGCACGGCACCATTTTCGGCGGGGATATCCTGTTGTGGATGGACCGCATGGCCACCTACACCGCCCGGTTGTTCACGCGCAACCGGCACATGGTCACGCTGTCCATGAACCACATTTTCTTCAAGCAACCCATCCTGGCCACCGACCTGGTGGAAATGACCGCACGCGTGGTGTACGTGCGCCACTTTACCCTGGAAGTGGAAATCGAAGTGACCTTGCAGCGCAGCGGGGGGGAGGAAATCGCTTCGCACTCGGGTTACTTCACGGTGCTCAACTATGACGAGTCCGGGTTCAAACGCCCCATCATCACCGGGCTGCGCCTTGACGACGGGGACCAGGACGGCATGACGCGCTACCTGCTGGCCCGGGAGCGGTATCATTTCTGGAAGACGCACCAGAAGCAATCTTCCCCGGACATGGGGGATTCACCCCTCTCGCCTCCCTGAGGCCATACGATTGGGGGGGAGATCGGGGTGTGGAATCGGGGTGCGGGATTGCCGCCATTGCCGGCAACCGGCCCCGATTCCAGATCATCCCATCTCACCGCAGATCGTCGAAGCGGTTGAGGCCGCTGGCGTCGTCATGGACGATCCGCACGGCCTTGCCGATGGGTTCCTCCTCGGTCATGGATTGCATCAGCCCGGTATCGTCCTCGTTGCCGGCGAAGATGCGCTCCCCTCTCTCCGTTGTGGCGATGAGCACCGCCCTCCGGGGGGTTCCGTCGCGGGCGAAGGAGACCGTGTAGGTTTCCACCCGGAATTCATGCGATTTCGCGCTGCCTGCGGGCGGTTTCTCCAGCACTTCCCGTGGCGCAAGCCGGGCCTCCACCTCATGGCGGTAGCTTGCCGGGTCCCGCAAAGTGAATTTGGGAGGCCGCTCCCCGCTGAGAATGCCCACGGCGAACTTGGACATGAACCAGCTCAGCGATTGCACCAAACCCCGCTGTTCCGGGGAGACGCGCAACAGGTGCACCATGGCGCAGAGGGCGTGCAGGGCATAATGGGTGCCCGCCCCGCCGAAGAAGGGCAGCCCGCCCGTCACCGTGGGGGAGAGGTCCGGATGGAGGCCGAGGGTGTCCTTTTCGATCTGGACGGCTACCGGAAAGCAGGAGTAGTAGTCCACCCGGGAAATATCCTCCGGCGCCAGCCCGGCCTGGGCAAAGGCTTCCCGGCCCGCCACCGCCAGGGCGGGCGAAGTGTGGTAGTTGACCCGGTGCGACAGATGCCAGGTCTCATGGGCTTCCCCGTGGCCCCACAGGTAGACCCGCTTTGCGCGGGGCACGCCCAACGCCTCGGCGCGGGCCTCGCTCATCACCAGCAGAGCCGCCGCCTGATCCACGTTCATGTTGGCGTTCATGTACTTGGTGAAGGGATAGTGGATCATCCGGTTGTCCGCGCTCACGCCTGCGAGTTCCTGCGCGCTTTTCCCGTCCCTGGACCAGGCGAACGGGTGCAGGGCGGCTACCTGGGCGAACTGCGCGCACAGGCTCCCCAACTCCTCCATGTATTGCGGGAGGGAAAGTCCCCTGGCCGCGCGGTAGGCGTTGGCGAAGAGCGGGTAGATCAGCCCGGGAGTATCCAGCCCATAACGCTGCTCCAAGGCGGTGGTGACGGCGCGGGTTTCTCCATGAAGGGGGAACCGCGCCCCGGCGTAATCGGGATTCGTGAGGCGGCCCCAATCCGGCTTGCCGGTGCTGTAGAAGGCTTCCGCGCCCACGATCAATCCGATTTCGCTCTGGCCCCCGGCGATGCGGCCGCAGAGCCGGGCCAGCAGGGTTTGGGGCACATCGGCGCTGTAGACCGTGGTCACGATGTCCGCCGGTTGCGCCCCCAGCAGATCGGCCAAGCGGCGGGGATCGTCCCCATAGTCCCGGGACATCACCGCGATGAAGCTCAGGCTGTCCATCCTCGGCAGCGCCCCCGGAACACCGGCGTCCTCGGCGGCCAGCCGGGCCACCTCGCCCATGTACGCCAGCGGTTCCGGGTGGGATCCGGGCTCCGGATGGCGATTGGTCAACTGCCCCACCCCCACCAGGACGGGGAGCGTGTTGGAAGGGAAACTGGAAGCCGTCATGGGTTCTTTCGCTGGGGAAATGGAGCCGCCTCAACCCGGATCGTAACGCTTTGCTCAAAACATTCAAACCTTGCCAGGGCCGGAGGGGACGGGGAAGGGCTATAACAGGATCGATCGGGGATTTCCATAACGGCTGGGCTATGCACTGTTTGAAATTGAAAAAAAGCGCGCTTCCCTTCGGCAAGATCAGGACAGGCGAGACGAGCCCTAACGGGCTCTCCTCGTTGACGCGGATCGATGAGGGTGTCCATTTTATCCCGCCTTACTGAGGAGACCCGCTAGGCGGGGCGTCTCGAAGGAGGCAGTCAAACCACTTTTCAGATACAGCCTTATGGCAGGGGATTGGTACAGCGAATTTTTCACCGGGATGGCGCTGGAGGTGTGGCGGCAGGCCAACCCGCCTGCCGCGACGCGGGCGGAGGCGGACTTCCTGGAGCGCGAACTGGAGCCGGAGCCGGGGTCGCGGCTGTTGGACGTCCCTTGCGGCAATGGGCGGCTGGCCCTGGAACTGGCGCGGCGGGGCTACCGGCTGACGGGGCTGGACCAGGCCGGGGAATTCCTCGCCGAGGGGGAACAGGCCGCCCGCAAGGCCGGCCTGGAGATCGCATGGCGGGTGGAGGACATGCGCAATCTGCCCCGGCTGTCCTGGCCCGCGCCCTTCGACGGCGCAATCTGCTTCGGCAACAGCTTTGGCTATCACGACCGGGAAGGGACGGCGGCCTTCCTGGCCGGGCTGGGCGCGGCACTGCGTCCGGGCGGGCGGCTGGCCCTGGATACCGCGATGGCCGCGGAGTCCATCCTCCCTGAGTTGGAACCCCGCACGGTGGAGGTGGTGGGCGGCATCCGCATGGAAGTGACCCGGCGCCATGATCCGGCCCAGGGCCGCATCGAGGCGCAATACACGTTCACGCGCGAAAGCGGTGGGACCGGCTCAGAAACCCCCACCGAAACACACCGTGCCTGGCACTGGGTTTTCAGCGTGAAGGAAATCCGCCACCTGCTGGCCGATGCAGGGCTGGCCACCATCGAGTTGTATGGAGACCTTGACGGAACACCCTACACGGCCGGGATGCCACGGCTGCTGTTGATCGCGGAGAAGGTGCGGGAGGGGTGAAGGGGGGGAATAAGCCGGGAATTCCTCCTCGCAAAGATGATTCTCTCCAATCCCCCCCCTTGGCTTTTATATTCAGTTGAACCCTTGATAATTACTTTTCGCCGTGAAAAGGGACGGGGAAAAAACCCGGATTAAATCAACCCAAAATAAATCTCATCGCTGTCATTCATTCGCATTATTTTTTTGCCGGAGGCACGGTATTCCCCTCCACGTGTACGGGGAGGGGATGCCCGAAGGGCAGGGGAGGGGTTCTCCACGATACACACATGCTGCTTCCGATCCCGGCCAGCACCCCTCCCTTCCGCGCCTCACGGCGCTCCTTCCCTCCCCGTGCACGTGGAGGGAGAACCTCAACTTCATGGAATACAAAGTATGATTGGATTTATCCTTCAACTGAAGTCTCTCCCTTTCTCCAATCCGTACCAATAAAGCAATGGGTCCCCTGCCCCCACCCCCTTGCTTTTCTGCCGGGAGGGATTACGATCCTGGGAATCTTCGGAGCCATGGACTGCGGGGTTCCATGTCGCCAAGCCACCTTAGACAAAGAGAGATCAGCCGGGAATGGGAACGGACATTCATCCGACGGCCATCGTCGGGAAAAACACCGAGATCGGGGACGGCTGCATGATCGGCCCATATGTGATCATCGAGGATGGGGCGGTGCTGGGCGGGTACAACGAGCTGAACGCCCATAGCTATATCTTCGGCTCGCTGCGGATGGGCAGCCGCAACCGGCTGATGCGCGGCGCGTCTCTGGGCGGAGAGCCGCAATCGCGGGACTACAAGGGCGAGCCGACCCGCCTGCTGGTGGGCAGCGACAACTGGTTCGGGGAAAACCTCACCATTCACCGGGGGACGGTGGACACGGGGGAGACCGTGGTCGGAGATCACAACTTCCTGATGGCCTGCATTCACGTGGGGCACGATTGCAGGCTGGGCAACCACATCACCATGGCCAACGATTCCAAGTTGGGCGGGCACTCGGTGCTCCAGGACAGGGTCACCCTGGGGGCGGGGGTGGGGGTGCATCAATTCACGCGGGTGGGGGAATTGGCGATGGCCGCCGCGCTTTCCCGGGTGATCCGTGACGTCTTGCCCTTTACCATCGTGCGCAAGGACGACACCCTCTTCGGCCTCAACCGGGTGGGCCTGCGGCGGGCCGGGTATTCCAAGGAGGAATCCCGGGTATTGCACAGCGCCTATAAAATGTTCTGCCAACAACGCAAGCCCCACGGCGAAGTGTTGCATTGGATGGCGGAACAGCCCTCCAATCCATTGCTGGAGGCCTGGATCGCGTTTCTCTCGACGCCCAGCAAAAGCGGCTACGCCCGCGCCCGCCCATCCGCGAAACGCGGCGGTGAGGAAGAAGGGGAAAAATCCCCGGGCGGGCACAACAAGGCCTGTGATAAAAGCAAAAGGCAACAGCTTACGAGGGAAAGTCTTCCCACGGTAGTTAAATTAACAGCGGCCCCCCTGACTCGGAGTTAATCGAAGGCTCCAAAGTTTCTTAATAAGTTGTTATTATTACCCAATACGGGGTGTAGGGGGCGATGCTCCCTGCTGGGGATTGTCAGGGGGAAAAAGCCCCATGACCCGCCGGAGGTTACGTTTCGACGTTCGGAAATCCTCAATTTGCTTGGAATGACTAAAAGATGAGGACTTTGCACTCGCCCTGGGAATTATCCCCGGGCGGGCTGAACAAGTGGCGGAATATAGAGTTTCTAATACAACCTTGAAATTGAATTTCTAACATTTGGATGATTTCATTCAAAGATTGGATATTGTACCAACGGCGAAACCCCTCCCCTCACCGCTTGCGCGGTATTTCCCCTCCCC
>CAZOXD010000137.1:9038-13876 GCA_964583525.1 uncultured Pseudomonadota bacterium
CGTGGAGGGGAACCTGCTTACGACGGCTGGAGGCAGTTTTCCCTCTCCGCGTGCGGGGAGGGAGGGAGCCCCGCGGCAGTACAATGGACACCGGGCGGAAGGGTGGGGTTTCTCCGAGATTGCAATCAAAATATCCATCCGTAAAACCATTTACTCGCTTTGGTTTTGTTAGAGGCTCTTAATAAGGAACAATTCGCCCATGAAAATCGGATTCAATCTGGACAACCGCGGACCGGACGCCACGCCGGAGAACATGATCCGCTTCGCGGAAACCGCCGACCGGCTGGGATTCTCCTCCCTGGGGGTGAGCGACCACATCGTGCTGGTGCGCCAGCAGACCGGGCACTACCCGTACAGCGCCGGAGGGGAGATCGACTTCAACGCCTGGACGCCCTGGAACGACACCCTGGGCGTGATCGGCTTTATCGCTGGAAAGACCGGGCGCATCCGCATCGGGCCCAGCGTGCTGATCCTGCCTTACCGCAACCCCCTGGCCACGGCCAAGTGGTTCGCCACGGTGGACCAGCTGTGCGGGGGGCGGCTCTTCCTCGGCGCCGGGACGGGCTGGTGGCGCGAGGAGTTCGAGGCGCTGGGCCTGGGCGCGCAATTCTCCGAACGCGGACCCCGCACCGACGAGTATCTGCGGATCTTCCGCAACCTGTGGCGGGAGGAGACTCCGGCCTTCCAGGGGGATTATTTCAGCTACGAGAACCTGATCGCCTCGCCCAAGCCCGCGCAGGAGGGGGGGAAGGGCCGCCCTTGAAATTGCCTGGGTACGCCCCAGCTACCGTTGGTCATTCCTTCGCCGCAACACTCCGCAGCGGAGGAATGACCGGTAACCGACACGTCCCGAATACCCCGATTATTGCCTACGGAGCAAGCGACAGCTCAACGAACTCAACGTCCTCGACCGTCAGAGTGAGCACCGGGCTGTTGGCGACACCTCCACTGGTGGCGGTTATGTCGGTTGTACCCAATGCAACGCCGGTCACCAATCCGGCTGTGGAGATGGTAGCCGTTCCAGTCGTCCCCGATAACCAAGCGGTATCGGCGGTAACATCGAAGTCACCCAAGGAACCGGTTGCCGTACCTGTTAACTGCAAAAGACCATCCACCGTTGTTAATGCCGGATCGGGCGTCACTGCCATGGCGGACGGAGTTTCCACCGTCAGCACAACCGCAGTGCTGGTGACGCCGCCAATGGCGTCGGTGTCGTCGTTCCACTTGGTATCGTCCGGGGAGCCGATCCACATGGAAAAGTGACAGGTCTCCGCCCCGGCGGGGATGGTGTAATCGAATTGCACCTGCATTCCCTCCACGCCCCCGAATTCCTTGAAGGCATCGATCAATCCCACGACGATATACCGCTGCACCCGGCAATCGAAGGCTTGGTAATGATCCTGGTGGGGGCACCACAGAATGTGGAAGGAAGCGCCCTTGCCGCCATCGATTTCCGGGTCTTCCAGGCTGACCGTCCTGCCCGACGCGGCACATTTCTTCTGGCTCGAAAAACCCGCGGATTCGGCCAAAGCCCTAATCGACTTCCTCGGCAGTCTGGGGTGAGGGGAAGGGAAAAACCCGGAGCCTCCGGCACCCCCGCCCCGCGCAGGGGAGAAAACGTGATAACGGTTAGGAGAGCGAAGGATATAGCTGGGAGAGTCGTCGTCCATCGGCACACCAAAAGAGCCACCCTCCCGCGGGAAGGTGGCTCCATTCAATTAAAGGAAAACAGATTGTGTGTGCCTTTTACCGCGCACCGGCAAAGGCGTTACGGCGCGGCCGTCAGGAACGAAGAGTAGTCGACGGTGCCGTCGGTGAATTCGACGATCGCGTCGCCCGTACCCGGACAACTCGCACAACCGCTCGGCCCGTCCGCGGCGCCCCACCAGTTGCCCGTGGAGTCGAGGGAGGCAGCCCCGCCGGTTACGCCATCGCCCAAAACCAGGCCGCCGACGGCGTTATCGCCGGCAAAGGAGTTGCCCGTGACTGTGATTGTAGTGCCAATCACGTTGGGCGTGGCGGGGATCGTCGTGTCGAAGATGGTGATCGCGCCCGAAGTCTCCGTCCCGGTAAATGTATTTCCCGTTACGGAGATGTTCTGCGTGTTCACCCCGTCGACTTCGGACGTGATGACGAGCGCGCCATAGGTGGCCAAAAAGCCAGAGGCACTTGTAAAGGTGTTGCCGCTAATGGTCACAAACTCGGTGTCGGTACCCGTGCCAGCGAAATCGGCACCAATATAGACGGCTATTCCGGTGTCCGTGAACGTGTTGCCGCTGATGGTAGCAGTGACAATCGGCCCGAAGGAGTTGACAGAGGTGCCGCCGCCATCGGCGTCGCCCGAACCGCCGACACCGGCCGCCACCGGCCCAATCACATTGTTGCTGATCGTGAGATTGGTGTTGGTGTTTTCGCCGAGATAGATTGTCGAGTTGGCGCTTGCGGCTTCGAGCGAATTGTTCTGCACCGTGTGTCCATCTCCACCGCCCAGGTGAATCAACTGTTCACCCGCGCCCGCGCCCGCCAAGAAAGCGGCGAACACCAGAATGCAATTGCGCACCGTCAGGTTGTCAACGCTGGCATCGTTCGGTGCGAAGACCCCGACGTCAAAGTCGGCGTCATCGTTCCCGAGGTCGATTGTCATGCCTTCAATCGTTACCCCGGATACGCTCACGTTGAACAGCAAATCCTGGCCATTCACGATGATCCCGTTCTTAGGGGATCCATCGATGATGGTCGCATTGGCGCCGGCGCCGCTGATTGTGAGGTTCAGTACGTTTACGTTGATGACCGTATCTACACTGTAAGTACCGGCCAGCACCGCGATTGTTTGGCCCGCACTCGCGGCGTCGATCGCCTCCTGGATGGTCGCGAAGGCATCGGTGCCCATGGCGTTTGCCGGACCAAACCCGTCAGGGTCAAAATCCGCAGGCAAACCGGCCCAACTGGCATCGACCCATAGATCGGCTGGTGAGACGGCATCTTGACCATCGGCTCCGTCGGTTCCGTCATTGGCGCAACCGGTGACGGCGATGGACAATGCCAAGACCGTCAATAACAGTTTTAGGCTTCTGCTCATTATATCTCCTTATCTGTATTAACCCGTGCGTGGGCCACCCGCATATTTCAAGCGCGTAACGAAATTTAAAATGCCTATGTCCGTAGCTCCGCAATATTGGCCGGATATGGGGTTGGAGCCTCACCCCGGCATCCTTCGGCTGCCGACCCTCTCCACAAACGTGGAGAGGGTAAAATCATCATATTAACAACGATATAGGTGGACAGAAACCCTCTCCGCATCGGAGAGGGTGACCGGCGTTAGCCGGTCGGGTGAGGCCTGCTGTTTCAGGATTTGGGCTGAAGTACCGAACCCTGGATAATCCTTTGGACTTAAAGGCCATAAACACTTTTTTACGGAGTTAACGGCATAGGCGTTAAATTTAATGACGAAACCTCATGAACTTCACATTTTCGACATCAATTCTCCTCTAATTACGTGCTTAGCTAACGAGAGACACCAATCAAGGCGTTTGATCCCTTCCCCTTCCATTCGCTTTGGAACTTAGGCGGACCAGGGTGCCTAAAAGGCATGGGCTTTGGCCCTTTTTGGAATCATACGTTAACTATGTTAATTTTATTAACTTTATTATCCTATCCTGTCAACATTTTTCTGTTAACCTAGTTTGCGTGTCTAGAAATCGGGAAAAAAAGACAGAGCTTGTCGGAGTTAAACTAGGTCCAAAAACCAAAAAGGCACTGGAACGGGTTGCTGAGTGGCATGACTGGTCGGTTTCTCAGACTGCCAGGTTTGCCATTGAAACATATTTGCGGGAGCACTATCCCGATCTGATATCGCAGGATAAGAAGGAAAAGGAGCCTACTGGAATGATTGTATCGGAATAAATTGATGATATTTTATGCTTTGAATCTGAATTTCACTGCCTAAATTTTTGCCCCCCTTGCTACAGTAGTTCCTTCAACGCCTCGGCGACGCCGTCGTGGTAAGCGGTGACGCGCCCTGCGGCGGATGGCCGATCACGGGGATGTCTGGCACCCGGTGATCCTCACCCCGCCGGTGAACCTCCATCCGGCGCAGTTGGGGGAGAAGCGCCGCCAGTTGGAAAGCCTCTTCTCCGAGCGGGGCCGGGACCCGGCCACGATCCGCATTGCGCCCAAGACCCACCTCCACTTCACGGAAAACCCGGCCCGCCCCTTCTCCGGGCCCTGCGATAGCATCGTCGAGGACTTGCTGGCCTACCAGGCCGAGGGCGCGGGGGAGTTCATCTTCTACGCCCCCGGCGCCAGCGAGGCGGAAAAACTGGAAAACCTGCACCGCATCGCGGAGGAAATCACACCCCATGTAGCGTGAATCGGTGCGGGCGGGTGAGCACGGAATAACACGGTATGGATGCGGTGTAGAGGTGTGGGCCGGATTGCATTCCCTATTAGCCTAAAACAATACCAAATATATTGAAATACCAACGATATGATGAATGGATTCAAAGGTTGGAAAATTAATAAACAGCGAAACCCCTCCTCCACACCGCATTCGCGGTGTCTCCCCTCCCCCCGGCAATTTTGAACAGCCGCGTGGAGGGGTGTCTTCCCATGATTTGTATGACAGTTTTCCCTCCACGTGTACGGGGAGGGAGGGAGCGCCTTTAGGCGCGGAAGGGTGGGGTTCCTCCGAGATCACAATCAAGATAATCAAATATCAACATTATTTTCTTCCCTTGGTTTTGTTTGAGGTTCTAAAGATACAAACACACATGTCATGCTGAACGCAGAGAAGCATCTTGTGCATCGGCAAAGTAGATTCCTCGTTCCGCTCAAAATGA
>CAZOXD010000138.1:0-1764 GCA_964583525.1 uncultured Pseudomonadota bacterium
CCGGAACCGATCCAAAACGAAAAACATGAACCCAAGTCCGACAGACTGCTAGCCCAACTTCCGGCTGGGAGACAAGCACCATGGGACAAGCATGAATCGCCCTCCAATCCCGGGGCGTCTATCTGGGAAATGGCCGCCTGGGTACGGGCTAAAAACATGCTGAAACAAGGATTCCCGGGATTGGAGGTCGACCGGCAACCCGAGAAATGGACTCATCAACTCTCTCAGGCTCCTGTTTTCGCAATAGTCCGCAAAAGCCCGCGATAGCCAAGGAAATACTTCCTCCACGATTTCCCCACATTCTTGCCATTTTCTTTAGGGAACATCTTCCCTTATCATTCGTGAAAGTGTATAGTAGTAGAAATAGAACAGATTTAAAAATTGGGAACACCAGGATTGAATCTCGGGAAATCGGCACGCTAGGGAAGGCGTCCTCCAGTCACGATAGAACGGAAATGAAAGGAATCGAGACCGAAGCGCAGGACCGGAGAACGGCCATCCGCCTGCCGGCCCGATTCCAGGAAGAATCTGCTCGGCCCCCAAGCCGCTGACGCGGCTACCCCCGAAAGCCCGATGTGTCCCCCCTCACATCGGGCTTTCACCCCCCCTCCTCGCAGGATCATTTCAACACGGATTTTCCCGGTTGCGGCCGATGGATCGGGACCCGATGCGCTTCTCCCCATCCTGATGTGGCAAATAGGCTGGATGTTCCAGCATTTTCTCTTTTTCTCCTCCCCCGGTAAGATGATATTGCTGTGAGCATCGGATTCCTGGTCACCAAACGTATTCACCCTGCCAACAGTCGGATGCCAACTCGGACAACGCCGGAAATCACGAGGAAAGGATAAGAATGATCCGCCTGGGGATCAGTCAAAAAACGCTGCGCGGAATGGAATGTCATTGGGGAAAGACGGTCCACAAACACCTCTTCCTGATTCCATTTTTTTCCGTTGATTACCGTGTCAGGGGATTTGCGGGTTTTTCCAACGAGGTGGAGCCTATCTGGTATGCGGGGCCACCGGTCAGTGCGGTATCCAAGCGTCTGGTCTTCAAAAACGCATTCGTGGAAACTCCTCCCTTCATTCGCGAAACCCCGGCCGATGAGTTCAGCAACCTGTATTACCTGGATCATCAGGGTACCGTGGACGCGATGTTCCACCGGTTGGGAGAGACGGTATCGGAGGAGGGAGAGCGGGAGGGTGCGCCCGCGCGCAATATCGCCGGCGCCAGGCTACAGGGGAATTGGCTGCAGGACGTGGTGTTCGAACCTTCCCTGCACAGGGTGCGCATGTTCCGGATGCGCCATGGATGGTTCCGTTCCCGGTTGATGTCCGTGTTGACGTTACCCGCGCTCTCTGAGATGCTCTCCGCGCACCCATCCGGAGGGAATCTTGAAAAAGGGGGGCCGTACTCCCGCCAGCCCGCGAAAAAGGAAAATTTCTTCGACCGCTGGCTGCGCAAGATTCTGGAAGATCAATCCCCCCCCACATCCAAGGATTCCTGAACCGGGGAAACCACCGTACCGCTCCGGATCAGGCGCCCTCTCATGGTCTTCCATCCACCTCTTGCTGAACAACCTGCGCTATGCAGGGCCAGAATTGCCGTCACGGGCGGCTCCGTACGGAGAACTCCGCAGGGCGTCTTCCTGCTGTTCCTTGTTTTCTGGCCCGGGTTCGTTTCAATGGGTGCGGAGAATAAATTGCCGGAGGACCCCATTCCTCCGGAAGCCATCCAGTCCGATGAATTTTCCTGGCTCGGATCGGA
>CAZOXD010000138.1:1864-3625 GCA_964583525.1 uncultured Pseudomonadota bacterium
ATGTTCCGGGGAATGTACGAAGGGCGCTACCGGGACCATGCCCTGCTGGCATTTCAATCCGAATACCGGTTTCCCATCCATGGAAGATTCAGCGGCGTGGCCTTCGGTTCCTATGGCGACGTGGCCGGGTTCCCGGGCGCATTCCGCCTGGAATCGTTTAAGTGGGCAGTGGGCACGGGACTCCGTTTTGCCTGGTACCAGGACAAGCGCATTAATACCCGCTTGGATGCGGCAGTCACGGAAGAGGGCCAGGGGGCCTACCTGACCATGGGCGAAGCCTTTTAGTACGCCGGGAAACAGGGCGCACTTCCCTTTGACAAGCTCAGGACAGGCGAGACGAGTCTTAGCGGGGCTCCAACAGGTGCTGCGTGCCCCCGGCCCGTTGTTCCACGATACGCTCCCGGTTGTTGAAGTCGTGGGGAAATCCCATCTCGATCCGGCTCACCGCGTCCAGGCGCTCCAGGTGCTCCTGCGTCAACTGAAATTCCAGACAGGCCAGGTTGTCCCGGGCCTGGGCCTCCGTGCGGGCGCCTACGATGGGAATGATCGCCGGCGATTGCTGGCGCGCCCAGTTGAGGGCCACCTGCGCCGAGGAACGGCCCAGTTCAACGGCTACGGCCTGCACCTCCGCCGCGATGGCCAGGGAGCGCTTCCCGGTGCGGGTGACGTTGACCGCGGCCCGCCGTGCGTCCTCCGGAGCATTGGGATCGGCGGCGGTGTGGTACTCCCCGGTGAGCACCCCGCCCCCCACTACGCCCCAGGGAGTCACTGAAAGCCCCAAGGCGCGGGCCATGGGCAATAATTCCCGTTCGGCGGTGCGCTCGATGAGGCTGTATTCGATTTGCAGGCCCGCGAATGGCGTCCACCCGCGCAGGGCAGCCAGGGTATTGGCCTGGGATACCACCCAGGCCGGAGTGTCCGAGACGCCCACGTAGAGCACCTTGCCCGCCCGCACCAGGTCGTCCAGGGCCCGCATCACTTCCTCCACCGGGGTGGTATCGTCCCATTGGTGCAGCCAGTACAGGTCCACGTAATCGGTCTTCAGGCGCCGCAGGGACGCCTCCAGGGAATGGACCATGTTCTTGCGGTGGTTCCCCCAGGCATTGACGTCCCCGTGGCGCATGCTCAGGGAGAACTTGGTGCCCAGCACCCAGCGTTCCCGCTCCGGGCCGATGAAATCGCCGCACCATTCCTCGCTGGTGCCCTTGTTGTAAGTATTGGCCACGTCCAGGAAGTTGCACCCGGCCTCCGCGAACGCCCGGAACACACGGTGGCTTTCCTCCTTGGAAGCTCCCCAGCCGGATTCCTCCCCGAAGGTGAGCGCCCCCAGGCACAGTTCCGATACACGCAGGCCGCTGGGGCCGAACAATTTGTAATGCATGGACACGTTGGTTTGCGGGATGGAAGGATTCGGACGCAGTCGAAAGTAATACCCTATGAGGCTTTGACACTCACATTTTCCGTCAAGACCGTTGGGCGGGGGATGCTCTGCCCCGTATCCTTGAGTGTTTGAATATGCAGGGAAATGGCCTCTATTGCATTTTCCCTTAGTTCTTCCATGCTGGTTCCCATGGTGGTGCAACCGGGTAAATCCGGAAAATAGGCACAGAAATAACTCCCATTCTCGTCCCCGGTTGGCTCGACAATCATGGTGTAGGTCAGCTCTTCCATTTTCCGGCGCTCCAATTCGAGGGGATTATTTTTTCAGGCCCGCCACCTTTAGAATGCTGTTCAATGTCCCTGGAGGCAAGTCCCGTTCCG
>CAZOXD010000138.1:3725-10747 GCA_964583525.1 uncultured Pseudomonadota bacterium
CACGTCCGTCACGTCGATGACCAGGGAGAGGGAGTTGAGCACCATCACCGCAGCCATCCAGGCGTGAAGCCAGCCTTCTTCCGGCGCCAGCCCGTAGCGGTAGGCCAGCCAGGGCACCAGCCCGAACCAGAGGAAATGACCCGCGCCCAGCAACCGCACGAATCCCCGCATGGCGAAGATGCCCAGCAACAGGCCAGCGGATAGCAGGAAAACGACGAGGGTGGTTTTCCCTTCCAGGGTGGAGAAGAAGACGATCCCGCCCCCGGCGTTGACCAGCATCAACACCATCACCCACAGCACCCATTGCCGGGGCATGGAAAGCATGGCGCGCATGAAATTCAGCATGGTCCTCATGTTCGTGCCCCTGTCTGCGGGCTTTGCGGATCACCCGATGATTGGCCATCCCCCACTGTCCAGCGCTGGGGCAGTTCCAGGGGGCCGCCGGCTGGCGCCGCGTTTTCCAGCAACGTGAAGGCATCCTGCAACACCTTGCGTTGCAGAGCCGCATCGCCCGGCGGTCCGACGGTGGCGCCCCGGGGGAACTTCACCACCACGGCGCGGGGATAGCGCACCCATTCCACCCGCTCCTTGAGGTTGGCCACGGCCACGGTGGGAATACCCGCCGCTTCCACTCCCCGCTGAATCAATCCTCCGGATTGATGGCAGAGCGGTCACACGGGGATGTGCAGCAGCGCATCCACCCGGTCCGCTTTCAGCCTCTCCACGATTTGCGGGACGGTTTCCTCCACAACCTTGTCCACCCGGGTGCAGTACCCGGAGATGCTGAAGTTGCGGGGTGCCAGTTCCCCGATCACTCCCTGGGCCACCAGTTCGGCCATCCGATCCCGGGGATAGACGCAATTGAGGTCCTGCTCCACATGCTTTTGCGGATAATGCTCGTGCGCGATGGCGAGTTGGCCGGAGGGCGCATCCTCCGGCAATTCGCGGAAACTCCAATCCCCCTCGATATCCCCCGCGGAAAACGGGGCATGATCCTCCTTCAGGTACAGCCCCGCCGTGCTCAGCATTGCCACCCGGCACTCGCGCAGGGGCTTTTCCAGGGGAGTCCAGGGGCTGTCCGCGTTCTTCACATAGGGAAAATCCCGAAAGGATGATTTCCAGTCCGCCGCTTCCAAATACGGCCGGGCCTGCTCCAGCCAGCCAGGGTAGGCGGTCTGAAATGCTGCGATGTTCATCAACTCCATCTCCGTATCAATCTCCATGATAAGTGCGTGCAGCCGGAAAAATGCTCCGGATTCATGCCATAGGCACGGTGGAATCCCATTGAATCCCGCGGAAACCCTCCAGGGTTCCCCTGGCCTCCCCAAGGGATCCAGGTTCTCTCACAGTATTTGTTATTGACTGATTGGTCAACTAAAGAATGGAAGCCCCGGGATGGGGATAGCTACAGCAGCACGGGCCGGTCAGCCAGGTCGGGTTCGCCGGTATGGCGCAGCATTTCCGCGCGCACCTTGTCCCGCAGGGCGATGGCGGCATTCCAACCCTCCCCTTCCGGCGGGATGAGGGGGGAGACATGGACGGTGATGTACCCATGCCGGGGCACCCAATGCCCAGCCCGGAGGATGGATCGCGCGCCACGGATGGTGACGGGCAACACGGGGGCCCGGGCCTCCACCGCGGCCTGGAAGGCGCCCATGTGAAAGGGGAGCAGCCCGGGCGTGCGGCGGAAGGTGCCCTCGGGGAAGAAGACCAGGGAGCTTCCATTCACGGCTGCGGCGGCCACCCTGCGGGCGTCCTCCACGCCCCGCTGCATGTCGAAGCGCTCCACGAATTCCGTACCCAACCGGCGCAGGAATATCCGGGCGATGAAGCTGCGCACCAATTCCCGCTTGGCGACGAAGCTCCAGGGGCGGGGGAGGATCATGCCCAGAATCAATCCGTCCAGATAGCTGTGGTGGTTGGCCGCCAGCACCAGGTGGGTATCCATGGGCAGGTTCTCCAGTCCCGTAACCCGCACGGGGATCCGCGCCAGGCCGAACAGGATCCGCCCCACTCCCCGAATCACCCGCCAGTTCCACCCGGGATGAGGCACCAGGGCCACGGCGATCCAGACGGGTCCCACCATGAGTCCAAAGAGGGATATGCAATACACGCCATAGGCCAGGGAGCCCGCCAGTTGGCGCATCCGGCGCAGTTGGGGCAGCAGGCCGGAAAACCACAGCCGCACCACCTGCCACCAGACGGCCCGGGGCCTGGGAGAGGTCTCTCCCCTTTCGTACAGTTCCCGGCTGGAGGCGCGGCGGATTTTCCCGGAGGATGTTTTGGGCACCGTATGGGGCGGGGCCAGCACCACGTCGTCCAGGGGAGTTTCCAGCAGGTCCACCGCCAGGGAATCGATTTCGCGGCGCAACTCCTTCAGCTTCTCCGGGCTGCTCTCCCGGGTTTCGGCGAGGGCCACCAGCCGTTCCGTGCCCGAATCGGGATCGCTGCTCCCGAAGACGGCCACGCAGCCCTTGCGCACCCCCTCCAGGTTCCCGATGGCGTCTTCCAATTCGTGGGGATAGATGTTGCGGCCGGCGCGGATGATGATGTCCTTGCGGCGGCCGGTGAGGAAGATTTCTCCGCCGGCAATATAGGCGATGTCCCCGGAGTCGGTCCATTCCCCGTGTTTCAGGCGCTTGGTGTCTTCCGGGTTGCGGTAATAACCGGAAGTGGCGGAGGGTCCCTTGAACTCCAGCCGCCCTTCCTCCCGTTCGCCCAGTTCCTGCCCGGCCTCGTTGACGATGCGCACCTCGTGGCCTTGGAGGGGCAGCCCGCAGGAGGTGAATTCGAGGGCGTTTTCGTCCCCTTGCGGTGCGGGCTCCGCGCGGCCCTGTCGATTGAGCGGTTCGCGGCGCACCCGGTCCACCAGGGGTGGCCTGCCGGGAGGGGTAAAGCTCAGCCCGACCGACACCTCCGCCAGCCCGTAGATGGGCCGCATGGCGTCTTCCCGCAGGCCATAAGGCGCGAAACGCTCATAAAACCGGCGCATGGTGCTGGGGATAACCGGTTCCGCCCCGTTGAAGGCGACCCGCCAGGAGGAGAGATCGATCCCCTCCAGTTTATCGTCCGAAATCCGTTTCAGGCACAATTCGTAGCAGAAGTTCGGCCCGCCGGAGATGGTGCCCCGCACCTGGTGGATGGTCCACAGCCATTGCTCCGGACGCGCCAGGAACGTGAGCGGGGACATCAGGTGGAGCGGCACGGCGTAGTACATGGTGCCGAACCAGGAGCCGATCAGCCCCATGTCGTGGTAGAGGGGCAGCCAACTGACCAGCACGTCCGTCGAATCGGCGGCCAGGCCGCCCCCGCAGGCCCGGATGTTGGCCATCAGGTTGTCATGGGTGAGGATCACCCCCTTGGGATGACCCGTGCTGCCGGAGGTATATTGCAGATAGGCGATGTCCCCCCCCTGCGGCGAGGGCGCGGGAGCCTCCTCCCCGGGTGTCCCCAAATCCTGGGGCGAAAGGATGGCCCGCAGGGAAAGCACCTGCATCCGCAGCAGGCGGGCCGCGATCTTGGCTTCCGGGATGGTGATCAGGAACCGGGTCCGGGCATTGTCCAGGATGGTGGAATGGCGGCGCAGGTGATCCTCGATCTGCGACGCGCGGGCCGGCGGGTAGATGGGCACGGGAATGCCCCCCGCCAGGATGACGCCCATGAAGCTGTAGAAATACTCCAGGCAGGTGGGCAGCATGATGGCCACGGTTTGCCCGGATTCCAACCCCAGGCGCTGGAGATTGGCGGCATAGCGGCGGGAATTTTCCAGCAGTTCCCCATAGGTGATCACTTCGGGACGATCGGCTTCCCCGTAGTAGGTGATGGAGGGCCGCTCCGGGTGGCGGTCCACATGCCACTGAAGAATTCCGGGCAGCGTTTCCACCCGCTCCGGAAGGTCTTCCACCGCGTCCAGGGTGGGTTGCCGCACCGTCCTTTTCCGTTCGGAGGGCGTGACGGGGAGGGCGGTTTCCAGTGCCCGCACCAGGTCCGCGGGGCGGTCCGCGGAGGCCAGCAACTGCTCCGGAAGGCGCACCCCGAAGGCCTGCTCGATGCGCAGCAACAGTTCCACCCGCCCCAGGGAGTCCAGCCCCAAATCCTGATCCAGGGAAGAGTCGAGGGTCACCCGCAGCCCGTCGCGCTTGTGCGGGTGCAACTCGGCGGTGAGCCCATGCACGATTTCCAGCAGGGTGTCCTCGCGGCCCGGGGACTGGGGTGTAGCGGTCGGGTTGGTCATGCCGTTCTCGCAACTGGATTGGCGGGATGGCCACAGGCCATCCGCCAGACAGCAAGGAGCGCCTGGAATAGGGGATCTTCTCCATGGCCGCCCACCCGCAAAGCCTATGCGAAAATCGCAGGAGGGTCTAGAGGGTGGGGAAGGGGCGAAGTTTCCCGGTTTGAAAATGCCATCCGTAACGGTGGGAAGAATCATCCGCGCCCATCCAGCGGACCGTTCTCCATGCCATGAGGATTTTCATATGGGGATTTTTCTTCATTGGCATCGCAAGCGGATTCACTGCGCGAATGAGAGCGGGTAGAGGAGGCGCCCATCCCTTGGAAATGAGCACGATCCGGTGCGTTCCCGGGATCGCCTAAAAAAAAAACCGGGCTGGTTCCCGTAGTATTTTCAGCCCGACGCGCAGGCTTGCGCGGCGGGCCATATCAGGCCAGCCCGGATGATGAGGATGAAACGCTAAGGAGTCCCACTGGCGTGGGATGCCTGGCTACATCTTCTTGAAGTCCGAGTCGCTGTACTTCTCTCCGTCGATGGTGACTTCGCCATCCCGGTGATGGCTTTCATCGGCGAGGATATGTCCCTTGAGATAGCCGCCATTGCCCACTTGCTGGGGCAGGGCTGGCCGCTTGCTGCCGCCGTCAGCGGCAATTTTCTCGGCGCTGCCGCCGCCTACCAGTGACTGCAGCATGGCGACGGCCTCGGAGACCAGGACGGCCTGACTGGAAAGTTCTTCGGACGATGCGGCGGTTTCCTCTGCGCTGGCGGCGTTGCTCTGGGTCAACTGGTCCATCTGAACCATGGCGGCATTGACCTGCTCCGCGCCCTTGGCCTGTTCCTGGCTGGCCGAGGCGATTTCCTTCAGCAGGTCGCCCACCTTGATGGTAGCCTCGTTGATCTCGTTGAGGATTTCCTGGGTTTCGCCGGCCGCCGAAACACCCGCCTCGGACTTGCTCTGGGAATCATCGATCATGTCGTTGGTGGTTTTGGCGGCATCGGCGGCGCGCTGGGCCAGGTTCCGCACCTCCTCCGCCACCACGGCAAAACCCCGTCCGGCATCACCGGCCCGGGCGGCCTCCACCGCGGCATTGAGGGCCAGCAGATTGGTCTGGAAGGCGATTTCATCGATGGTTTTGATGATCTTCGCCGTTTCAATGGAAGATTCCTTGATGTCCGAAATGGCCGTGGACATGCGGTTCATGGCGTCCCCGCCCTTTTCGGCGCGGACGCGGTTTTCGGTGGCCAGGGTATCGGCCTCGGCCGTATTGGCCGCGTTCTGTTTGGTCATGCTGGCCATTTCCTCCAGGGTGGAGGAGGTCTCCTCCAGGCCGGCGGCCTGCTCCGACGACCCTTCCGCCAGGCTGGCGCTGGATGCCGCCACCTGCCCGGAGGCTTCGGTGAGTTGACGCGCGGTTTCGCTCAGGCTCTCGATGGCGTTTTTCAACGCTGCGATGAGGGTGGAGATATTGCGGGTGACGATGAATCCCAGGAAGAACGAAAACACCACCCCCACGCCCAGCAAAATCCACTGGACGAGCAGCAGCCGGCCGGTCTTGGCCTTGGCCTCCTCGGAATCCACCCGCAGCAATTCGGCTTGGTTTTTCACCATCCCGTTAAGGATTGTCACGATTTTCCCGGCCGTGGGGGCGGCCTTGCTGCCCAGCCACAAGTTGGCCTGATTCCATTCGTTGCTGCCGCGGATTGCGAACATTTTCGGCGGGAGGGGCTGGAAAATATCCCGGGCCGCCTTGAACTCGGCGAAGAGCCTGCGTTGCTCCGGGCTCAGGTTCGCCACGTTGCGCTCCAAATCGCCGAAGCGCTTGATGTTCTTGGCCCACATCACGTCGAAGCGCTGCTTGAACACCGGGTCGCCCGACAGCAGGAAGGCGCGGATATTGGCCAGGGAACGGGCGGTGGTGCCCCGTACGTCGGCCATCATCCCCAGCATTTCCTTGCGCTTGGCGGTGGCGCCCAGGGTGGCTTCGATGTCGATGATCTTCGTGATCCGGTCCACCAGAATGTTGGCCTGGGGCGCGGCCTGTTGCATCAGAATCTTGTTGGCCGGCGTGTTGTCGATGGTATTGGCGATGTCCTCGATTTCCTGCTGGAATCCGCGGAAATCCCGGAAGTGCGCCTTCATTTCCCGGAGCCTTCTGACGTTTTCCGCGTTGGTCCAGTTTTGCGAATAGCGGTCCATGTCCGCCAGGGAATCGTCGATAATTTTCCAGGATTCCGCACGCTGCGTCTTGAATTGCTCCTTGCCCAGGATGATCCACCCCCGCAGGGCGGCCAGGGAATAGTTCACGCCGTTGAGAAGCATGGTGCTGGTGCGCGCGGTTGGCGCCCGCAACTCGATGGCGCGCTGGGAAATGGTGGCGGTGCCGTTCACTTCCCAGATCGATATCCCGATGGAAACGATCAGAATGGCTGCCAAACCAAAAAAGCTGGCGCCGATCTTTGTGCCTATAGTCCATTTTTTCATTTTTCCGGCTCCCTTGAAAAGTCCATGCATTGAAAAAACAAGGCGGGATTTTCACATTGGGAGGGCCGTATTCACCTTCCCCAAATCGTCGAATTACCCCCAACCCTCTCATGAGTATCGTGGTGATTCGAACCATGAGAACCGCCGTGTTCACGTTTAAACGGGGATTCCGCTGAAAGGGTCCCATCGGAAACGAATTTTTTTTCCGTGGAATTTTCGCGATGCAAGGAAAAGAAGGCCGAAGGTGCCGATCGGGGGTCTGATTTGGCTGGTGATGGGGTATTCTAAGGCTGCTTTGCAGGATTTTTT
>CAZOXD010000138.1:10847-13690 GCA_964583525.1 uncultured Pseudomonadota bacterium
TTGACCGGGGAATTGCCTGGTGCCTGGGAGTGTCAACCATCTCCCGCCGCTTCCCGTTGCCGGCAGCGAGGAGGGATTTGGAACCGGCTCCACCGGCGATGCGTCCCAGATTCCTTGCCAGGCCGTTGAGGATTTCCACCTGGGCTTCGAATTGATGGCTGGTTTCCAGGGTGCGGCGCGCGCCCTGGGAATTGCTGCGGGTATTTTCCGCGATCTCCATCATGTCCCGGTTGATGCGGTCCAGGTCGGTGGCCTGTTCCTGGCTGGCGGTGAAGATGCTTTGAATCAACTCCATGATTTCCTGGTTGCCCCGGGTGATCCGGATCAAATGGTCGCCCACTTCTCCAGCCACGGCGACTCCGTCTTCCGCCTTGTGCTGCGAGGCGAGGATCAGTTCGCCGGTGTTGCGGGCGGCCTCCGCGCTTCTCTGGGCGAGATTCCGCACCTCCTCCGCCACCACGGCGAAGCCCTTCCCCGCGTCTCCGGCCCGGGCGGCTTCCACCGCGGCGTTGAGAGCGAGGAGGTTGGTCTGGAAGGCGATTTCATCGATGGTCTTGACGATGCGCACGGTCTCGTCGGAGGAGTTCTTGATTTCATCGATGCTTTTCATCATCCGCTCCACGGCCTGGGAGCCTTTATTCACCAGCAATCCGGCTTTTTCCGCTTGGTCGTCCGCCTTTTTGGAATTGTCGGTGTTGCTGCGGATGGCCTGTGAAAGCTGGTCGAGAGAGTTGGTGGTGTCGTTGAGACGATCGGATTGGGATGCTGCGCCTTCGGATATGAATTTGCTGGTTTCGGTGAGTTGTCCGGTGGCCGATTTCAAGTCTCCGGCGGTTTCCGCCAGCACCTGAATGGCCTGGAGCAATGGGGCCATCAACCGCCCCGTGACCAGCCAGGCGATCAGGAACACCACCAAGATATTGCCCAGGCTTCTCAACAGGATTCCGATCAGGTATTCCCGCATGATGACAGGGAGCCTGTTCAGATCAAACACCATTTCCACACCGTTGATGGCAGCGGAATACTCGATTTGGTGGAGCGTCTCCCCGCCGGCCTCCAGGTCGAATTCCCGCAATACCCCCCGGACCTGATTCGGATCGGTAGTGAGGGTGGAGTATTGGCTGGCCGCGGAGTCTGGAGGCGCTTCCTCGTTGGCGGCCTCTTCCAGGAGCGCCGCGGTATCCATGGCCCGTTCCGCGCCGTAGTCCGCGCCGCCGCTACCAGGCTCCCCGGCTCCTTCCTCCACCTCTTCCACTTCTTCGGCCTCTTCGATTTCCCCGGCGGTGCCCTCCGCATCCCCGGATTCGGATTCCATCTCTTCCACTTCCTCCACCTCCTCCACCGTTCGATCGCTGCCTGCAACAGCCGCCCCGGAATTTTCCGCGCCTTGAAATTCCGCGAAGTGCCTTTCACGCAACCGGGCGATAAAGCCCTCCGTTTCCGTGCAGGTGGGGTGGGACTCGTGGATCACAACGTCCTTGATTTCCGATTGGCCAAGGCGGGAGAGGAGATTGAAGAGCATCTCCGTATCCTTCATGACCGTACAGTTGAGGGCCAGGGAGAGATTGATCGCCTTCTCGTCATACCCGTGAAGAATGGAGGATTTGACTCCCTGGAGTTGAACCGCGGCCAGGACGATTTGATAGAGAATTACTCCCACACCGAATGAAATCAGCACCCGGCTGCGAAAACTCCCTGTACGCCACCAGTTTTGAATGGATCGACGAATGATCAACCTCCTGATGATCGTGAAGATGACCGATAGTATATAGCCAGCCGTAATCCGGGCATCCCTGCCCATGTCAACGTTTACGGCATCGACCCGATGGCCCGGTGCTCCCGTTTCAAGTCCCCAGTGAAAGGAAAATCCCCGGATGGGCGAATATTCGGTAAGGAAAGCAAAATATCTGCCATTTCCTGCCGCATATAGCCGAACCCGCTCAGGGCTATTCCGCGATCATTCCATACCAGGGCGTCGGATTTTGCGGGCAGCGCCAATAGTACAATCCCGGTTTCAACTTCACCGCCTTGGTCAGCTTCGATTCGCCCACCTTCCAGCCGCCCACCAGGAAGACCGTTTTGGTCCCCTGGCCTTTGCGCACAATCTGGAATCCGAACAATTCTCCCCTTCGGTTGGCCATTTTCTTGCTGATGGTCATCTTGACTTTGAACCACTTGTTGGCCGGAACCCGGAAAAGCTTGGTGCCCGCCGGGGGATTCTTCCCGTTGGAAAGACCCTGTACCCGCTTGTTTCTCAGGGAAATACAATCGGATCTCTTCAGCTTTGAGCCGGTCCACTTGGTTTTATTTTCCTCCGCCTCGAGAAAGATGCAGTTTTCCTGGGTGGTATGAAATACGGGAATGGTGCGGATTTTCCCCTTCACCTTGATTTTGGCCGTGGATTGTTTGGTCTTCAAGGGGGGATTGTCCTTCCAGTTGGTATAACCCCACCCGATGGCGGGGAGACCGAGAAGGCCCAGGAACAACAGGATGTACATCGCTCCACGGGAAATCGAATTGACGCGTCCAAAAAACATGGGCTGGCTCCAAGGAAATCAGGGCGCGGTGATATTTACCGGCAATGAAATTGCCCGGCAAGCCGGATCAGGCACCCGTTCATGGCCACCTGGATAACAGGGGCGGATTTTTCCGCGATAATATCGGGTTATTCCCGACATATTTTCCCCCAGGATCAGGGTATACCCCGCCACCACATATTCCGTAATATGGACTACGGTTGAATCCTTAAACTAAAAATAAGGTGGATTTCTGCCTATAAACGGCCGTCGCGATTCGTGGAACGCGGCCAAGCCGTAATACAATGCTGAAAAGGGGGGAAACCG
>CAZOXD010000139.1:0-9852 GCA_964583525.1 uncultured Pseudomonadota bacterium
AATCATAAGAATCGTCAATTGAATGCGCAATTATATAAGTCGCAGTGTTTAGCTTTTGGGAAGTTGCTCCAGGCTCTCGTCGAGCTTTTCCAGTTGGGCTTGCAACCCGTGCAACTCCTCGCGGCTTTTTTCCACCACCGCCGGAGGGGCCTTGTCCAGGAAGGACGGGTTTTCCAGCTTGCCCGATAATTGCTGGATGCGGGAGCGGGTTTTGTCCACCTCGCGGCCGATCCGGGTGCGTTCGGCCCCCACGTCGATCAGTCCCGCCAGGGAGAGGAACACCTCGAAGGCCTCCCCGACACCGTGGCCGTAGCCCTCCCGTTCTTCCCAACGATCCAGCACCGATAGCCGGCCCACGTCCGCCAGGAGGCGGATGGTGGCCTCCTCCCCGGCGATCAGTCCCCGCAGTGCGCCGTCCCGGGTGACAACGATGGCGTCGATCTTCTGGCGGGGCTTGATCCCGTTTTCCCCGCGCACGGTGCGCAGCAACTGGATCACGGAGATGACGCGCCCGGCGGCTTCCATGGCCTGTTGGGCGGATTCGGTTTCTCCTCCGGGGGCCGCCTTCTTCCAGGCCGCCTCCAGGGCCTTGCCTTCGTCCGGGGAGGGGAAGCGCTCCATCATCACGAAGCTGCCGTTGGTGGGCAGCGCGGCCCACAGTTCCTCGGTGACGAAGGGCATGATGGGATGCAGCAGTTTCAGCGAGCCGGACAGCACGTGGAGCAGGGCGGCCAGGGAAGCCTTTTGCCGCTCCGGGCCCTGGCCTCCGGTGAGGGCGTCCTTGGAGATTTCCACGTACCAGTCGCAGAACTCGTGCCAGATGAAGGTATAGAGCACCCGGCAGGCCTCATCGAAGCGGCGCAGTTCCAGGAACTCCCGCACTTCGGCCACCGTGCGGTGGAAGCGGCCCACGATCCACCGTTCAAAGCGGCCCGGGCGCAACTCCTTCAGGGGCGGGGGAGCGCCCAGCTTGCTCAGATGGCCCAGGGTAAACCGGGTGGCGTTCCAGAATTTGTTGATGAAGTTGCGGTTGCCCTCGATGGAGGCTTCGGGGAGGATCATGTCCCGCCCCGGGACGGTGCCCGCGGCCAGGGTGAAGCGCAGGGCATCGGCGCCGAATTTTTCCACCATGTCCAGAGGATCCAGCCCGTTGCCCTTGGTCTTGGACATTTTTTCGCCGAACTGGTCCCGCAGCAGGCCGTGAAGGAGCACCTGGTGAAAGGGCTTCTCGTCCATGAACCACAGGCCGAACATGGCCATCCGGGCCACCCAGAAGAACAGGATGTCATACCCCGTCACCAGCACGGAGGTGGGGTAGAATGTCTTCAGGTCCTCGGACTCGTCCGGCCAGCCCATGGTGGAAAAGGGCCACAATCCGGAACTGAACCAGGTGTCGAGCACGTCCTCGTCCATCTTCAGGTCGCTGGAACCGCATTTCGTGCAGGTGGTGATATCCTCCTCGGATGCGATCACCTCCCCGCAGTCCTGGCAGTACCAGACGGGAATGCGGTGGCCCCACCACAATTGGCGGGAGATGCACCAGTCCCGGATATTGTTCATCCATTCGAAGAACACCTTCTCCTGGTACTGGGGCAACAGTTCGATGTCGCCGGATTTCACGGCGGCGATGGCCTTGTCCGCCAGCGGCTTGATCTTCACGAACCATTGCAGGGAAAGCATCGGCTCGATGATGGTATCGCAGCGCGAGCAGTGCCCCACCGTGTGGACATGCTGCTCCACCTTTTCCATCAGGCCGGCTTTTTCCAGGTCCGCGATCACCAGCTTGCGCACCTCGAAGCGGTCCTTGCCCCGGTAGGGTTCCGGCACCTCGTCGTTCATGCGCCCGTCCTCGTGCATGATGACGTACATGGGGACGTTGTGGCGCTTGCCCATCTCGAAGTCGTTGGGATCGTGGGCCGCGGTCACCTTCACCGCGCCGGAGCCGAAGGCCGGATCGGGATAGGGATCGGCGATGATGGGCAGTTCGCGGTTCACCAGCGGCAGCATCACCCGTGTGCCCACCAGGTCGGTGTAGCGCTCGTCGTTCTCGTTGACGGCCACCGCGCCGTCCCCGAGCATGGTTTCCGGGCGGGTGGTGGCGATGGCCACATGACCCTCCCTGCCGATCATGGGATACCGGAAGTGGTACATGAACGAGTCATGCTCCTGGTAGGCCACCTCCAGGTCGGAAAGCGCGGTAAGGCAGCGCGGACACCAGCTCACCATGCGGTTGTCCCGGTAGATCAGTCCCTCCTTGAACAACGAGACGAATACCCGCCGCACCGCGCGTGAGAGGCCGTCATCCAGGGTGAAGCGCTCGCGGCTCCAATCGCAGGACACCCCCATGCTTTGCAGTTGGGCGACGATGGTGCCGTGGGACTCCTCCTTGAATGCCCACACCTCCTCCAGGAAGGTCTCCCGGCCGATTTCCTCCTTGGTGGTTCCCCGCTCCCGAAGCAGTTTTTCCACCATCCATTGGGTGGCGATGCCCGCGTGGTCGGTGCCAGGAATCCAAAGGGCGTTTTTGCCTTCCATCCGCGCCCAGCGGACGAGAATATCCTGGATGGTGTTGTCCCAGGCATGGCCCATGTGCAGTGACCCGGTGACGTTGGGCGGAGGTATGACGATGCAAAAAGATTCCTGGCCCTTGCCCATGGAGGGGGCGAACAGGTTCTCCTTCATCCAGTTCCGGTACCACTTGGATTCGATCTTGGCGGGGTCGTAGCGCTCTATGCTCATGCGGGGGAGTCGTTCCTCGGGGTGGTCATGGTTGGGGATAGCGGGCTGCGTGCCGCTGGCCCGGCTGAGTTTCAGGTGCAAGGCAGTGGCGGTGGTGATGGTAACGGTGGTGGTGGTGACGGTTGTGATGGTTACGGCGGCGGCGATGCCGCCACTCGTTCCGCGGTGCGCATCCTGGCACCGAATATGTGAGTCCGGGGGTGGCGCAAATGACGATCCCGGGCCGGTGATGCCCGGGAGGGTGACGTTCGAGTGAAATTCTCAATTTTCCCTGGCAATCCGTTCCACGATTTTCGGCATTTCCTCCCGAACGGCCTTCCGCACGGATATGGAAATGATCTCGTCCAATACCTGTCCCAGTTTGGCGCGAATGTCCTCATCGAGCAGGGAAAGCGCACTGGTGGATTCCGGTTTTTCCAGCGGGGGGATTTCCGGGTATGGCTCGTCCCCAGCTTCGGAGGGCGGGGCGCCGCTTCCCTGCAATGCGGAAGGAAAGGCCGAGGGCTCTTCCCCATCACCGGGGAGGGCGTACAGGCCCTGAGCCCGGGCGGATGGGTTTTCATCCTGGGGCAGATCGAATTCCAGCTCCGCAACCATGTCGCGGATTCCCTCGCTGCGGAGAATATCGTCGATCCGTTCTCCCTCGGGATTGGCGGCGATTTCATCCTGCAGGGAGGAGAACAGATCGTCGAACTCCGCGCCCACCTGCTCGTCTCCAGCGCTTCCATCCGTCTCCGCTTCCACCGCGGGGGCGTCCTCGTGACGGTTTGCCCCCAGGGTGGCTGCCAAGCCGTCCATCCCCTCCTCTTCGGAGGCTGTGGTTTCGAGCGGCTCGAAGGCTTCCTCGATTTCCTCCCCGGCGGGCGCCGTGTCCGCATCGTCCGGACCCCCGGCGCTGAGTTCCTCGTCCAGAGTTTCCTCCTCGACGCCACCGATCTCCGCAGAAAACTCCAGCGCGGTTTCGGAATCTTCATCCAACACGGGGCTGAGGCTTTCGGGGTCTTCCAGCACTTCCTCGGGAACATGACGGGGCATCGGGGATGGCTCTCCCTCCTCCGGGTCGCGATGGTTACCTACGGGGGGATCCTTAATGGACTCTTTGGGGAAATCCTCTCCCGGCTTGGGAACGAACCCTGGGGGCGAGTCGGGGGACCATGTCTTTTCCTCCTCCTCCTCCTCCTCTTCGTCCTCTTCTCCGTCCGCACCGCCGGCGGTCAGAGAGGGTTCCTCCAAATCGTCGCCAATGGGTTTTCCGAGCGTGATAAACTCTTCCTCGCCTCCGAAAGAGGGTGCGGGTTCCAGGTCCTCGGCCACCTTTTCCCCATCCACCGTATCCCCATCCTCTGCGGGCAGGGCCAATCCGGTTTCGGTTTCCTTCAATTCCCAGGATTCCTCTTCCGCCGTTTCCCCTGGCGCCTCCCCAAAAATTTCCGCCGGGCCCTCTTCTTCCAGGGCGTTGAAATTCCGCTCGAACAGGGGTTCTTCCGCGGCATCCACGGCCAGTTCGGGGGGCAATTCCTCCAGCGCATCGGCCGGCACTTCGCCCGCTTCCACTTCGGCTTCCAGGTCCGCTTCGATGGAGGCCTGGATCAATTCCTCTTCTTCCTGATCCAACTCGATTTCCTCCTCCTCCTCTTCCTCGATTTCCCCGGTGGCCAGCACCTCTTGCTGTGCGATATCGCCCAGATCGTCCAGTTCCTTGTCCTCGGTCAGCATTTGATCCAATTCTTTTTCATCCTCCTGGCTCAAATCGGGTTGTTCGGTCGCCTCGAGTTCATCCTCCGCGGAGATGATTTGCTCCTCGTCGATTTCCTCGTCCCCCAGGTACTCCTCCCGGAAGAAGTCCTCATCATCCTCCTCCCCCTCCGGAGTGGGAAGGTCGTCCAGCATTACTTCCTCTTCCAGGGAATCCGGCGGAAGTTCATCATCCTGGAATTCGGACAACAGAACCTCATCCTCGCTCCCGGCGTCCTCCTGGAACATGGAACTGGAATCCTCCCCCACCACGGGTTCTTCAATGGGGGGGATTTCCGCTGTTTCCGGCTCATCCACAATCTCGGGCTCCAGGGGCGGCAATTCATCGCCGGCCTCCAGGGTGGGTTCTTCGGGCACCAGGGGCGGTAATTCATCGCCGGCCTCCAAGGCGGGTTCTGCGGGCGCCTCTCCCTGGGGAGGGGCTTCCTGTTGCAGGGATTCCGCTTGGGCATCAGCGACGAATTCAACTTCCTGATCCACAATAACCCCATCTTCCAGCCCGATTTCATCGAGATTGTCCAATTCGCTCTGAATTTCCTCGGCTTCCCCCGCTTCCGGGTCAAAGGAAAAGCCTCCTCCCTCGTCCTGGGATGCGGATTCTTCCTGCTCCATGGTGAACACGGGTTTCAAATCCATCATGCTGCGGACGGAATCCGGCACGCTTTCCTCGTAATCGGTGGGGGATGGAGGCTCGGGAGCTTCGGTATCCAACTCCGTTTCGAACATCCCCATTTCCCCTTCGCTGAGTTCCTGATCGATCCCCTCCATGTCGACCAAGGACTCGGGCAGTTCCACCACGATATCCGCTGTGCCGGCGGGCTGGCCGGGAAGCGCGGTATCGCCATCCAGGGATTGGTCGAACCCTTCCGGCGCCAGGATGGTTTCTTCCGGAGCTTCCTCCTCCAACAGGTCGTCCGCGCCCAATTCCTCCAGGTCCGATTCTGCGGCTGCGGCGCCGGTGGCGCTGTCCGGAAATTCTCCATCGAAGGTTTCCAGGCTATCGAATTTCTCCTCGGATGAAGGCGCGGATCCCGGGGTCTCCTCGATGATTTCGAAAGCGCGTTCCGGTTCCAGGGTTTCCGCCAACACCTGGTCGTCCACGACCCCTCCCTCTCCCGGGACTTCCAGGGTGGCCGCGGCAACAGCGCCGGGGACAGCGCCTTTTTCCGGCGCTACTTCCGCAGCCGTTTGCACGAAGGGTCCATCCTGCTTGAGCATCCCCATCACTTCCTCGTCCAGCACATCCAGGTTGGCCAGGGGATTGGTGGCCTCTTCACCGGTTTTTTGGGATTGCTGGTATTCGAAAGCCGAACCGACCAGTTCAACCATGTCCAGATGCTTGCTGACCTGTTGTTGCAGGTCGCTGGCCTCGAAGGGTTTCCTCACCACTCCCGCCACCTGCATCTGGTCCAGTTGTTCCCGGCTCAGGCCTTCCTTGGATCCCGCCAGCAGCACCAGGGGCACTTTGGCGAGGGAGGATTCCCCCTTGATGGAGCGGCATATATCGTATTCGGGATCGGTGTCCGAATTGCCGATCAGGATCAAATCCGGCATAAGGGTATTGGCCCTTTCCACATACTTTCCCGGATTGAATTCGTGGTGCAGGGTCAACCCATCCACTTCCAGGGCAGAGTCGATCAAGCCATGGATTACCGAATTCTCCTCCAAAACCAATATGGATTTGCTCATGACCGGCGCCTTTCTGAACGGTCTGTGGTTGTCGTTCCACCCTGGCGGTTATGCGGTGGTATATTGACTGCTGGCATTGGCCGGATACAGTGTATGGAGCCTCGGGTATCCTGATCGGCTCCTGACTTTGGATCCCGCTGTATTGCTTGGCCGATTGCCCCATGGCATGTCCGGGCTAAATCCCGGACATGCCCCGGATGATCCAATGATTCATCAAATCATTATTATTATATTGTTGTAACGATGAAAATCCTTTCGCGTTATATCGCCATCACATTTTTAAAATATTGGGCCATCTGCACCCTGGCCATGCTGTTTCTGGTGATTGCGGCCAACCTGTTCGGCCACATCGATGCGGTGTTCACCAGTACGCGGAAGTTGGTGGAGTTTTTCGGGGAGACGGTGCGTTCGATCCCCGTCATCCTCGACATCGCATTGCCGATCACCGTTCTCCTGGCCACCATGTTTACCTTCAGCGCCCTGGCCCGCACCTCCGAGCTGGTTGCCATGCGCTCGATCGGGATGGGGTTGTCCCGCCAGCTTGCGCCGATCCTGATTGTCGTCGTGTTCATTTCCGCCCTGGATTATTTCAACCAGAACTACCTGTTCCGGTTTCTGGACGCCACACCGAGGCGAAGCGCGAAACTCGAAACCAGCCATGCCTGGAAAGCCCGCCAGGATCGAATTTTTTACCTCTCCAATGTCGATTCGGCCCTGCGCGACGTTACAGGCATCCGTATCTTCCGTTGGGCCAGCCAGCCGTTTCGGGTCGTGGAAATGGAGAATATCCGGCGCATTTCCCAACCCAATGACGGCCGATGGGTGTACGAGGATGTCGTCTCGCGGAAATTTTCCGGCAATAAATGGGGGCTGAGCCGAATCGCCCGCCTGGAAAAACCGGAAAGGGAATTTCCAAATGTATTCCTGCAAGACACTCTCGACGCGCATTACATGCCAATTATTGATCTTTACAGGAAAATTCGTCAACGGGAAAGCCTGGGGGAAAAGGTTGAGCTTTATAACTTGGAATGGTACCAAAAAACTGCGGCTATATTTGCCCCTTTTGTCCTGGTGTGGTTCGGCACACCGCTATCGCAATCTTATTTCCGCCAAGGCCGGGCATCGGGGGAAATCCTGTTGGGAATCCTTGGCTGTTTGATTTTTTTGGTCGCGACCGAGATTTTTTTCTTGTTCGGGAAGGGCGGGTTTTTACCTCCATCGGTTTCGGCCTGGACGATCAACTTGGTATTTCTGGCCCTGGGCAGCTATTTAATGAGGCGGGCTCGCTAGAATGGGAAAATTCCGGCCGCTTCCGCTCAAGCGGTTTCGAGCTCCGCCAGGGAACCCATGTCCCGCACTGGCTCGTTATAAATGGCATCCCGTATTCTTCCGGAAGGGTGTTTACAAGGTGCGGGCCAGGTGGCTGGAAGCTGAACGAGCGGAAATGACTCGATCGAATCGCGGAGTAGCCTGAACAGGTGGATTGAATATCCTGGCCCGCGATTCGTACCCTGCTCAATGGACTGGGCCGGTGCAAAACCCCGGATGGTAAACATTTTGCTTGGTAGGAAGGCAGCACGGATTGCGGGGGAGAATCCCGGCAATGAGTGCGCCGGTGGGGCTGTTTCACCGTCAAAGGAGCGGCGTGAAGCATGGGCGGGCGCCGGGGCCCTCCATCGTGAAGCGCCCGGGAATGCCTGGTACTTCCCATCAGAAGTTTGCATAATCAGGCTTGATATAATTATTGTTATATAACAAGATGATAGCTTGATAGCTTCTGACTCGAAGTTCTGCCGGTAAGCAACTGTCCGAGTACGGGATGGTGCCCATCATGCCGGCATTTGTCCCGGGAACGAAACGCCATCGGAATTTCCGAATTGGGACGAACGCACAACGAGTAGATTCGTGGGCCAAATTCTTCAGGAAAAAGAAATCATCGCCATTGGGGGGGGCAAGGGAGGCGTGGGGAAAAGCTTCCTCGCCAGCAACCTGGGCATCATCCTGGCGAAAAGCAACAAGAAGACCGTTCTCGTGGATGCGGATTTGGGGGGCGCCAACCTGCACACCTGCCTGGGGGTGCAGGCGCCCGAAGTTACCCTTTCGGACTTCATCAATTATCCCAATACGCGCATCGAGGACGTGATCCTGCGCACGTCCCTGGATAACCTGATGCTGATCAGCGGCGCACAGGACTTCCTGGGCATCGCCAACCCCAAGTACAGCCAAAAGGTGCGTCTCCTCAAGGCGATCGAAAATCTCAACGTCAATTACATCATTCTCGACCTGGGCGCGGGAACCAGCAACAACACGCTGGACTTTTTCCTGATCGCGGACCGTGGAATTCTGTTGGTGCTGCCGGAGCCGACCTCCATCGAAAACGCCTACCGGTTCATCAAGAGCGCCCTGCTGAGAAAGCTCAAGCTGATGTCCCGGGACCCCAGGGTGCGGATGGTCATCGAAAAGGCCATGAACAAGAAGAACGACCTGGGCATCCGCTCCCCGGTGGATCTGGTGGAACACGTTCACCGCATGGATTCCAAGCTCGGCACCCAACTGGAAACGGCGATGGCCCGGTTCAAGCCGGGAATCGTCCTCAATCAGGTGCGATCCATCAGCGATATCCGGATCGGCTATTCCATGCAGAACGCTTGCGAGAAATACTTCGGGGTGCAGGTGAAATTCCTGGGGTATCTGGAAAACGACGATCAGGTGTGGCAGTCCATCCGCAAGCGCCAGCCGATCACGTTGAATGGCGAGAATGGGAAATGTGTTCGCAATCTCCACACAATCAGTTATAACCTTCTAAATAATTTACAAATGAAGCCGGAATAGGTGGAATCCGGATCGATTCCGATCGCTTTGGAGTGAAATGAAGTCCTATCGCTCCCAGAACTATTACGAGATCCTGGGCGTACATCAGAATGCGACCCTGGAAGAAATCCGAAATGCCTACGAGCTTTCCCGGCACACATACCAGGAAAACTCCGTGGCGACCTATTCCCTCTTCAGCGAGGAGGAAAACCAGGAAATCCTTTCCCTGATTTCCAGGGCCTACAAGACGCTCTTCAATCCCAATCTCCGCCAGGAGTACGATATCTTCCTGGATAACGTGGTTAGCGGCACAATGGGATCATCCAAAAGGGCCACCCCGGTCAAGGCCCGCCGGCCCCCCCCCGCTCCAATGAACAAACCGTTGGAGTTGCGTCGAACCCCGCATCCCCCACCGCCGCCCGTTGAAAAGTCCTACTCCCCCCCCCGCTCCGAATCTCCGCCCTCCGGTACACCCAAAGAGGAATATGTGGGGAACGGAAGCGGTGAAGAGGCTCGGCCCAAGCCAAAATCCAACGACGTTGCCGCTGAAAAATTTATCCAGAGTATTTCGGTGTTCAATGGCGCCGCCCTGAAGAAGGTGCGGCAACTGCAGGGGTTCTCGGTGGAAGATATCGCGGAACGGACCAAAATCCGGAAAACCTATATTGAATATCTGGAGGAAGAACAGTTCACGTTTCTGCCTGCGGAGGTCTATGTGAAGGGGTTCGTCTCCATGATCGCCGGTATGCTCGGTCTGCCCGTACAGCGCGTCGTCGACGATTACATGCGTTCTTACCACCGGGGTGATTCCACCGGGTGAGGGAATCCGCCCACCCCGCGCAGTTTCATTCAGGATGG
>CAZOXD010000139.1:9952-13678 GCA_964583525.1 uncultured Pseudomonadota bacterium
TCATTCAGGATGGAATGCGGTGCCGGGGAGGGCTCCCAGGCCCGGCAAATAGTCCGCCGTAGGACCGTTCGGTTCCGTCTTGAGCATCGCACCGATCATGGCACCGGTCATAGCGCCGAATATCCGCCGCCTTGCCTTTTGCTCCAATTCCCGATTAGAAACCATTTGGTTCCCCGGAATCGGAAGGTCATCCGCGGTCATCCCTCAATCCGAATTCCGGGCATTCCGCGCTTCCCGCCCGGGCCCGTGAAATTACCGGCAATGTACAGCGCGGCTTTCGGCCTCGAGCTTCGGGCTAGTACTTCGCGTCAGAAGTTCGCATTATAAGAGCTGATAATATTTGTGTAAAACAACAAGATGATAGTTCAATAACTTCTGACGCGAAGTTCTGCCATTAAGCATTAGTGGAAGTCCGCCCGGTTACCCCGCATCATGGAATGGTTTATGGAAGAAAATAATCTGCCCCTGCACGGTATCCGCGTACTCGACCTGTCCCGGGTTCTGGCGGGGCCGTATTGCTGCATGCTGCTCTCCATGCTGGGCGCCGAGGTGATCAAGGTCGAGGACCGCAACGGGGACGAGTCGCGCACCTGGCCCCCTCTGGGGGTGGGAACGAGCGGATCCTTCCTCGGGCTCAACCTGAACAAACAGGGCATCGTCGTCAACCTGAAGTCTCCCGAGGGAGTGGAACTGATCAAGGAATTGGCCGCCCGAAGCGATGTGCTGGTGGAGAATTTCAAGACCGGCACCATGGAAAGCTTCGGCCTGGACTACGAGACCCTGCGCGCCCTCAATCCGAGCCTGGTCTACACCTCCATTTCAGCCTTCGGGAGCACGGGCGCCAAGGCTTCGGACCCGGGATACGAGGCGCTGGTGCAGGCCTACTCCGGCGTGATGGACATGACCGGGCACCCGGACGGAGAACCGGTGCGCTGCGGGGTATCCTTCCTGGACATGAGCACGGGCATCTCCTCCGCGCTGGCTACGGTGAGCGCGTTGTACCGCCGGGAACGCACCGGGCGGGGATGCAAGGCGGAAGCGTCCTTGTTGCAAACGGCGATGGGTTTGATGAGCCATCAGGTCTCCAATTATTTCCAGCATGACACGGTGCCCCAGCGTATTGGCACGGGGCATCCCTCCGTGGTGCCCTATCAGTCCTTCCCCGCCTCCGATGGAATCATGTTCATCGCGGCGGCCAACCAGAACCTCTGGGAACGCCTGGCGCGCACCCTGGGATTGGAGGCGTTGATTGCGGAAGAGCGGTTCAAGGACAATCCCACCCGCGTTGCGCACAGGGAAGACCTGGTGCCCCTGCTCACCGAGGTGCTTCTAACCCGCACCACTGCGGAATGGATGGAACTGCTGCGGGCGGCGGGCGTGCCCTGCGCCCCGGTCAACAACCTGCGCCAGGTGATGGAAGATGGCCAGGTCGAAGCGATCGGAGCCCTGGCCGAACTGGAAGACCCCGCGGTGGGGAAGTTGCGGTGCGCCAATCTGCCTTTTTTCCTCGATGGCCAAAAGGGCCGGGTAACCCAGCGGGCGCCCCGGTTGGGTGAGCACACCCGGACAGTCCTCTCCGGCCTCGGGTATGGGGAAGATAAAATTGAAAATCTGTTGCAACGAGGAGCCATTCAAGATGAGTGAAATTCCCCCTCATACAGCCAAATCCGGGGGAGGATTTTCCCATTCCGGCGCGGCCTATCGCGCCCCGGGAAGATCCGATTCCGGAGGCATTTGGCAGGCTTTCACTGCATGGCTGACCGGGACCGGCTCTCCAGCCGGTGCGGCTTCCATCGCGATGGACCCGGGAGGCTATGGCATGAGCCCGGGAGGCTATGGCATGAGCCTGGGAGGCTATGGCATGAGCGCCGGTGACCCACCCAGCGGATGGAGCTTCTCCCCGGCAGGGGGGAATACTGTGCGGCTCCGCCCTCCCTGGAGCCTTTGGGATTGCCTGTGGGTGCTGCTGGCCTTCGGAGCCTCCCTGCCCCTGTTCTCCCTGCTGGGTTCCCTGCTGATGTTCCCCTGGCTGGATCCGGGATTGGACCATGAACAGGCCAAGGACGAGATTCTCAAGGTGGTGATTCCGGGTACATTCGTTCTTTCCCATGCCGTGGGATGGGGGGTGATGTTCCTTCTGATCTCCGTAAGGCGCAAACGCCCCTTCTTCACCAGCCTGGGAATGGGGGAATTTCGGTGGGGCCCCGTGGCGCGGGTGTTCGCTGCCGGCATCGTGCTTCAGTTCGTGGGGCTGGCCGTGTTGGCCGGAGCCGCCCTGTATTTTCCCCCGCCGGACGATATCAACGATTCGATCTGGCGGTTCTTCGCCCTGGGAACCTGGGCGGTGGTCTTCATATTCTTCATGGCGGTCGTGATGGCGCCCCTGCTGGAGGAGGCGTTGATGCGGGGAATGCTGTTTCCCGCCCTGCGCGGGCAGATGGGATTCCTGCCCTCGGCATTTTTGGTGAGCGCCCTCTTCACCGCCCTGCACGGGATTCAGAACTCCTGGTACTGGCCGGTGCTGGCCGGGCTATTCGTCACCGGATGGATCCTGGCCTGGCTGAAGGAAAAAGGGGGGTCGCTGTGGCTGCCGATCTTCTTTCATATGGGCTTCAATGCCACGGCGATGGTGCTGGCCGTCTTGGAAAAAGCGTAAGGGGGGGTAGGAAATCCATGCCCTGCCAGCCTTTCCCGCTCCTTCCGGAACGACAGTTTCCGCCCGGGCCGCCACCCGCCGCTTCCAAGGAGGTTCCTCTCCCCTCCATCAGGCCCCTCCTCCGCCTGAGTCATCCGAGCCATCCCCCGGCACCGTGCCGGGGGGGAGCGCCGCCACGTACTCCGCGATGGCTCCCGGATGGGTCAGCCATATCTCGTCGCGGTGGGCGGCGATATGCTTGAAAGCCTTGCGCAATTCCCGCACCCGGAAGGGCTGGCCCACGACGAAGGTGTGGAGGGAGACCATGCACACCAGGGGTTGGGCGGCGGATTGGGCCAGCATCTCGTCGAAATTGTCGACGATCATGCGGGTGAAGTCCGTATCGCTCACACGGCGGTAGACGATGGACACCATATCGTTGACCTCCATCGCCGGATAAGGCACCGCCAGAATCGGGGCGCCGCGGGTGGAAAACCACACCGGTTGATCGTCGCAGTGCCAATCGAGCATGTAGCGGTACCCGGCCTCCTTGAGGAGGTCCGGGGTGAGGATGCTCTGGGAAAGCCATGGCGACATCCAGCCCCCGGGGGGCGTCCCCTCGTGGGTGCGGATGGTGTCCGTGACTTCCGCGATGAGGGCGCGCTCTTCTTTCTCCGGGAGTTCCCCCTGGTGCTCCGAGTTGGTGCGGCCGTGTCCGACGAACTCGTCCCCACGCGCCCGGAAGGGCTCCAGCACCCGGGGGCAGTGGTCATACAATGCCGTGTTGACCAGCAGCGCCACGGGAAGCTCGAATTCCTCGAATAGCTCCAGCAAACGCCAGATTCCCACCCGATTGCCGTAATCCCGCCAGGCGAAGCCACGGTGGTATGGAGGATGGGGCACCGAGGTGAAATCCCCTCCCGTCCGTTCGCCAAATCCGAATTGCTCCACGTTTAGGGCGATGTAAAAGGCCAGCCGCTTGCCTCCCGGCCAGGAATAATCCGGCCGGTCCACGATGGCCGAGTAGGGATAACGGTTGTGGGATGGCAGCATGGCGTTCCCCGGGGTTGGTTGATTGGGATGCGGATGGA
>CAZOXD010000140.1:0-4385 GCA_964583525.1 uncultured Pseudomonadota bacterium
GTAGCGGTTGTACATGTTCTGGAAGTTCTGGTTGAAGTAGTTGTGCAGCTTCGACTTGATACTTCCCATCACGTCGAGCTTTTCCAACACTTCAGGAGGCAGTTTGGCTTGGATATGGTTGAGAACCTTATCCACCTCCTCATCGATCAGGAGCTTGGACTCTTCGTACTCGTTCCTGCTGTCTCTGTTGAGGCTGTTTCGCGACCCGACGGCACTCGGTTTTTCCGGGTGTATGACGTTGGGTCCTCGGGTCATGCTGTCTCGAGCCATAATCGTGCTCCTCTTTCCTTTGGCTGTATTGCAAAAAAACAAGCAGGACGACTGGAAAATCCCCTACAATCTAAGAATCCCTGCCAAATTTACTTTAGAGTATAATTGATCCAACCTTTTATTCAACCGCCAATTTTAATTTCACCCCGGATCATGGGATCGCGCTTCTTTTCCTCTCAGGAAGGTTCCACTGAATCTTCCAAATAGCCGGCCCGGGTGACGATAGAACATGGGCAATCGAGGATTTAGACTCCTTTCTTGTGCAATTTCAAGCGTAATGTCAACCCAAATCGGCGATTTTCATAACATTTTCCGGAGGAGGCGGCAGGGGCATGTATCTTTCGTCCTAGGAATAATTCCTCCCTCGAAAGGGACCCTCAACACCCGCCCATGGGGCGGCCACATTTTTTTTACGGGCCCGCCGACCGAGGCGATGCGGAATAGAAGCTTGGAAGATTCCGCACCTGACTTCCGCTTTCACCTTTCCCATGAGGCAGGGGGACTGCTCATGGGACCTTTGCTCGAATCGGCGGATTTCATTGTCTTCGCGCTCACCGTAGCCCATTTGCTGGAATCGTGTTGTTTTTCCGTTCAGTTTATGTCAGTAAGGTGCGCTTGAGAAGGCAGTTCCCTGGCTGGCTGCGGAAAAACTGCAAAAGAAAAGGAAGAAATCATATGACTGGGAAAATGTCCCAACATACTTCAAGGGAAACATTACTCATATCGGTTGGAAATAAATACAAGACATTGAAATAAAATCTTATTTGGAGTCAAGGGGACTGAAATGCTTGCGAGTCGCGCATTTCTTCCCTTGCGGGGTGCAGGAGCAGGGACCCTGCCCGCCGGAGGCCAAAACCCTATCCGAAAAAGTTTTTCCGCAACCTGATAGAAATTTGCGGCTTGATGTTTTCGCCGGAAAATATCAAAGGCCCGGAATGGATTGGATCAAGGCGGATCGATCGAACGTGCGAATTCCATTTCATAGAAACGACCGCATCGGCCTAGCGATATCGGCAGGAAATCGATTTTCTCCCTACTTCCCTTCGTATTTCTTTCCATCATGAGCATGGCCGGCTTGTTTTTCATTATCTTCATTTCGGCGATGTTCAGCGCAATCGGCTCCCGGCAGCCGGGAGGCAAAGGGGCGGCGCATGCAAAGATTGGATCGGGATTTCGCTCCGTGAACTCCCACGATCAAGGAGATTGGCTATCATGACAGTGTTGTGGACGATCGTATTGTTTGGCGTGTTGTCCTTGATATCCGCGATGGTGTTCGCCTATTTGGTGCATCGCATCCCGCCCACCCAGGGCGCTGCCAGCGAGCAGCAAAAGGAAAAACTGCTGGTAATATCCGGGGCGATCTCCGAAGGCGCGATGGCCTTTCTGACGCGCATGTATCGCTACATGCTGGTGTTCATGGCGGTATTCGGAATTTTAGTGTGGCTGCTGGTGGATTTGCAGACCTTCCACCTTCCCGTCTCGGCGCTCTCCTTCCTGGCCGGCTCGGTGATTTCCATCGTATCGGGTTTCATTGGCATGAAGGCCGCCACCATGGGGAACGTCCGCACGGCCTCAGCGGCTCAGAACTCGCTGTCGGGGGCCTTCCGGATCGCCTTCAATACCGGCGCGGTGATGGGATTCGGCCTGGTAGGCCTGGCCGTGCTGGGCCTGATCGCCATGTACCTGCTGCTGGACACCCTCATGCCGGGGGAATCGCGGGAACACGTCATGGAAGCCCTGGCCGGGTTCGGCCTGGGGGGCTCTTCCATCGCCCTGTTCGCCCGGGTGGGCGGGGGCATCTACACCAAGGCGGCGGACGTGGGAGCCGACCTGGTGGGCAAACTGGAGGAGAACATTCCCGAAGACGACCCCCGCAATCCGGCGGTGATCGCGGACAACGTGGGGGACAACGTGGGCGATATCGCGGGGATGGGCGCGGACCTCTTCGGCTCTATCGCGGAAAGCACCTGCGCCGCCCTGGTGATCGGAGCGGTGGCCTTTTCCATGGACCTGGACGCGCTTCTCTACCCGGTCCTCATCACCGCGGTGGGGATTCCCATCGCCCTGGTTTCCACCCTGTTCGCGAGAACCGCGGACGAGAAGAAAATCGAATCGGCGTTGAAGCGGACCATGCTGGTTTCCACGGGGATCATGGGGGTTGCGCTGTTCTTCCTGACCCGAGAGATTCTGCCCACCCGCTTCAGCATTTTGGGACAGGAATACACCAACATGGGCGTGTTCTATTGCGTGGCGGCGGGGCTGATCGCCGGGATGATAATCGGGATAATCACCGAATACTACACCTCGTCGCGCTACCCCCCCGTGCGGGAGGTGGCCAAGGCCTCGGAAACAGGGGCCGCGACGAATATCATCTACGGCCTTTCCCTGGGATACCAAAGCTCCCTGCTGCCCGTGGTGTTGATCGGGGCCACGGTGTTCATCGGGTATTTCTTCGCTGGAATGTACGGGATCGCCGTCGCTTCGCTGGGCATGCTGGGCACCATTGCCATCGGGTTGACCATCGACGCCTTCGGGCCGGTAGCGGACAACGCGGGGGGAATCGCCGAAATGGCCGGCCTGGGCGAGGAGGTGCGCGTCCGCACGGACGCCCTGGACTCCGCGGGAAACACCACCGCCGCCATCGGGAAAGGGTTCGCCATCGGTTCCGCGGCCCTGACCTCCCTGGCGCTTTTTTCCGCCTTTCTGGTGCGCTCGGGAGTAACCACGCTGGATATCCTCAAGCCTTCCGTGATTTCAATGTTGATCATCGGCGCGGCGCTGCCCTTCATATTCACCTCCATGACCTTGAAGTCCGTGGGCAAGGCGGCCATGGAAATGATCAAGGAGGTGCGGCGGCAATTCGATACCATCCCCGGACTGCGGCCCTCTTTTCAACTGACCGGGGAATCCTGCAAGGCCCTGGAAGGGGAAAACCTGGGCGCTGCCGTCATGAAGGGATTGCGGGCCATGGAAGGGCAGGTCTTCCCCACCGAGGAAGCCTTTCTGGAAGCTGTCGGGAATGCCACCGGGAACGCAGCCGGAAAAGATGGAGAGAGGGTCAGGGAAGCCGCGCTGCGGCATATCAATCTGGGAATCGAGATCGGAAAACCCGATTACCGCGCCTGTATCGATATCTCCACCCGCGCATCCCTGCGGGAAATGCTGCTGCCCGGAGCCCAGGTCATCCTCACGCCGATCGTGGTGGGATTCCTGTTCGGCCCGGAGCCTCTGGCGGCCATGCTGATTGGATCCCTGGTGGCGGGGACGGTGCTGGCCATTTCCTCGGCGAATTCCGGAGGCGGCTGGGACAACGCGAAGAAGTACATCGAGTCGGGAAATCTGGGCGGAAAGGGATCGGATACCCATACCGCCGCCGTGGTGGGCGATACCGTGGGGGATCCGTTCAAGGATACCTCCGGGCCTTCCCTGAATATCCTGATCAAGCTCCAGGCCATCATCTCCCTGGTTTTCGCCCCGTTCTTTGCGGAGAGCCTGCAACTGTTGGGGTAAGCCGTTGACGAGCGGCGGTATTCCGGGCCTGAAATTCGGCGTCTGGTTGCATCCAAGGGAATCATGCCGTGAATTCGGCGCGATTCCCGGTTGCCAATGGCCTTGATATGATTTGAAAAGCTTAATTCAAGGGAAAATTCTATTGCACCTTTGCAGCGAATAGTTTATCAGGTTGAACCCAATATTTTCCGAAAGCGGCCGGAGATGCCGGGGACAGTTAATTCTGAAGGGCCGGAGGAAGACCAAAGGCCGGCCCGGTTTCAGGTCCCCGGATGAACCCGCCGGACAGGCAGGCGATTCCATTCCCAACCCCGATGCGGCCCTGCGCTCCGCACTGGGCGGCCCGGGTGTTGAATTTCGGTTGTAACGCACATGGAGAGCGAATCCGATCATGGCGACAGCTAAGTCGAATAAATCCAAATCAACGGCCAAGGCTGCCCCAATATCAAAGCCGGCAGCGAAGTCTCTGGGTAAAAGCAAGACGGCCGCCAAGGGAGCCAAGGCCAATCCTTCCAAGGCCAAGGCAGCCACAGCGAAATCAACCGTGATATTAGCGGGGAAATCAGCGGCGAAAACCACCGTGAAAACCACCGTGAAAACCACCG
>CAZOXD010000140.1:4485-7960 GCA_964583525.1 uncultured Pseudomonadota bacterium
CCAGCGGGAAGAATGCCGGAAAGACCAAGGCCGGGACCGCGCCGAAAGCTACTGCCAAAAAGACCGGCAGGTCTCCTTCCAAGAGCGCCGGAAAATCCAAGCCGGTCATGCTGGCCCACATTGACGACCGCACTCTGGGCAAGATCGTGGCCAAACTGGAAGAAATGCGGGAAGAAAGCCAGAACATCGTCAACGCACACATGCAGTCGGACCTGCAGCCCAGAGAGGATAGCTCCGACGTGGGCGACGATCTGGATCAGGCCTCCAATGAGCGGGCCCGAGAATTCGACCTGATCATGCACCAGCGCCATCTGCAACGGTTGCAGCAGATCGAGGGAGCCTTTCTGCGGATGGACGACGGCACCTACGGCCTCTGCGAGGGAACGGACGAACCGATTCATTCCAAGCGTCTGCTGATCATGCCGCTGGCCCGGTTCAGCCTGGAATACCAGGAACAACAGGAAAAGATGCTGGGCCGTGGGATGACCGGAGGTGAATTCTCCGAAACGGACGACTCCTTTTCCACGGACGATTGAGGCCGCGATTGAGGCCGCGATTGAGGCCGCGATTGAGGCCGATCGGGCCGGAATCCGCCCCCCCGCTATAAGAGGAATCCGGCCCGCGCTATAAGATCGGTTCGGGCTGGTATTCCGCCGCGGCGGGAAATCTCTTTTTCAGACCCTTCACACGCTCGGTGAAGGCGTCGGTCTGGGCCGGCGCCCTGCCCAGAAAGGCGGTGGGATCGGAGAGGATGGCTTCCACCCGCCCATAATCCAAAGGGAACGCCGGGTCGTCCCCCAGCCGCGCGGCCAGATCGTTCCCGGGCAGGGAGCCGTCGCGCAGGCCCCGGGCCACGGCCACCGAATGCCCACGGATGACCCCGTGCAGGGTTTCGCGCCCGCCTCCGGCTTTGATGCCCTCCATAAGCAGGGTGGTGGTAGCCAGAAAGGGCAGCGCTTCGCGCACCTCGCGGTCGATGGCCGCCCCGTGGACTTCCATTTCCCCGCACACGGTAAGGAAGGTTTCCAGCGCGCCGTCCAGGGAAAACACGCTCCCGGGCAGGGCCACCCGCCGCACCACCGAACAGGCCACGTCTCCCTCGTTCCACTGGCCACCCGCCAGCCGGGCGGTCATTTCCAGGTAGCCCCCCAGCAGGGTCTGGAACCCGCCAATGCGCTCGGAACTGCGGGCGTTCATCTTGTGGGGCATGGCCGAGGAGCCCACCTGCCCTGCGCGGAAGCCCTCCGAGACCAGCCCGTGACCGGTCATCAGCCGCATGGAGGCCGCGAAGTCCGCCAGCCCCGTCCCCACCTGATACAGAGCGCCCACCACTTCGAAGTCCAGGGAGCGGGGATAGACCTGCCCCGGGACGTCCAGCACCCGGGTAAAGCCCAGTTCCTCCGCGATGGCGCGCTCCAATTCGGCCACCTTGGCGGCATCCCCGTCCAGCAGGGAAAGCTGATCCAGTTGGGTGCCCACGGCGCCCTTGATGCCGCGCAGGGGATAGCTCTCCAGTGTGGCGTCCAGGCGCTCGAACCCGCGCAGCAACTCCTCTCCGAACATGGCCAGGCGGCGGCCCAGGGTGGTGGGCTGGGCCGGCACGTGGTGGGTGCGGGCCACCAGCACCGTCTCACGGTGCGCAGCGGCCAGGGCGGCCAGCCGCAGCAGGGCGGCGGCGGTCTTCTCCCGCAGCAGCGCCATGGAGCGCCGCAGTTGCAACTGCTCCACATTGTCCGTCAGATCGCGGCTGGTCATACCCTTGTGCACGTGCTCGTGGCCCGCCAATGCGCAGAACTCTTCGATGCGCGCTTTCACGTCGTGGCGCAACTCGCGCTCGCGGGCATCGATGGAGGCCAGATCCACGTCCCCCTTGACCCGTTCGCAGGCGGCGATGGCCTCCGCCGGCACCGCCACCCCCAGTTTGGCCTGGGCCTTCATCACGGCGATCCACAACTCGCGTTCCAGCACGATCCGGCCCACGGGGGACCAGATGGCCAGCATGGGCCGGCTGGCGTAACGCGAGGCCAGCACATCGGGGACAAGAGGACGGGCGTTGGAGGGGGTGTCGATCATGGATTCAGCAAAATGCGGATTAACGGAGTTTGAATTTGGAAATTTTGGAAGCGGCTGGTTTTTCAAGAATCTTCCGGCCGAATTCGGAATCTGTCATGAATTGTGGCCAATCCAGGTTAACATGAAATTCGCCATTTCCCTCATCAAACGATAGGGCTTTCAGATTTTCCAAATCCACCAAATCTCGAAAAATCGCTTGAACACCCTTTTTCAATCCTCTGTAAAATGGAGCAACCACAAGTAATAATTTTCCATATTCTGCCATTCCCCTTTCTTGGTCCAATAGAAATTCCAATATTTTTATCTGTCTTTCGGAAAGATGTCTTCTTCGAGGTGTTTCAAATTTTCGATACACCCGATGCATCATGTTCTTGAAGAGGACGATCTTGTTTTCCCGGAAAATGATGTTGCGGATGCGGGCGCATTGCAGGGCGATACCCTTGAGGGCGAACACGAAGAAATCCGTCAGGTTGCCTTCCTTGCCGCGGGTTTCAGCCAGCACCCGCAGATATTCTACCCGCTCCTCGTAGTAGTAATTGGACAGACCGATGAATCCATGGGTCGCATAACCAGCGCGGCGCAGAAAATAGGCTTCCACCCCCCGGGCGCAGCGTCCGTTGCCATCCTGGAAAGGGTGGATGGCCGCCAGATGGTAGTGGAGCGCCAAGGGCTGCAAGAGTGGGTCGATTTCGCCGAAATACGTTCCCGCCGCTTTCACCAGTCCCTGGAATGCCTGCTCCGTCTCGTTGCCGCCCCCCGCGCCCCGATGGGGAGGACGCCCGAAGGTGACGTTCTGGTCTTTGCCGCGAAGCGCACCGGGCTCGCAATGGTCGTCGTCGCAGCCGGTGACCATCAGCCGGTGAATCTCCAGGATCACCCGATCCACGGGCATGTCCATGGCCGCGGATTCGATCCACTGGTAAGCCCGCTTCGCCGCTATCAATTGCCGCTGACTGCGGGTCTGGGCATCCTCGGGGGTATCGCCATGGAAGGCGTCGTCCAGTTCGGCCGCCATAAAGGTGGCGCCTTCGATCATGGAAGTTCCCGCCACCTCGTTTTTCAACTCCATTTCGCGCAAGGGTTCCATCCAGTTTTTCTGGTAAGGCAACGCGCGCAGGGCTTCCACACCCGCCTTGGCATTGACCAGGGCGTCGAATAATTCCTGGGTCAAATCGTAGTGCAGGAAGTTGCGGGGTGGAATATATTTGATGACCATGGAATGAGTTTGGTTTTGTGTTCATTATTTTATATTTCACTGTTATTATGATGTTATTTACTAATAAATGCAATATGATTATAATGTTGATTTCACCCTGAATTTTCCCTCCCTTGTTCCGGTGCGAGCAGTGCGGTAAAATCCCGGCAGGGAGATTCTTCCCTTGCAATCATTCGATCACCCGCG
>CAZOXD010000140.1:8060-13477 GCA_964583525.1 uncultured Pseudomonadota bacterium
TCACCGCGATTCTGACCCTCGTCCTTGGACTGGCCATTGCAGGCTGTTCCGGCGGCACGCCTTCCGATCCCGAATCCTTCTCCGACGAGTTGCACGAGGCCGTGGAGGAAGGAAACATGCCCGAAATCCACGACCTCCTCAACCGCGGGGCGAACATCAACGCCCGCCATCCCGACAACGGAGAGACGCCGCTGATCATCGCTGTCCGCATGGGCAGCGTGGATATCGTACAGGAGCTTTTGGTCAAGGGCGCGGACGCCAACAAGACGCACAGGGGCGACACCCCGCTGCATCTGGCGGCGAGCGTGGCGGCCTTCAAGATCACCACCCTCCTGTTGGATCACGGGGCCAATCCCCAATTGCGCAACGGAAAAAACAAGATCCCCCTGGAAATCGCAGCGGATAAAAAGTTCAACAAGTACTTCTTCTTCCTCCAGGACGAGTCCAACAAGCGCAGGCGGTATCAATAATTTCGTCCTGACCGGCCAGCGGCGGGAGTCTTCCCGCCACTGCTGTTAACGTCACTGCCGTCTCCCGCTCCCCCCCTTCGCAGTCTCTCCCCCTACTTTCCTTCCTCCATCTTCTTTTTCTGGCGGTGCGCCATCTTCAGCGGGAGGGCGTTGAGGTTGATGAAGCCGCGGGCGTCCTCGGGCTGGTAGGCTCCCTGGTCGTCGTCCATGGAAGCCACCTCCATGTCATAGAGGCTGTAGGGCGACTTGCGTCCGGTGATGGTGCAGTTGCCGCGATAAAGCTCCAGCCGCACGGTGCCGGTGACGCCCCATTGTGATTCCTGCACCGTGGAGAGCAGCACCCGCATTTCCGGGGAGTACCAGTAGCCGTTGTAGACCAGCTGCGCGAAGCGCGGCATGAGGGTGTCTTTGAGGTTGATCACGCCCCGGTCCAGGGTGATGGATTCCATGGCGCGGTGGGCGATGTGGAGAATAGTGCCTCCCGGGGTTTCGTAGATTCCCCGGGACTTCATGCCCACGTAGCGCGACTCCACCATGTCCACGCGCCCGATGCCGTGCATGCCCCCCAGGTGGTTGAGCTTGCGCAGCAGTTCGGCGGGTGAAAGCTGCTGGTCGTTGATGCCCACGGGAATGCCGTCCTCGAAGTTGATCAGCAGGCCCAGCCCGGTCTCGGTGGCCACGCGGGGGTCGGTGGTCAGCTCGAACATCTCGGGCCGGGGCTCCTCCCAGGGATCCTCCAGCATGCCCGCCTCGAAGCTGATGTGGAGCAGGTTCTCGTCGCTGCTCCAAGGCTGCTGCAAGGTGGCCTTGACCGGGATGCCATGCTCCTCGGCGTAGGCGATCAGCTCCCGGCGGCCGGGATAGGCCTTGTAGAACTCGGGCTGCTTCCACGGCGCTATCACCTGGATGTCCGGGTTGAGGGCGTAGTAGGTCAGTTCGAAGCGCACCTGGTCGTTGCCCTTGCCCGTGGCGCCGTGGGAGACGAAGCCTGCGCTCTCCTCCCGCGCCACCTCGATCTGGGCCTTGGCGATCAGCGGGCGGGCCAGGGAGGTGCCCAGCAGGTAGGTGCCCTCGTAAATCGCATTGAACTGGAGGGCGGGAAACACGAAGTCCCGCACGAACTCCTCTTGCAGGTCCTGCACGATCACCTTTCCAGCGCCGGACTGAGCCCCCTTTTCCTTCAGGGCGGGGATGGGCTCCACCTTCTGGCCCAGGTCCAGCAGCAGGGCGATCACCTCGTACCCCTGGCTGGCCAGCCAGTGCACGATCACCGATGTATCCAGCCCGCCCGAGTAGGCGAGCACCACTCTTTCTTTAGGCATTTGCGTCTTTCGTTGGACTGCGATTGTGGGAGAAACCTCACCACTCCGCCGGATATTTTATTGCACTTCCGGTTCCATTGTACTGCCGCGGCGCTCCTCCCCTCTCCGCAAACGGAGAGGGGGGATGTGATTTGCGGGAGTGGTTTATCTCTTAAGATCTAATGATTAATAAATTTCATCCGGCATCGTTCAATCCATCTCCAAGCCATTTTTCTCCCCCTCTCTCTTCGGAGAGGGGGCCGGGGGTGAGTGTGGTGCAGAGAATTGCAGCGAGTCGCATCCAAGCATCCTAAGAGAACGAGAGCGGCGGGCCGTGAGCAACTTAGCCGGGAAATGTCAGTTGAGGTTCGTTACTCCTCTCCCTGTGCCCTCTGAAGAATAGCTTCAAAGTCCGTGTCCTTGGGCAAGGCGCCATACGCCCCGGACCAGCGGTCACCGAGTCTGGAGTTGCAAAAAGCGTCGGCGACAGCGTTGGGAGCATGACGGACCAAGAGCGAACCTTGCATGGCCAAAGCCATCATCTCGGTGACCCGGCGGGCGCGCAGTTCGAGATCGACAGCGTCGGCCAACTCGTTTTTGACCTCGCCGATGTGACGGTCGAGCAAGGCGTGGCCGCCGCCGGCCTGTTCCACTTCGGCAAGGAAGGCGGGCACGGTTGCTTCGTCCTTGAACATCGCGCGCAGCACGTCGAGGCACATGATGTTGCCCGAGCCCTCCCAAATGCTGTTGACGGGAGCTTCGCGGTAGAGGCGCGAGAGAATGCTTTCTTCCACGTATCCTGGGCCACCGTGACATTCCAGGGCCTCGAAGACCAAGTTGGGGGCGCGTTTACACACCCAGTATTTACCCATGGCTGTGCCAATGCGGGCCAGAGCTGCTTCCGCCGGATCATTTTCCGCAGCACCAACGGCCCGGCCCAAGCGCATCCACAGGGTTGTGGCGGCCTCGCATTCGACCGCCAGATCAGCCAGAACGTTGCGCATCAACGGCTGCCGGATCAGCCTTTTATCGAAGGCCGTCCGGTGGCTGGTGTGGTGCAGGGCCTGGACCAGCGCTTGCCGCATCAATGCCGCCGAGCCCAGGGTGCAATAGTAGCGGTTGCCATTGACCATTTCGATGATTGTGCGCACGCCGCGCCCCTCTTCGCCGACCATCGTGCCCCAGGCGTCCACTAATTCAATTTCGCTCGTTGCGTTGGACTTGTTGCCGACCTTGTCCTTAAGGCGCTGAATGAACAGGCCGTTGCGGCTATTGTCCGGTTTCCAGCGGGGCATCAGGAAACAACTCAGGCCGTTGTCCGTGTAGGCGAGCGTCAAGAAGGCGTCGGACATGGGGGCCGAGCAGAAGAATTTATGACCGTTCAGAATATAGTGGGCGCCGGGGCCGGTCTCGCCGCCTTCCGGGGTCGCATGGGTTGAGTTGGTGCGCACATCGGAACCGCCCTGCTTTTCGGTCATGAACATGCCCATGGTGATGCCGGTCTTTTCCGAAGCCGGGATGTCGCGCTTGTCGTATTGTTTGGCGAGCAGCTTGGGCAGCCATTCCTCAGCCACTTTGGGCGTGGTGCGCAAAGCCGGCACCACTGAATACGTCATGGCCATGGGGCAAAGCACGCCGCCCTCGACTTGATTGAGCTGATAGGAAAGCGCTCCATGGGCCACATGATTGCCCTCGCGCGGGTTATTCCAGGCGAAGGTCGCCACGTCGTTGGCGACGGCAAGGTTCATCAGTTCGTGATAGGCCGGGTGGAAGCTCACCTGATTGATGCGCATTCCGTGGCGATCAAAAGGCTGGATCTGCGGGTCGAACTTGTTGGCCTGATTGGCCCATTCGATCGTCTCCTCCCGGCCCGCCAATTTACCAAAGGCGGAGACACGGTCTTCAGCCCAACCCGCCCCTTCACGCTTGAGCCCTTCCCTGAGGGCGAGGTCGGTGGCGTAGAGGTCCTGGTCGCCAAGATGGGGCGGCATATTGAACACTTCATGGGTCGGCAGAATTGCGATGGGTTTACGCGGGCTCATAACCAATTCCATTTCAAATCAATGCGTAGTGACGGACGGCTTTAGGCTGACATTTCCCGGATGGATTGCCTGTGCGGCATGGGGACTTCCACTGGAGGTTTTCTACCATAATAATCGATGCAGAAACCACTGGCTTCCGGTGAGCGGGGACTGATTGATGAATTGCGTACCAAAACCGCAATTTTATAACGATCCAAAGGGATAATTTCCGCTTCAGGCCCAGTCGGAGCGCCTGAAAAGACCGAAGACACCGCTGTCATCTTGAAGGGGTGGTAGGATTTCGATCGTAGAATTACCAGCCTCCCCCTCAATTCCCCACCATCGGGAAGTGAATCTTGGTTGCGGTTTCCATCTTGGTCTTCTCATCCCGGCGGTCGTAGCGAGAGGTGGTCACCGGCGAGGCGTGGCCCATGAGATGCTGCACCGTCACCAAATCCACCCCCGCATCCAACATTTCCCCGGCGAAGGTTCGTCGTAGATCGTGGGGAGTGAAGGGCTTGACCTTGGATGCCTTGAACCGCTTTTCCAATATGACCCAGATGGCCTGATCGGTCAGCCGCTTCGGAATGATCTTGCCGCCTTTCCTAATGCGGTACAGCAACGGCCCTGTTTTATCACTCCGGACGTTGATCCACAGGGTCATGGCGGCCTTTGCTCCATTTCCCAGATACACCATTCTGGCCTTGTTGCCTTTGGAGGCCACAATTTTCAGACTGCCGCTTTCCCCGTCATAGTCGGCCAAATCCAGGGCGACCACTTCACTGCGCCGAAGTCCCGCCGCATACAGCAAAGCCAAAATGGCGGCATCCCGGATACCCGCCGGGGATGGATCAGCAAAGCATTCTTCCACCAACGCATTGATCTCACCCGATCCGACCGACCGGCCCTTGGGGATGGCGTTGCCCTTCACGGTTTTGATGTCGATAGCCCGGTGAAATGCTTCGGCATCCATGAACCCGAGCCGCCAGGATTCCCGCAGCACTCCCCGCAACGCAACGAGCATTTTGTTGGTGGAGGCCGGTGAATACCGCTCCATGAGCAGAGAGCGGATGGCTTGAGTGTGCTGATACTCCACCTTCCACCAGGGAAGCGAAGCCGGATCGGTGTCTGTGCCGGTCAGCAGTTCCGCAATAACCTGGAGAGCCTGTTTCATCGCCCGCCGTGATCCTGGGCCGATGGAAGCCAAATACACGGCAACCTGATTCGCCGAGGGCGGCAATGCCGGGTGGTTTTGCTCGATGATTGCGAGGGAATTGGAGGTGTTAATATCGAAAATGCTTTTTGATAATATTAATATGAATATCTATTCTCATAAGTAATTATGATACAAAATCAAGGGATTTTAAAGGCGTTTCAAGGGGTTTTGCATAGCTGCGATCAAAGGTGATTTTGACCGGATAACACATTTTGGATTGACCTGTACCTGAACGAACTGGGAATCGGCACCACGACCCCGTTTGTGGGGTCTTTGCCAAGTTCGAGTGTTCGATCATCCGGGAGCGCCACTACTTAAGACCTAGTTGAGAACATCTCTGTGGTTCTGGCGATAGGTTTTGCAGCCGTTTACTCCCGATGCAATACCGCATTTATTTGCTTGGACATTG
>CAZOXD010000141.1:0-7465 GCA_964583525.1 uncultured Pseudomonadota bacterium
CTCCCCCGTCCGGGAGCGGGCTTTACGATGGGGACGGCTTGCGGATGCCCAGTTTCTTCATGCGGGAGCGCAGACTGCTGGGCGGGAGGCTCAACCGGGAGGCGGCGCCCTTCTCCCCCTCGATGATCCAGTTGCATTGCTCCAGAGCCTCCTCGATGGATTGCTTCTCGATCTCCATGAGGGTCGCGGGCGCCCCGCCCTGCGCATGCTGGTTGGAATATGCATGGTGGTTGGAATGGGCATGCTGAATTGAATGGGCATGCTGGTTGGAATGAGCACCGTACGGGGGGTGGGCAGGGAGTGCTTCCTCCAGCGCCAGGTCCGGCCCGCCGCTGAGAATGACGGCGCGTTCGATGACGTTTTCCAACTCCCGCACGTTTCCCGGCCAGTGGTACTCCTCCAGGGTCTTCATGGCGGCGGGGGGAATGCGCCGCACCAGCCTGCCGATCTTGGCGGAATACTTCTGCAGAAAATGGCCGGCCAGCACGGGGATGTCCTGCGGACGCTCCCGCAGCGGCGGGCAGTGGATCGGAAACACGTTGAGCCGGAAGAAGAGATCCTCGCGGAACTCTCCGCTTTCCACGGCCCTGGCGAGATCGCGGTTGGTGGCGGCGATTACCCGCACGTCCACCTGTTTGGTGCGGGAGCTTCCCAGCCGCTCGAACTCGCCCTCCTGCAGCACCCGCAGCATCTTGGCCTGCAATTGGGTGGAAAGCTCGCCGATTTCGTCCAGGAAGATCGTTCCCCCGTCGGCCAGTTCGAAGCGGCCGGACTTGCGCGCGGCGGCGCCGGTGAAGGCCCCCTTCTCGTGGCCGAACAGTTCCGACTCGATGAGATTGGCGGGGAGGGCGGCGCAATTCACCTTCACCAGGGGGCGGGATTCCCGCTTGCTGTTGCTGTGAACGGCGCGGGCGATCAGTTCCTTTCCCGTGCCGGATTCTCCCTGGATCAGCACGGTGGCGTCGGTGGGCGCGACCTGACTCACCCGGTGCAGCACTTTTTGGAACGGTCCGCCGCGAATGACGATATCCTCGAAATCGTGTTCGGTGCGGATCTCGTCACGGAGGTAGGTGTTTTCCTCCTCCAGGCGGTTTTTCAGGCGCTCCACTTCCTCCAGGGCCTTGCGCAGGGCCTCTTGGGCCTGTTGGCGTCGGCCGATTTCGGATGTGAGGCGCTGGTTGGATTCGGTCAATTCGGCCGTGCGTTCCCGTACTTTGCGCTCCACCTCTCCGTAGGCTTCCTGCAGGGTATCCTCGGCCTTCTTGGTGCGCAGGTGCACCCGCACCCGGGCCGTCAGTTCACGCCGGTCATAGGGCTTGGCCAGGTAGTCGTCGGCGCCGGATTCCAGGCCCGCCGCCTTGTCCGTGGGGGAGTCCTTGGCGGAGAGGATAATGATCTTGATGTTTCGCAGGGCAGGATCGTCCTTGATCCGGCGGGCCACCTCGTCGCCGCTCAATCCGGGCATGACCCGGTCCAGTACGATCACGTCGGGAGCGTGCTCGCGGACCCTGGCCAGGCATTCCTCGCCGTCCCCGGCCAGGTGCACCCGGTGCCCGTCCGCTTCCAGCACGTCCCCCGCCAGGCGGGCGCTCTGGAGATTGTCGTCCACGATCAGGATCGAACCTGGTGAATCCACGCGTCCCCTCCCTCCAATGATAAGAAGCCGGCCGGGACACCAGCCAAAACGTTACCACCAGTCCATTACCAGGAACCTTGCTGCGAGGAAACCTCTAAGGGGCCGGTTTCCAGGGCCACCGAATTCTCGGCACTGGTTCCAGAATGGACGGATCCGCAAAGGCGTCCCTGCAACAGCCCGGAACGAACGATACTCCGCAACCCGCACCGAATTCATGGCAGCCCCGGGCTTGGCTACGGCACCGGCAATCCCGGCCTTCTTCCGGGCGGATTCAACGATTGAGGTGTGGCGAAACGAGGGGAATCCGTGGAAGATAGTCGCACCTTCTCCCGCGAGGGGAAACCGGAAAGAATTCTGCCCGTGGAAAAACTCCGGACGGGATAAGGACCTGCGATATCTCATTGTCACCACATCCCATGGACAACACGGAAAATACCCGGCGCAGCGCAAGAATGCGGATGGCGCTCAAGTTCGGGCTGCTGATTGCAGCCGGCGTGGCCCTCTACTTGGGAGGCCGCTGGGTGGGGACGGAGGTCGAGACCCGCTACATGCCCCTCCACGAACGCTACGGGGACATCGTCCTGGCCGCCGTAATCGCCATCTACGTGATGCTGATGGCCACCCCGTTCGTGCCTGGCATCGAGATCAGCCTGGCGCTGCTGATGATCTTCGGCATCGACAAGTTGGCCGTGGTCTACTTTTCCACCTGGGCCGCCCTGCTGTTCAGCTACTTCATCGGATCGCGGATTCCCCCCCGCTCCATCGGCCGCTTGCTGGGATGGTTGCACCTGCGGAGGGCGGAGGCATTAGTGCGGCGGCTGGCCCCTCTCAGCCCGGAGGAGAAACTCTCCGTTTTGGTGGAGGCAGCCCCGGCGCGGATCGTGCCCTTCCTGCTGCGTCACCGCTACATCGCGGTGGCCATCGCCTTCAACCTCCCCGGCAACGCCCTCATCGGCGGGGGCGGTGGCATCGCCCTGGCCGCCGGACTGAGCGGTCTGTTCCGCCTCTCCCGCTACGCGTTGATGGTCGGCATCGCCATCTCGCCCATCCCCCTCTTCATGCTGGTCAACACCTACTTCTGGCAGAGTGGGTGAAGAGAAGTCGATGCGGAAACACCGCCCGGCCCGCCCCCTTCAAAAGAACAGGTGCAGTTCCAGGAAAAAATCGTCCGTGTTCTGGGCTGCCACGCCGGATTCGGAATCGTTGACGCGGATTCCCGTCCGCACCTGAGTATGGGGCAGCAGGAACGGTTCGAAGACCAGGCTGGAGCGGGTGCGCTCGTCACTCCCGGCGCCGGTGTCCGGGTCATGCCACTGATGGGTCAGCTTGAGGCTGGCGCCGGTGCCCACCCACCAGTTCACCTCGGCCAGCAGCGCCCGTTGTTCGGTTTCCGGGCCCGCCGCCAGCGTATCGGTGACGGTAACGGCCTCGAAGAGCAGCGCCAGGGGGCCCAGTCCCATTCCCCCGTGAAGGCTGGCGGCTTCCCGCAGGTCCCCGGCACCATCCCGGTTACTGGCGAATGATATCCCGGCCCGGGCAAATTCCCCCACCAGCGCTCCGGAGAAGGTGATCTGCTTGCCGGCGTTGTCCTCCGCTCCTCCCGCCGTACCGTTGGTCACCGCCAAGGCCAAGGAGAGCGGCCCGGGCTGGAAACCCAGTTCCAGCCCGTGGTCCGCGTTGGCCATGGTGTATTGCGGCGCGCTGCGCACGAAGGCCGTCTCGTCCTGCAGGCGGTAACCGAAGGGCAGAAAGATCTTGCCCGCCTTCAGGTAGCCCTCCCAGGGCAGTCCCCGCACGAGGGCGAATCCTTCCCGGGTCAGCGCGCCTCCGGGGAGCACCTGCTGATCCAGGTAGAGCAGCACCCGGCCGGGCAGGAGCGCTACGGAGAGGTAGAGCTGCCCCCGCGCCGCTTCGAATTCGCTGGTATTGGCCTGACCGGGAATGCCGCTGTAGCGGTAGGAGGCCCGGAAATCGCCCCCCAGGGCCACGAACGTGTTGAATTGCCCGCTGAATTCCGGCTCGGGCCGCTCCCCATCCCCTTGCAGGTCGCGCCAGGAGTACACCATCTCGATCCGGCAGAACTTGCAGACCTCGCTTTTGCGCATGCCCCCGCCGGTGGGATTGACATGGCAGGCCGAACATTTCTGACCGGCCCGCACGGCGAGATAAGGCTCCGCTTCCGCACGGCGTGCGGGAAAGAAAAGCACAAGGAGCGTTATGAAGGCGAGGAGGATGACGTAATTCCGGGACACGGGGCTCTCAATTGCCGGTCACGGCGCCGGCCGTCACCCAGTCTTCGAGGCTCGTAATTTCCCCGGCGCTTAGATACGGACCTCCAAAAGGCATCCTTACTCCAGTAATCCCCCCGTCTCCCCGCACCTTCATGAGCAGGTAGCTGTTGACGATGTCGAAGGGCTCGATCAGGTTGAATGCGGGCTGTTCGGAGCTGGCCTGGCCCACGATGAAGCAGGAATTGCTTCCATCGAGCTTCAGACCCTGTGGGGCGGAGCCTCCTGCATGGCAGGCGATGCAACGGGCATCGAAGATGCCGGTCTGGATGGAATTGAAGGTGGCATCCAGGGTGGGATCGCAACTTCCCGAAACCACGGAAGATCCGCTTTCCTCCCCGCCGCAGGCGGCCAGGAATGCCGCCCACAGAAAATATCCTCCCAGGATCAACAATCGCCGTAATTTCATCGTTCCCCCAACCGGCCGGAACACCGGCCGCGCTCGTTCTGATCGGTTGATGTTAAATTTCCTCAGATTGAAGGATCGATGTCAACGGGTCAAGTGTCGGTAATCCGCCTTACAATCCCTACATATTGCGCCGGTACTGGCCGCGCTACATATTGCGCCGGTACTGGCCGCCGATGGGCAACCGTGTCCCGCCTCCTCCAACGGGTGTCCCTCCATTGCAATTCCCCTGGACATCCCATTTTAATTCAGCTATACTGTTGTTCACCTATGCCCTATCCCGGCCCGCCAGGGGAAACCGTTTCCAGGCGGATTCCTGTGGTGGATTTTTGTGGAGTTTTGTGGGTTTTAGAGGCCGGAAACAACAAAAAGGCCAAATTACGAAACGAACCCAATTTTGCGGTTGGGCCGCAATTGCCGTCCCCCTCGCCGTTTGCCGAGAGGGAGGAGCGCCGCGGAAGTACAATGGAACATCGCGCAGAGGGGTGAGGTTGCGGTTCCCTCCCTTGGACAGCGGGGAATGGCCAGGGGTGGGGTTGCGGTTCGCGGTTGCACTCCCCACCGGATTACGAAAGGAACCCAATTTCGGGAGGGGACGTACCAGGGGGTGGGCACGGCATGCCGTGCCCCTACGAGGTGAGATTGCGGTTCGCTGTAGCCGTTGTCCCTCTCCACATCTCGTGGAGAGGAAGGGAGCGCCTTCAGGCGCGGAAGGGTGAGGCTCCCCCACCGGATTACGAAAGGAACCCAATTTCGAGAGGGGGCGTCCCAGGGGGTGGGCACGGCATGCCAGTCCTGAGCCCGTCGAAGGGCCGTGCTCCTATGGGGTAAGGTTGCAGTTCACTCTTTGCTGTCCTTTGCGGCTTAGCGTGAGGCAGTTGCCGTTGCAGTTTTCCGCGTTTATCCGCGTTCATCGGCGGTTCCAGGTACAGTTGCGGTTTGCAGATCCAGGTTCCTCCCCTACATATTACGGCGGTATTGACCGCGCTACATATTACGGCGGTACTGGCCGCCGATGGCGTAGAGGGCGCCGGTGATCTCGCCCAGGGAGCAGTGCTTCACCGTCTCCATCAGCGCCGCGAAGATGTTCTCCCGCTGGCGGGCGGCGTCCTGCAGGGTGGCCAGAGCCTTGTCGCGTTCGGGGGCGTGGATGGCCTGGAAGTGCGCCAGCCCCTCGATCTGCGTTTGCTTTTCCGCCTCGGAGGAGCGGATCAGCACCGGGGGGGCGTCCACCGCACCGTGGCGCTGGGGATCGAGGAAAGTGTTGATGCCCACGATAGGATATTCCCCCGAGTGCTTGCGTTCCTCGTAGTAGAGGGATTCCTCCTGGATCTTGCTGCGCTGGTACATGGTCTCCATGGCCCCCAGCACGCCCCCCCGGTCGGTGAGGCGGTCGAACTCGGCCAGGATGGCCTCCTCCACCAACTCCGTCAGTTCCTCGATGATGAAGCTGCCCTGGAGGGGATTGTCGTTCCTGGCCAGCCCCAGTTCGCGGTTGAGGATCAACTGGATGGCGATGGCCCGCCGCACCGACTCCTCCGAGGGCGTGGTGATGGCCTCGTCGTAGGCGTTGGTGTGGAGCGAGTTGCAGTTGTCGTAGACCGCGTAAAGCGCCTGGAGGGTGGTGCGGATGTCGTTGAAGCCGATCTCCTGGGCGTGCAGGGAGCGCCCGGAGGTCTGGATGTGGTACTTGAGTTTCTGGGCGCGCTCCCCGGCCCGGTATTTTTCCCGCAGGGCCACCGCCCAGATGCGCCGCGCCACCCGCCCGATCACGGCGTATTCCGGATCCATTCCGTTGGAGAAGAAGAACGAGAGGTTGCGGGCGAACTTGTCGATGGGCAGCCCCCGGGAGAGGTAGTATTCCAGGAACGTGAACCCGTTGGCCAGGGTGAATGCCACCTGGGAAATGGGGTTGGCCCCGGCTTCGGCCATGTGGTACCCGCTCACGCTGACCGAGTAGAAGTTCGCCATGTCGAAATCGCAGAAGTATTCCTGGACGTCCCCCATCATGCGCAGGGCGAACTCGGTGGAGAAGATGCAGGTGTTCTGCGCCTGATCCTCCTTGAGGATGTCGGCCTGCACGGTGCCCCGCACAGCGCACAGGGTCTCGGCCTTGATGTTGGCGTAGACCTCCGGCGCCAGGATATCCGCGCCGAGGGCATCCCCGCTGGCGCCCAGCAGACCCAGCCCCAGGCCATCGTGGCCGTCCGGAATCTCCCCCCGGTACTCGGGAGCCCGCACGCCCCGTTCGGTGAACGCGGCTTCGATGCGCTGCCGGGCCGCTTCCCAGCGGCCTGCTTCGCGCAGATGGCGCTCCACCTGCTGGTCGATGACGGTATTGAGGAAGAAGGCCAGCATCACCGGCGCCGGACCGTTGATGGTCATGGAAACCGAGGTGGCGGGATGCAACAGGTCGAACCCCGAGTAGAGCCGCTTTACGTCATCCAGGTTGCAGATGGAAACTCCGGAGTTGCCCACTTTGCCGTAGATATCCGGGCGGGGGTGCGGATCCTCCCCGTAGAGGGTCACCGAATCGAAGGCGGTGGAAAGCCGTTTGGCGGGCATCCCCGCCGAAATGTAGTGGAAGCGGCGGTTGGTGCGTTCGGGCGGCCCCTCCCCGGCGAACATGCGGGTAGGCTCCTCGGCCTCCCCCCGCTTGAACGGGAAGGCCCCCGCGGTGAAGGGGTAGCTCCCCGGGACGTTTTCCAGCATCAACCAACGCAGGCGGTCTCCCCAATCCCGGTAGCGCGGCATGACGATCTTCGGCACCCGGGTGTGGGAGAGGGTCTCTGAATGGTTCTCTACCGTGACGTCCCTGCCCCGCACCTGGAACGTCAGCGTGTCGCTGGCATACGCGGCGGCACGCTGGTCGAATTTGGCCAACTCCCCGCGCCAATAGGGGTCGATTCCCTCCAGCGCGGCATTGTGGGCGGCGGTCAGTTCATCCACCGCCCCGGCCGCGTCCCCAGCGGCTGCTCCTTCCGGGACCGGGATGGGCTCAGGCACGGCGTCCCCCACTTCCGCCCCCAGCGCCGTCATGGCTTGGCGCAGGGCCTGGGCCTGCGAAGCCAGGACTGCCTGCTCCCCGGCGCTCGCCTTGTACGAATGCACGGTCTCGCTGATTTCCGACAGGTA
>CAZOXD010000141.1:7565-13368 GCA_964583525.1 uncultured Pseudomonadota bacterium
TTCCGCATCAAGCACGGGGCCCGCACCAGGCCGGGAGTCCGCATCAGGCCCAGCTTCCGCATCAGGCACGGGGTCCTCCTCCGGACGGGTTTCCGGCTCCCCAATATCCCCCGTGGGGGCGAAGGTCCCCTGCCAGTCCAGTTCCAGGGACCGCACCAGCTTTTCCCGCAGGGCGGCATAGAAGGCATCGGTGGCCGGGTCCAGAAAACGGCTGGCCACGGTGGGATAGACCGGAATCTCCCCGTCGGGCGCGTCGAACAGTTCCCGGTTGCGGCGCACCTGCTTTTTCACGTCGCGCAGGGCGTCCTGGGAGCCCTTCTTGTCGAACTTGTTGATGGCGATCATGTCGGCATAGTCGAGCATGCCGATCTTTTCCAGTTGCGAGGCCGCCCCAAACTCCGCCGTCATCACGTACACGGTGAAGCTGGCCAGGTCCACGATCTCCGTGCCGCTTTGCCCGATGCCGGCCGTCTCCACGATTACCAGGGAATACCCGGCCGCCTGGCACAGCGCCACCGCCTGGGAAATCCCCCCGGCCAGGGCCAGGTTGGCCTGCCGGGTGGCGATGGAGCGCATGAAGACCCGGGGGGTGTCGATGGCGTTCATGCGGATGCGGTCGCCCAGCAGCGCCCCGCCCGTCCGGCGCTGGGTGGGGTCCACCGAAAGGATGGCCACGGTCTTCTCCGGGAAATCCTCCAGGAAGCGCCGCACCAACTCGTCGGTGAGAGAGGACTTCCCCGCACCCCCGGTGCCGGTAATGCCCAGCACGGGCACGGGACCGGAAGCCGTGCGCTCGGCGGCCAGCGCCTCCACCCGGTGCTGGAAGAACTGGGCCGCTTCCTCGTTGACCAGGCCCTGCTGCCGCCATTCGTTGAAGGTGAGCAACCGCGCCAGCGCCTGGATTTTCCCCTGGCGGAAATCTTCGCCGGCCTCGCTGCCGGGTTCGCGGACCATTTCGCTGTGGGCGGCCAGACGCTCCAATTCGGAACGGGGGTCCACCTCGGGGAAATCCCGGCAGGCGCCGAGCAGGTGGCGGATCATCCCCACCAGCCCCATCTTCTGTCCGTCTTCCGGGGAATACACCTTGGCGATGCCATAGGCTTCCAGTTCCGCGATTTCCGCCGGAACGATGGTGCCGCCGCCCCCGGCGAACACCTTGACATGCCCTGCGCCGTTTTTGCGGAGCAGATCGATCATGTACTTGAAGAACTCCAGGTGTCCCCCCTGGTAGGAACTGACGGCGATTCCGTGTACGTCCTCCTGGAGGGCGGCGTCCACGATTTCCCGCACCGAGCGGTTGTGACCCAGATGCACCACCTCGGCGCCCTCGCGCTGGATGATGCGGCGCATTACGTTGATTGCCGCGTCGTGCCCGTCGAAGAGGCTGGTCGCCGTGACGATGCGGATGGGGGGGGAGGACCGCTGTTCTTCCATGCCTTGCTCCTCGATCATGCGCTGCGATCATGCGCTTCGGCTGCCGCCGATGCTTTTCAATCCCGTTCACAGTTCCAACGTAAACATTTGCTCGGTGACCGTCTTTCCCCACTGATCGTCCTGGTGTTCCAGCGATAATGTGAACCCATACCGCTCGTAGAGATGGCGGGCCGCATCCAGACCGGCGAAGGTCCACAGGAACACCTTGCGAAACCCGGCCTCGCGGCAGAACTCCATCGCCGCTTCCATCAGCAGGCGGCCGATGCCCCGGCCCTGGTGCCCTGGCTCCAGGATGAACCAGCGCAGGCGGGCGCCTTCGGAATCCGCCTGAGAGCCGTCGATGGAGACCGAGCCCACGATGCGCCCTTCCAGATGAGCCACCCAGAAACCGTCCCGCTTCTCGTCCAGGCGGCCCAGGAATTCCGCCAGTTCGCCTGCCACCATGGATTCGAAGTACAGATCGAATCCCCAATGCTCGTGATACCAGGCGCCGTGCAGCTCCGTAACCCGCCCCAGGGCGCCGGGGACATACCCGCTCAACTCGATCTTGGGTGTGTTCAAGGGATATCCTCCCCTGCCGGGCATTCCCGGATGATTTCCGCCAGCAAGGGCAGGCGGTCGTTGCCCCACAGCATTTCTTCGCCGAAGAAGAAGGTGGGAGACCCGAATACCCCGCGCCGGTAAGCCGCCTCGGTCTCGTCGATTAGAAGCTGCTTGATTTCCGGGTCGGCGATGGCGGTGAGAAGGGTCTCTCCATCCACGTCCAGGCTCCCCGCAATTTCCAGCAACACTTCATCGTCGTACAGGTCCCTGCCTTCGGCAAAGTGGGCCCGGAAGCAGCCATGGATGAACGCAGCCTGATGCGGTCCCCTTTTCAGGTACAAGGCGGCCCTGGCGGCCTTGAGGGAGTTCACCGGTTCCGATGGCCAATGCCGGAAGGGTATGCCCGCCCGCCTGGCCAGCCGCTCGGAGTCCATTTTCGCGTATTCGCCCCGGATTCCGTCCACGAACAAGGGCCGCGCCCCCGTGCGTTGGATGATCGGCCCCAGCATGATCGGTTTCCAAACCAGTCCCACGCCTTCCCGCCCGCAGAGGGCTTCGATGGTCCGACTGCTCAGATAGGCATAGGGGGAGGCGAACTCGAAGTAGAACTCGACCTCCTGATTCCTGGTGTTCATGATGTCTCATTTCGCCGTCCATCCCGGAAGCACAACACCCCAGCGCACCACATCCAGGGCGCGGTCAATGCCGCTTTATCCTGTCCAGATGCAGGGGTATGGTTCCAAAACCCTGATCGTGCTCCTGCGTGAAGGAAGCTTCAAAATCCAAACCGGCGGCGGTCACCATGCAGTGCTTGGTGAACGCCACTGTTTCCAGCGGCGCTTCGGCCACCATCCGCGCCAATTCGAGAGCCCTGGAGCACACATCTTCCGGGGCGGTGACTTCGCTCACCAGGCCCATTCTCAATGCTTCCGCGGCGGTGACGGGATGCCCCGTCAGGCACAGGTGCCGGGCGGCGCCCTCCCCGACCACGTATTTGAGAATACTGAATAACGGAACCGCGCCGAATTTGATTTCCGGGTGCCCGAATATGGATTTGCTGCTGCAAATGCGGATATCGCATAGCAATGCCAGGTCCAAACCGCCAGCCAAGGCCGGCCCGTTGATAGCGGCCACAATGGGTTTGGGGTACTGCCATACCCGGCGATGGAACACCGAAGAGTTGGAGAAAGACGCCTTCCGTCGTTCCGGATCGTGGAACTCGTTCAAATCGAATCCGGCGCAAAAAACGTTCCCGCTGCCGGTTAGCACCACGGCCCGCACCGCTTGATCGTGCTCGAGCCCCTCCAGCACGGCGAGCAGTTCCTCTCTCAACCGGACGGAGAGCGCGTTTCGTTTCTCGGGCCGGTTGAGCACGACCAGTGCGACCGGGGGTTGATGCTCCAAATGAATCAGCTCAGGCATGGCGGACTCTCCTTAACTCTCAACGGATCGTTTCCGGCCCCGGGAGGGGGTAATCCCCCGGCAATTCGCTCCGGCACCCGGCGGCCGGATCAAGACCGCTCGTTCCCCCGCAGCCGCCCCTGGATGCGCGCCCGGTAGGAGGTGAGGTCCTTCCGCACACGCACCAGATTCGCCATCTGTTCCCCGATGGCCTGCAAATGCGCGGACAATTTCCTCTCCAGCGCCACCAGCAGGGTCCCGGTGGAGCGGTGCAGGGCGAACAACTCGTTCAATTCGCGGATTTCCTCCAGGGAAAACCCCAGCCGCTTCAACCGGCCGATGAAACGCAGCCGCTCCAGGGCATCGCCCTCGAAAACCCTGCGCCCGCCCGCGTAGCGGCGTGCCGTTTCCAGCAGCCCGATCTCCTCGTAATAACGCACGGTGCGGGTGCTCACACCGGCTTCCCGGGCCAGCATGCCGATGGGATAGAGGCCGCCGCCCGCCCTTGGCAGGGTTTGTCCGGCCTTCTTTTCAGCCATCATGGAGGTTCGCAGGGATGCGTCCATCTTTCCCCTTTCCGGATCAGGGCCCGGCGTTCCAGGGCTTCCGGAGTTCATTTCAAAGTGTCGAGGTTGTTGCGTATACCTATCCTATTTGCCAGTTCGCGTCAACTGAAAATCATCATTTAAATCGTTCCCGAAAAAACTGCACCCGGGTTGTCATGGACGCGGCCCGGGAAAGACTTTATAAGAGAGAATGGGCCCGGATTCCGCCATGGGTCCGCTTTCGGTTCACATCCGGTCCGTTGTGTGGAGCGGCGGAAAAATTTGCAATTGGGCAACCGGAATCCATCCATGGACATCCATAACGAGAAGCAAGGAGAATTCGGCAACGATGGCGAAAAAAAGGGCGAAAAAAGGATCCAAAAAAGCGGCCCGCAACGAAACCAAACAGCGCCAGGCATCCGCCAAAAGATCGAGGTGGGTGACGCCGCTTTTCATCGTGGCGATATTGGCCGGAGGGGGATGGTGGTATGCGCAACAGGATCAGGACCTGCCCGGCCAGCAGTTCGAGAACCAGGGCCGCCAGCACGTCCCCAACGGCACACCCCCCCCAATATACAACAGTTCCCCCCCCACCTCCGGAGCCCATTCCTCCCCCGCCCCATGGGGTGTGCACTCCAACGAGATTCCTCTCATCAACCAGGTGCACAACCTGGAGCATGGGGGCGTCCTGATTCAATACAATTGCAGCAAGCGGCCCCCCGCCACCTCCTGTTACGATGCCGTCTCACAGTTGCGGGACATCCTGAGCAAGGCCCGGCGGGACATCGACAAGAAGATCGTTCTGGCACCCTTTGGCGGAATGGAGCGCTTCATCGCGGTCACGTCCTGGACCTGGCTCCAGTACCTCGACCGGGTGGATGAGAGGGGGATTCTCCAATTCGCGCGGGCGCACATCAACAACGCACCCGAACAGGTGGAATAGATGGGGCGATCCTGCGCGGAACAAGCGAATCCATCCAGCCGGGGCGTGAACCGCTCCGGCTGGATGGATTCTTTTCGATAGGGTCAGTCAAGGATGTCGTCCTGGTACGCCGAGAAGCTCCCGCCCATGGACCGAGCACCCCACATTCCACAGGGCCTACCGGACCGCATCTCCCGGCGAGGACTCCCTCCTTTCCTCCTCGGCGTTCTGCTTTGGGGATTATGGGGCTTTCCCGCTCCAGCGGCTCTTGCCCAGGAGTCCGGTGATTCCACAACATCCCTCCGCCTGGGGTATCTGGCCCAGCGGGTGATGTTCGACGTGGGCTACGGCGCCCATCTGGAACGGCGCTTCGGCGCACGCTACGTCGATCTGCGAGGGGTGGCGCTCTCCGTTGTCTTCCAGCGCGGCGGCCGCATCGCCTATGGGTTGGAAATCGATGCGCTGCAAGGGGGATTCGATTACACCACCCTCAACGGCGAGAGCGGATCGGCCGAATTTTACCTGCAACAGCATGTGATCAAGGCCCACTGGTTCCCGCTCGAACGGTGGGAAGCCGCCCTTGGCGCGGGGCATGGATGGCTGGTGCGCTCCGTTGAGGGCTTCCAAAGCGCCGAAATTACCGCCGCCAACCTCGGCGGAAACGGCGGTGTGGCGGAAGGCAGAACCCATGGGGCGGTCTTCTTCGGGGAGGTGTTCTACCGGCTGTTCGGCGCCCGCTATTCCGCCGAGGTGGGGTTGCGCTACGGGTACGCCCCGCACTTCATTCCGCGGGACGATCCCCGCCCGGCCCTGGACGACGCCCAGCGCCCGGTGGAATCGGTGTTCAACGTGGGCGGGCTCGCCTATCTCCTCACTGCGACCGTCCGCTTCGGCGGCCCGGCACACGGCGCTGCTCCCCCCGCGGATCCTTCCTCCGGCGGGAACCCTTTCGGTGGAG
>CAZOXD010000142.1:0-3561 GCA_964583525.1 uncultured Pseudomonadota bacterium
CCGAAAGCCGGTCAGGATGATGGATGCGCCGCCTTTTGCGGTGATTTTTACGGTGATTTTTGCGGTGATTTTTGCGGTGGTTTGAGGAAGGCGACCAGGATTCCGAATGCCACGGGGAACAGGGAAAAGATCAACAGCGCCTCGTGATAGCTCCCCAGCCAGTCGTAGAAAATGGCGAAGGGGATCTGCCCCACGGAGGCCCCGATGATTATTACGGTGGAAGCCTGACCCTGAATGCTGCCCAGGTGCTCCCGCCCGAAATAACGGGGCCATACATAGGGGAACATGGTCATCATCGACCCCTGGCAGGCCCCCATGATCAATGCGTAGAAGATCGCCAGGGCCGGGGTATCCGCGATGCGCATCACCCACATCGTGACGGCCATGAGGAGGATGCCCCCCGAGAGGACGAACCGGGTGCTTACCCGGTCCAGCAACATGCCGAATATCAGGATGAACACCACCATCGACACGGCGGTGATGGGGAAGATATTGGCCGCCAGTTGCGCGGATAGTCCCTGATTCTCGAAATAGGAGATTTGGTGAACCACCAACCCCGTGATCAGCGCCGATGGGTTGGCCAGGGCCACGGCAATGATCCAGAAGGTGAACGTCCGGCGGGCTTCCGCCAGGGTCCAACTGACTTCCGGTTCCCGGGAGTCGGAAGCCTTCCCATCCTGGGCCGTCTGCGTTGTCTGCGTCGTTTCTGCGGAGTCCGTAGAGTCCGTGGAGTCCATGGATTCCATGGGAGAGGCTTCCCCGGCGTCCTTTTCACCGTCCGGGAGAAGTTGCAGGTCCTCCGGACGATTGATGACCAGGAAGAGGGTGGCGGGGATAATCATGGCCCACACGATGAAACCCATCCACACCCAACTCATCCTCCATCCAATGGTGTCGATGGCAAATTGCAGAATCGGAGGGTACACCGCCGTGCCCACGGCAAATCCCAGCGAAGCCAGGGACAGGGCAAAGCCCCGGCGGCGGGTAAACCATTGCGATACCAGGTTGTTTCCGGCCAGCATCATGGAACCCTGCCCCAGAAAGCGCACGGCGGTAAAGGCCACCAGCAGCATGGCGATGTTGACCACGAAGGGGAAAAGCAGGCACACCACCCCCAGCAGGAAGGCGAGGATGGCCAGCATCACCCGGGGGCCGTGCCGGTCCACCAGCTTGCCCACGTAAAACAGCGCCAGTGCGGCCATGAAGGTGCCGAGGCCGTAGGCCATGGAAATGACCGTTCTTTCCCCCAATTCCAGCGAGGCCCCCGGAAGAGGCAGGGTGAAGGACAGATCCAGTTCCTCGATCAACGGATTGATGAAGACGGCGAACGTAAACGATTGTCCCGGTCCGGACGCAAGCAGGGCCAGAAATCCGATGGCGAGCATCACCCAGCCATAGAAAAACCGGCCGTTGATCCAGAGGGCGAAGTGATTACGGGTGGGCATGACAAATTCCTGCTAGAGTGGTTTGCAATGTGAGAAGTGGTTTGCAATGTGAATACAGTACCCGGCACGGATTCATCCCCCTGCCTCCGGATTTTTCACGCAGCCGGCGCCACGCGGCTTCCGATGGAATCCGGGCGGAATATCTGGAGAAGAATCCCGCTGGGAAACGGGACCTGCCCCCGGGAAATATATCCGGAGTGGGTGGGGCATGGCTTGAAAAAAGAGGGATTGCCAGAACGCAACGATTACGAAAACGCAACATTGCGCGGAATTCCCGGCGGCCCCTTGTTACAGGATTGTGATTGGAAGAACCTGTACGAACTGGGGCGCCAGGATTCGAACCTGGGAATGCCGGGATCAAAACCCGGTGCCTTACCACTTGGCCACGCCCCATTCCATGCACGGTGCTATTGCACCAATCGTATGTAGCGCACCGAATGTTGTCAATAGAAGGCCCTCCATGCTGCTGAAGGATCTCGCCTCCCATCCATCGGTGCTCGAAACCCGGCTGACGGATCCGGAATTCGACTTGCCCGCGCTGCACTGCGATTCCCGCCGGGCCGATCCGGACACGGGATTCCTCGCGCTGCGGGGCCAAAACACCGACGGTCACCTCTACCTTGAATTCGCCCGGGAAGCCGGTGCCCCGGTGTTGTTCGTTTCCGACAAGGACCAATTCGCCCGGCTTTACTCGGAACAGGTCCCGCTGGCGGGGCTCTTCCTGACCGAACCCGGGCGGGAGGCCCTGGCGGATTTGGCCGGGGCCCTGGCGGGGCATCCCTCCCGCTCCCTGAGCCTGCTGGGCGTCACCGGCACCAACGGCAAAACCACGGTGATTCATCTGGTTTCCCAGATCATGGAGGCCATGGGGAAATCCTGCGCCATGCTGGGCACACTGGGCGCCACCCTGCGCGGCGAGACGGTCTCCGGCTTCCACACCACCCCCGAAGCGCCGGATATCCAGGATTTTCTTCGCAAATGTCTGCAAGCCGGGGAATCCAGGGTGGCCATGGAGGTTTCCTCCCACGGCATCGCCCTGGAAAGAACACGGGGCCTCTCCTTCGCCGCCGCCGCCTTCACCAACCTCACTCAGGATCACCTGGACTTCCACGGGGCCATGGAGCCTTACCTGGAAACCAAGTTCCGCCTGTTCCTGGAAAATGACACCAAAAAGGCTGTGGTGAACCTGGACGATCCGATGGGGGGGCTTTTGGCCAAACGGTTTGCCGGGCAGGGCCGGGAGGCCAATGTGCTCACCTTCGCCCTGGAACGGGAGGCGCACCTGTTCCTTGAGAACCTCTCCACCGGAGAGGAGGGGGTGACGGGAACGCTCTGCGCAGACGGTAAAAAGGCCCCCTTCCGCTATCCGCTGCTGGGCAGGTTCAACCTTTCCAACCTGCTGGCCGCCGTGGGACTCCTGCTGGCCACCGGAGAAAAGCTGGAACCGGTCGCCGCCGCGGTGAGTGAATGCCGGGGCGCCAGGGGCCGCGTGGAGAAGGTGCCATTGGACGCACCCTTCACGGTGGTGGTGGACTATGCCCATACGCCCGATGCCTTGAAAAACCTGCTCCGGGCCAACCTGCCGCGCGGCAGTGGGAAGATGAAGGGAAAGATGGGGGTGCTCTTCGGATGCGGGGGCGGCCGGGACCGCGAAAAACGTCCCCTGATGGGGGGAATCGCTGAAAATCACGCCGATTGGATCGTGCTCAGCAACGACAATCCACGCGGGGAAGACCCCCACCTGATCCTCAAGGAGATCGCTTCGGGCATGACCGGGGCCGTTCCCACCTTCAACATCGTGGACCGCCAGGAGGCCATCCATGCCCTGCTGGATGCCGGAAGGGAGGGCGACCTGTTGGTAATCGCCGGCAAGGGAGACGAGAACTATCAGGAAATCGACGGCGTGCGGCATCCGTTCGACGACCGGGAGGTGGTGCGCGGCTGGGCCCGGCAACGCGGGATCGGCATGAAGGAGGAAGGGTAGGATCACCGCCCGCGGAGTTGGTACAGGACCTATGCTTCAGAACCCGGTGGGGGAATGCCAACAAGAAAGCGCCGCCGGAGTTGGAAATTCCGGCGGCGCTTCTTCAGCTCAGGTGGAGCGGTACTGCTGTAC
>CAZOXD010000142.1:3661-13296 GCA_964583525.1 uncultured Pseudomonadota bacterium
GCTTCTGCGCTACCCGGCAGCGTCAGGGTTCAAGGCCTACCGCTTCATGGCGATGAGATCGGCGAGCATCTCGTCGCTGACCGTGATGCCCTTGGCATTGGCCTGGAAGGCGCGCTGGGTTTCGATCATGCTCACGAATTCATTGGCCAGATCCACATTGGATTTTTCCAGGCTCCGCGTGCGCGAAGTGCCGAAGATGCCATCGTTGGGATGACCGGCGATGGGCTTGCCGGCCGCCTGCGAGGGCTCGAACTCGTTGTCGCCCCCACCCCGCCTCAGCAGGCCCTGCTCATTGACGAATCGGGTCAGCAGAAGCCGGAACATGGCCTTGTTTTCTCCATTGTCGAAGCTGCCGGTAATGATCCCATCGTTGTCGATGTCGATGCTTTCCAGGGTGCCCGACTTGTGTCCGTCCCCGTCGATGGAGACGACCTTCGATTGCGCCGCGAACTGGGTCAGTCCGTCCAGCCCGGTGCGGGTGTCGGAGGGATCCAGCGGGTTGGAGCCTGCGCCGAACCCGATCCCGATCACCTGGGGATTTTCCAGGAAGGGCAGGGTCACCTGCGGCACCTGCGAGGTGCCGGCCAGCGGCTGCTCGATCAGCACGGGAGGACCGGGCGGGATGATCTGTCCGGTGGGGCCCACTTGGCCGACCGCCGAGGGAATGAAGGCGCCGTTGGTGGCCTCCAGCAGGCGGCCGTTTTCCGCGAACTTGAGGAAGCCCCCGCCCACGGCAATCAGGTTTTCAGGGGGCGCGCCCACCTCCTCCCCGGGAACGACTATGTACCACTGCCACTGGTTGCGGCGGGCGGTGCCGGGAATGGGCTGGCCCGTAGCGGCGTCCACCGCCGGTGGCGTATCGGGGATCTTGCGGAAGACCACGTTCAGCACGTGTTCCCCACCCCGGTCGTCAAAGACGGTCACCGCGGACTGGAAGTTGAACATGTCCGATTGGACGTTGGTCGGATCGAAGGGCACATTGAGCACGGTGGCCTCGGCATCCAGATTGACCATGAAGTGGACGCCCGTTCCGTTGGTGCCGTCCCCGGTAGCCTGGGGCGGGTCGTTCACTCCGATCAACTTGGCGGGAATGGGAAATCCGATCGGTTCCTTGGTGCGGGGATTGACCTCCCGTACCAGCACCTGCTTTCCCGTCACCGTGACGATGAAACCCTCCTTGTCGAACTGGAAGTTCCCGGCGCGGGTATAGGAGACCCGTCCCAGCTTGTCCCGCAGGGTGAAGTACCCATCCCCTTCCAGGGCCAAATCGGTCACCGAGTTGGTGGATTCTACGCCGCCCTGGGTAAAGTCGCCCTGCACCGTCGCGATGCGCACGCCTTTCCCGATTTTCTGGCGGGTGCCGCGCACCCCGGTGGCCAGCATATCCTGGAAGTTGACCCGGTTCGATTTGAATCCGGTTGTATTGACATTGGCGATATTGCTGCCGACGACGCTCATTGCCTCGCCGTAGGCTTTCAATCCGCTTGCACCTGGCTGTAATGCGAAAGTCATGGAAGTTTTCCTCTTGCAATTCCTTTTGGCTTTAAATGCTCGGCTTGAGGTTCAGGGTTGGACCCCGATCCAGCCGATGATCATTCCTTTGAACACAAAGCCGGGGATGATCCGCCCGGTATTGCGGCGGTTGGTTTCCCGGCCCTGCCATCCGATCACTTCCATGTGAACCCGCTTCCAAACGGGTGTGCGGCCGCATCCAGCGCCGCTGTTTCTCCTTGCATCCAACTCAGCACAGCATCCTTCTCAACACACTTCCTGCGCCCCGCCACGCCACGTCCCGGCTCGTCCTGCCCGGGTGGGAGGGAGAGCCGCGCCTATTTTCTCAGCCGCGCCGCCGGTCCGCTGGGAGTGATTTCCTCCCGCAAGGCAGCCGGCAGCCGGTCGCCGAAGATCCGCTCGGAGCGGTTCGACAGTTCGATCACGTCGCGGATGTCCATTTCCTCTCCGTTGACCTTCAACTTGGGACGCCCGTTCTCGAAGCGCACCCCGGAGACCTTGCCATGGATGTACAGGTCGGCCGGCACGGCCGTGTCGTCCGCATCCTTGGCGATCACCGTATAGCGGTAGAATCCATCGGGTAGAGGCTGACCCTTGGCATCCATGGAATCCCAGCCGATATCGTGCGTGCCGGGGCCATAGGCGCCCAGGTTCAGTTGGCGCACGGCGTCTCCGGATTTTCCGAGGATGTTGATCAGCACCGATTCCACTTCCCGGGGCAGGTTGAATTGCAGGCCGGGCGCCCGGCCGTCTTTGATCGGAATGCCGCCGCCCCGCACCGTCACGTCCTTGTCCAGGTAATTGAAAGTTGTGGCCCGCACCAGATCGGCCTGGGACTTGCCCAGTTCGCTCAGGGTGCTGTTGATGTTCACAAGCTGCTCCAGGGACCCCATGCTGGTCAGCTGTTCCATCATCCCCTGGGAATCCACCGGATTGAGGGGATCCTGATGGGTCACCTGCGCCATCAGCAATTTGAGAAAATCCGCCTTGCCCATATTCTCGTTGTCGGCGGAGGGCTTGTCGAAGGACCGTTGCAGGGAATTTCTTGCCTGATGGAGGGCCGTCGCTGTCGTCGATTGCGTCGTCACGGGGTTCTTCTCCTCGCTGCTGCGTTTAGAATGCTGCGCTTAGGCGTAAATGCTCAACCCGCCATGTCCCAGGACACGCCGGGTGAGGTTGGGATCGGCCGCGCCGTCCAGCGATTCCGGGTGGTCCGCGGGGGCTATGCCTCCGGGAGCGGCCCGGGCGTAGAGTTCCGGCTGATCGTTTCCCTGGCGCACATCCACGTTGAACAGGAATTCCCCTTCGGAATTCCCCTCGCTCAATTGATTGCGGAGATTGTTCAGGTTGGATTCGAGCAATTCCTTGGCGGCCAGGGTGTCCACGGTTATATTGATGCGGAAGACGCCATCTTCCCGCACGATCTTCATGTGGAGGGAGCCCAGTTGTTCCGGATGGAGCCGGAAGCTCACTTGCTGGCGCTGGTTGGAGATCAGCCAGCGGGCCTCATGGGCCACCCGGTCCACTACGCGCTGTTGTACCGCCGGGTCCGAGGGGGTTTCATAAATCTGCCTGAAATCCATGGCGCTGGCGGGCCCGGTCAGGTCCGCCAGGCCAAGCGGGGTCTTCCCATCCACGGAATCCACCACGGCGGTGCGGGCCTTGTTCGAAAGCAGCCCGTTTTGCTGCATCTGCTCCCGCAGGAAGGCATTGCGCGCCAGGGTGGAGTCCGTTCCTTCCCCTTCCGCGCCTGCTTCGATGGCCGCCAGCTTGCCGAGTAGTTCATTGCGCCCCTGTGCCGCTTCCAGATGTACCTGGTCGTTGAAGGGCAAGCCCTGGGCGAATTCCTTTTTGGCCTCCTTGCTCTCCATGACCACATTGGAGAACTGCCCGGCCGCGGCAAGGGCCGCCTCATCGTTGACGGTGTGGGCCTCCTGAAAGGCCATGTCCTGGGATACGCCCTGGCTGGCCTCCAACAGTTCGGCTTCCGGACTCCCGGGAAAAACGATCCCCTTGGATTCCGCCACCTGCTGTTCGCCCTTGCCGTGCTCTCCCATACTCCAGGCGGCCAGGCCGATCTGCTCGGCCGCAGGCGTCATCTCTTCGATAGCGCCTACGCTTAATTCCGCCTTGAGGTCGGTCAGCACCTGCCCGGCCTCCTGGAAGGCTTGGTTTTCCTCGTTGAGGACGGTTTCAGGGTTGCTGGCGTATTGCAGATGCGGTGATTTTAAGGTTTCGGCCGCTTGATCGAGCGTGGTCTCGCCATCCCGGGCGGGTGCCTGTCCCTGCGCGGACTGTGGCCCCTGCTGCTCCGGGGGCTCTTCCGGGGATTCCCCGCTCCGGCTGGCGTAGATTTCCCGCCTGCGATGGTGCGCGGATGGATCGGCCGATCGAATGGATTTGGATTGTCTGGCCTCGGTGGATCCCGTGGCCTTTCCCAATACGCGGGAAAAATCACCACTCCCGCTTTGGGTTCCCGTGGTTTTCGGCTGGTCGTCCTTGATGCCGATTACGGGATCGATGGATGGAATCACGAAGTCCTTTTCGGGAAAAAAAGGCTCGCGAACCTATTTCAACACACACCCGCTAATTGGGTGGGGGCGCCTTGCTGACGATGGCCTCGGTGATGCGCTTGGCATTTTCCGGGCTCAGTTCTTCCAGCAACTGAGCAGCCTTTCGCTCTTTCATGCCCATCAGGATCTGCACCGCGTATTTCGGTTCCAGGGAATCGAGTTTTTGCGCGGCTTTCTTAGAATCCATGTTGTTGTACAGGTTAACGACCTTCTTCAAGTTTTCCGCATCCTGCGCTTTCTTCGCGTCCATGCTGGCTTCAATATCGGTCTGAAGCCTCTTTAATTCCGACACTTGTTGCTGCACGTTGTCCCGTAGCGCCCGTAATTGTTCTTCGCGCTGGTTGAGGAGGGTATCGCGTTCATCCAATTGGCGTTTCCGCTCCATCAGGCTCAGCAGGATCTGGCGCTCCGTTTCCGTCAGCGCCTCGCTGCTGGGCCTGCCCGCGGGTTCGGGCGGCGGTTGCTTTTTCTTGCCGGATTCCAATTCCGGGAACGTCCCTGGCCGAATCCTGTTCACCAGGGAGCGGATTTGATCCATGCCATAACCGTGCCGCGGGGGCAGGGTGACCAGGGTAAAGGCCAGCAGCAGGCTCAATCCGAGCAGTTGGATTTTTTTTCTTCGCATCATCCGTCCAATGGAAATGCACCTCGTTGATCCACGCGGCAGCATCGGGTTCTCCGCCTAGCGGTTATTGAAAATGAAATAATTCGAAGCCACCTCGTCCATGGTAGCCCGTTCGCGCCGGTTGAGTTCCTTTTCATAGCGGTTGTGCTCCTTGTCGCGCAAAATTTCCAAGGTGCGTTGCGCCCGCTTGGCCTCCACCAGCGCCCTGCGCCTTTCCTCCAGCTCCTGATCCTGTTCCCGCATCTGTTCTGTGATCAAGTCGATTTCCGAATCCAGCCGTTGCTTGTAGGCATGAAACATTTCCAGGGGATGCAGGGAAAGGGAGGCGCGCTTTCCCTTATCCACATAGGAGGACGCGCGGGAAAGGGCGCCGTGGCGTTGCTCGATTTCCGATTCCATCTGCTGCCGCTTGTACAACACCTCGCTGAACTCCTTCTCCTTGATGCGGGAAAGCCGTTCCCGCACTTCGAGAACGGATTGCAGTCGAAATTGAAACACGCGTTTCTCCGATTTTCCCTTGCCGGTTTACCCCGGTGCGCTGCCCCGGTTCACCATATCTTCCGCGGATGCCAGGCTGTGGTCGGTGATGCTGACCCCGCTCAACAGGCGTGCCACCTCGGAAACCTTTTCTTCCCGGTTCAATGACTCGGCCAGGGTATAGGTCTGACCGTCCCGGGTCGATTTGGTCACCAGGACATGCCCTTCGCCCAAGGCCGCGATCTGGGGCAGGTGGGTCACGCAGAGCACTTGGTGCGCTTCTCCCAGCCCGCGCAGCTTATGGCCCACGATCTCCGCGATTTTCCCGCTGATTCCCGCATCCACCTCATCGAAAATCAAGGTGTGGGTGGGGTCCGGCTCGGTGAGCACGGTCTTCAGGGCGAGCATGGTGCGGCTCAGTTCCCCCCCCGATGCAATGCGGGACAGGGGCCGGGCCGATTGACCGGGATTCGTACTGAGCAAAAATTCCACCTTGTCCATGCCCTGTCTCGAGTAGGAAGGAGATTTATTTCCCGGGGATTGCAATGCCTCGATGCGGGTATCAAAGACCGCTTTTTCCATTCCCAGTTCAGCCAATTGGGCGCTGATTTGTCGGCCCAAATCGGTTGCTTTGGCCTTTCTTTGCCGCGAAAGATTGCTGGAAAGGGCATGCAAATGCGTGGCCACACGGCCGATCTTCCCGTCCAATTCGGACAGGGTTTCCCCTGCCTCCTCGAGGTCGGCCAATTCCGCTTCCCCCTCGTCGAGGAAGCGCAGGGCCTCGGCGATTTCCCCGCCATGTTTGCGCTTAATTTTTTCCAGTTGGGCCAGCCGGGCGTTGACCCCCTCCAGACGGTTCGGATCCGCCTCCAATCCGGCGGCATGGGCCCGCAGGAACCGGTAGAGATCCTCCACCTGCGCCTGCAGGGAGGGGAGGATTTCGCTCTGCGCCGCCAGACGCCCGTCCACTTGCGCCGCTTCGCCGATCTGGGCTCCCACCTGTCCCAGCCGCTCCAGGATGGAGCCCTCGCCCTCATACAACGTCCCGCAGGCAGAGCCGAGCAGACCGGTCAGATGCTCCGCGTTGTCGAGAAGGGCATGCTCGGTGCGCAGGGCTTCCTCCTCCCCCTGGGAAAGATTTGCCGCCTTGAGATCTTCCAGCAAAATCACCAGTTCCTCGTGGCGATTTCGCCGGTTCTCCGCCTTCTCCCGCAATTCCCTGCGTTCCCGCAGCAGTGCGGAGTATTCCTCATGGGCGGTTGCCACCTCTCCCCGCAACGTCAGCAGGCCGCCGAAGGCATCGAGATAATCCACGTGGGTGGCCGTGTCGAGTAGCATCTGGTTATCGTGCTGCCCGTGGATGTTGACCAGGAAGGCGCCCAATTCCTCCAGCCGGGCCTGGGTGATGGAGCAATCGTTGGCCACCGCCCGGGAGCGCCCATTTTCCTGCAACACCCGGCGCAGGGTGAGTTCCTCCTCCGCGGGAATTCCCATCTCACCCAGGCGCTTCCGCACTTCGGGCAGTGCGCCCAGATCGAACACCGCTTCCACGAGGGTATGTTTTTCCCCGCTCCGCACCTGGTCCGGGGCGAATTTCCCCCCCAGCACGAATCGGATGCCATCCACAAGGATGGATTTGCCCGCCCCAGTCTCTCCCGTGAGCACGGTAAAATTCTCCCGGAAACCGACCGATAGGGATTCAATGGTGGCGAGATTGGTGATGGAAAGTCGGATCAACACGGGAAGGCCTCGATCATCCGTTGATGGTTGCTTTCCCCAAATGCACCCTCCACACAAGCGGATGCGGTCATTGCGCCCGGGATCGATATCCGGGGAAATCACCTGTAATGTTCCGGTATGGAGTGCAAGGATTCCCACGCCCGCCTCCCTGGCGTACTGCGGGAATATGGGTGTGTTCCATCTTCCGTTTCTATCATACTTCGTTCCGGGGAGGAAACAGATTCAGGGCAACCGCCTTCTCGGAAAAGTTCCCGATCAGTATCCTTATCAAGAAGCTGTTTCGGAGTGTGGCAAGCCACCATGAGCAGGGCGGCGAGCCACCATGAACAGGGCGACCGCTCTCCCGCTGGCAAGGACGCCCGCGCCGTTTTTATCTTTTCCGGGCCGGCTGAATACAATGAACTACCCTGCCGCAAGCAGCGGGGAATTCGACCCAAACCGATTACAATTTTCGAGAATGCGGTTGCCCTGGAAACCAATGTTATCGGCGGAAAGCGGTCCGTTTGATGAAATACAACTGTATTTCTGGACACAATGAAGCTTCTCACCGGCTCTCCCAGTCAGAGGTATCATCCCGTCCGGCATCACACGAGGCTGGGAATCATTAGGGGATGAAAACGAGCCACCCTCCATTCCTGGCAACCATGGATCATTGCGATAGGGTGATTTTTTCGCTGAAAAATGGCAACCTTTCCGAATGGAAATCCGTTACAGTAAGAAATAGGGGCGAATTTTCCTTTTATCACCATGGTTTTCCACCGCATGAAAAAAGTTTCCAATTTCATTTTGCCCCTTTGGATTCCAGGGTTCTCCATTCATTCAATCTGAAACACAGGACATGGCAAAAATTTCCATCCTATTCGTTGACGACGAAGAAGACATCCGGCAGAGCTTCAACGACCGCTTCGAAGACCAATTTGAAATCACCTTGGCCTCCCATGGCGCGGAAGCCCTGGAAATCATGAAATCCCAGGATGCGATCAACGTCGTGGTGACTGACATTCGCATGCCCAACATGGATGGGTTGGAGATGATCAAGGAAGCCCGGGAAATCGACCCGGACATGGGATTTATCGTCGTCAGCGGCCACGGGGACACCAACGACGTTATTCAGGCCCTACAGCTCGGGGTGCGCAACTTTATCCGCAAGCCTTATTCCTTCGCGGAGTTGGAAGAAGCCGTCGTGCTGGAGGCGAGGCGGTACCAACTCATTCATGAGGAACGCGGGCGGCGGGAAGAGGAAAAGGCCACAGAGCAATTCCTGGTCTCCCTGGAGGGCATGACGTTCGAGCTTCCCAATCAAATGGAATGGGTGAACCCCATCACCTTCCGCCTGATCGCCGTGATGGAGGCGGTGGGCCTATGCGACGAATCGACCCGGTTCAACCTGGCCCTGGGGATCATGGAAATTATCGCCAATGCCATGGAACACGGAAACCTGGAACTGACCGGCGACGAGAAGCATAAATTAAAAACCCAGGGGGAGGACGTGTACATGAATGAATTGACCAAGCGTGCCGACATGAATCAATACAAGGACCGTACAGTGCGGGTATCGGCCAGCATCAATTCCGAAGTGGGCATGATCCATGTGACGGATGAGGGTAACGGATTCGACTACAAGAATCTGCCCGACCCCACCAATCCCGAAAACCTGTTCCTCCCCAGCGGCCGCGGCATCCTGCTGGCCCGGTCGTTCTTCGACAAGGTGACCTACCAGGGCAGAGGAAACGAGGTCACCCTGGTGCAATACAACCAACGCCCCTCCTGATTCGACCTCCCTCCACCCAGCCCCGGCGAGAGAGAGATTCTCCCCTTGGCGGGAACCGGCTGCCAAAACGAATCGGCCCTCGCGGATTTGGTAAGGCTTCCCACTGTCATCCTCCCTTCGTCCGCGAGAGAATCGACAGGGCGCCGCGGATCGTGAATACTGGCTGAAGCCGCGCCCGGATGCGCGGCATCCCGGTGGCGGTGACGATGGCGGCGGTGGTGGTGGCAGCGAATCAGGGATTCTCCGCAAACCGGTCACCACGCAATGCTTCTTGACCAGTGCTTAACGGCAGAACTTCGGAAGGGGCCCGAGAATGAAAACGGTACTGCACACGCTGATGGCATGCGCCCTGGCGCTGTTTCTGGGAGGCTTGGCGGCGCTGAGCGTCGGCACGCCCGCCCCGGCCCCGGGCCTCGCCGCGGACCCATACTTTTCCCTCACCCGGCCCTTGCGGAGCGCCCTGGAGTCGCGGCCCGTGTTATGGGAGCACTCCCTGAAGGCCGGGGCGCTGGGGGGCAGGGTGGTGCTGGTCACCTTCTTCGCCAGTTGGTGCCCGCCCTGCCGGGAGGAATTGGCCGCATTGAAGGGAATCCACGCCCGCCTTGGGTGGAAGGGCCTGGAAATCGTCGCCATCAACTATTTCGAGGAATTCGACGGCTATTCCAATCCGGGAAAACTGAAGCGCTTCCTGGCAGCCCTGGATCCCTCCTATACCGTGATCGAGGGGGACGATGGAATTTCCCAGACATTCGGGGGCATCACGCGCATCCCCACCCTGATGGTCTTCGACCGGCAGGGCGGCAGCGTGCACCGGGCCACCAACAACGGTCCCAGGGATACCAAAGAAGAAATGGCCCAGTTGGAAAGACTGCTGGTTTCATTGCTGTAGGGTGCGCAGGGCAAACTGGGAACAGCAAATGCAAAATCGGCCACTGAT
>CAZOXD010000143.1:0-6450 GCA_964583525.1 uncultured Pseudomonadota bacterium
CGGAGCAAGGCGTCTCGAAGGGCGATACGCATGTTTTTATGACGCTATGTATAGCTGCCTCCTTCGAGACGCCCCGCCTGGCGGGGCTCCTCAGGAAGGCGGTATAAAATGGACACCCTCATCAATCCGCGTCATTGAGGAGAGCCCGTTAGGGCTCGTCTCGCCTGTCCTGAGCTTGTCGAACGGGAAGTGCGCTTTTTGGGTCTTCAATCAGAGCCTGGTGCTCTGCGGGGAAAAGGACACATCATGCCTGCATCGTCATCGCAAGTGGATTCCGGAAAACCCGGCCCATCGGGCCAGGATGCCGCCACAGACGACAACACCGCAGCCAATACCGCCGCAAACATCAGGGCGGCCTCCATCCTCACCGTGGGGGAACTGCTGGCGTTGCAGGCCCTGCGCCGCCCCAAGGCCATCGCCGTGGAGGAGGGAGGCAAGCAAATTACCTACGCTCAGTTCAACGAGCGGGTGAACCGGCTGGCCCATGTACTCTCAGGGATGGGGGTGCGCCCGGGGGAGCGGGTAGGGATTCTCTCCGAAAACAGGACGGAATACCTGGAACTGGCCCTGGCCTGCGGCAAGATGGGGGCGATCCTCTGCGCGCTCAACTGGCGGCTGGCCGCGCCCGAGTTGGAGCACTGCGTCCGCCTGACCTCCCCCCGGGTGGTGGCTGTCTCCTCCCGCCACCGGGCCGCGCTGGAGGGTATCGGCCACGGTGCGGAGAGCCTGCTGGGACTGGATGACGGCTACGAAGAAGCCCTGGCCGCCGCGGATGCTTCCGAGCCCGGCGTGGCGGTGCATCCCGAGGACGGGCTGTACATCCTTTACACCTCCGGCACCACCGGACTGCCCAAGGGCGCCCTGATCAGCCACCGCGCCCAGATTGCGCGGATGACCGTGAATATCCTGGACCTGGGGCTCAACAACCGGGAGGCCTTCATCGCCTGGCCGCCCATGTTCCATATGGCCTCCCTGGACCAGGGCACGCACACCCTCTCCATCGGGGGCAAGGTGATCGTGGTCGACGGGTTGGATCCCGAGCGCATCTGCGCCCACGTGGAAGCCGGGCCCCAATGGTGGTTTCCCTTGCTTCCAGGCACCGTGGAGCAGTTCAACGAGGAAGCCCGGCGCAGAAACCTCAAGCCGGGCCAGGCCCGGCGGATCGGGGCCATGGCCGATCTGGTGCCCGTCCATCAGATCGCGGAGGCCACCCGCCTCTTCGGGGCGCCATACGTGAACTCCTTCGGTTCCACCGAGACCGGCATTCCTCCTCTCTCCGGCGGACGAATTCCCGTAGGAGAGGTGCCGAAGTCCCTGGCCAAGCGGCCCAGCAGCCTTTCCAGCTTCCGTCTGGTGGACCCGGAGGACAACGACGTTCCGGACGGCACTCCCGGCGAGTTGGCCTTCCGTGGGCCCACCCTGTTCAGCGGTTACTGGAACGCCCCCGAAACCAACGCCACCGATTTCCGGGGCGGATGGTTTCATCTGGGGGATATGTTCATCCGCCACACCGATGGCAGCTACGATTTCGTGGACCGCCTCAAATACCTCATCAAGTCCGGCGGGGAGAACGTTTATCCTGCGGAAATCGAGCGGGTGCTGCTCGGCGATTCCCGGGTCGAGGATGCCGTGGTGGTGCGGCGGGCGGATGCCAAATGGGGCGAGGTGCCCATCGCCTTCGTGGCGCGCCGCGACGATTCCCTCACCGGGGACGACCTGGCCGGGCGCTGCCGGGATCAACTGGCCGGGTACAAGCAGCCCAAGGAGATCCGCTTCGTGCCCTTCGAAGACCTGCCCCGCTCCACCACCGGCAAGATTCAGCGCCACGAGGTGGAAAAATGGCTGGAGGAGTGAGGAAGGGGGGGTAAGGACCCGCACCCTGCCGGGGCGGGGTTGGGAGGCTGCACACCGATGCTTGATTTGCGTTTTTTGTAGGTAGGGCGATGGAGCCTCGAACCGGGTGAAGAGGCGGCTGGGGCAGGGGGCGCATTTGGGAGTGTTTTGCAGAGAAGCCGTCCAACCGGGCATCCGGAATTGACAATGGCCCGTACAGGATTTCCACCGGTTTTTTTTCCCTCCTGAAAATAACATTGCATCGGGTATCAATCTGTGAAAGTTAGAGATGGAATACTCAATTCTCACGTTCAAGGGAGGTGTACCATGATCGGTAAAGCGCTTGATCGATTCCGGCTTTCTTTTTTCTTCCTGCTGGTGACGGGTCTGCTGATGATCCCCGTATCGTCATGGGGGGCCGAGGTTACCGTCAAATTCTGGCACGCCATGTCCGGAAAGCGGATCGAACTGTTGAAGAATCTTTCCCGGGATTTCGAAAAATCCCATCCCGGCATCAAGATAGACGTGCAGTACACCGGGAGCTACAACGACACCCTCAACAAAACCATCGCCGCCATCCGGGCGGGTCAGGCTCCGCACGTGTTTCATCTCTACGAGATCGGCACCCTGGGGATGATCGATGGCGGGATGATCGTTCCCATCGACGACCTGTCCAAGGGCAGGATCGACTGGAACGATTACATCGATGTGGTCGTGAGTTACTACACGGTGCGAGGCAAGGTCTACTCCATGCCCTTCAATTCATCGACTCCCATCCTTTTCTACAACAAGACGTTTTTCCAGAAGGCCGGGCTGAATCCCAATCGACGCCCGGATACCTGGAGCCGCGTAGAAAAGGCCGGCAAGCAGATCATCGATCGTGGCGTGGCCGAGTTCGGCGTGGTTTGGAATCTCCACAGCTGGTATTTCGAGCAGTACCATGCCGTGATGGGCGCCAACCTCGCGAACAACGATAACGGCCGTTCCGGCCGCCCCACCAAGGTGTTGATCAACCAGGGCCCAGGCATCCGGATCATGAAGTGGTGGACCGATTTGGAAAAGAAGAAGATTTTCGCCAATGTCGGCCGGGGGTGGAGCAACCACCGCAAAGCCTTTATCAGCGGTCAGGCGGCGATGATGATGTCCTCCACATCCGACGTCACCAGGATGGAAAGCGCTTTCGCGGAGAAAGGTTGGGAGCTTGGCACCGCCTATATCCCCCGCCCGGATGACACGAAGCGCACCGGCGCCATCATCGGTGGCGGCACCCTGTGGATCACCAAGGATCATCCCGCCAACGAACTGGAAGCGGCCTTTCAATTCGTGAAATGGATGAGCGAGGCCCCGCAACAGGTGCGCTGGCACAAGGGAACCGGATACTTCCCCATTCACAAAGGGGCCAGGAAACTCCTCGAGCGGGAAGGATGGTTCAAGAAATACCCCAATTTCGCCACCGCATTTCAACAACTGAAAGATTCCAAGCCCGGCACAGCGACCCAGGGCGCGTTGATGGGGATCTTTCCGGAATTCCGCAATCTGGTGCAATCGGCCTTCGAGGAAGTCTATCAGGGGCAAAAGGATCCCCGCACGGCGTTGAACGACGCCGCCGCCAAGGCCAACAAAGCTCTGGCCGACTACAACAAGCTCTATCAGTAAGCATTCGTTCCGCCGCCCTGCTCCCGGGAGAGGGCGGCGGAGCATCCCCCGCATACCTGATCGCCTCGGGTTTGGACAGGCTTTGACAGGAGGACTCGCCCCCTCTTCCTTTACGGAAGGTCATGGAATCGAAAGCTGTCTTCAAATCGAAATGGCTGCCCTACCTTTTGCTGGCCCCCTCGAACATCGTCATTGTGGTGTTCCTGTTTTACCCGGCTCTTGAAACCTTCCGCCTGGCGCTCTACCGTTCGGACCCGTTTGGCTTTCACAAAGTATTCGTGGGCCTGGAAAATTTCATCGGCTTGTTGACCTCGCCCGATTATGGCGCCAGCTTTCTGACGACCATTTTCTTCACGTTCTGGGTGGTTTTGCTCGGACTGGCCATTTCCCTGGGCCTGGCTGTGCTGGCAAACCAGAAGGTGAAAGGAATCCGCTATTACCGCACGGCCATGATCTGGCCCTACGCCCTGTCCACCGCGATTGCGGGAGCCATCTGGGTTTTTTTATTCGATCCCACCGCCGGTGTCCTGAACTACCTGTTCGCCGCCATGTTCAACATCAAACCGCAGTGGCTCACATCGGGCGATTTGGCCATGGGGGTGATCGTCGCCACGACGGTCTGGAAGAACCTCGGCTACAACATCGTCTTTTTTCTGGCGGGCCTGCAGAATATCCCCACTGAGTTGAAGGAGGCCGCCGCCATCGACGGCGCGAATTCCTGGCAGGTATTCTGGCGGGTCACCTTCGTGATGTTATCGCCGATAACCTTCTTCCTGCTGGTGATGAACGTCATCCACGCTTTTTTCGATACCTTCGGGATGATCGAGGTGATGACGCAGGGGGGGCCGGCCGGGGCCACCAATATCCTGATTTACAACCTCTACCGGGACGCCTTCGTCAATCACAAGGTAGGCGTCGCCTCGGCGGAATCCATCATTCTCTTCACATTGGTGATCGCCGTGACCCTGATTCAATTCCGCACTGCCGGCAGGCGGGTGCATTACCAGTAGGGGAGTGAGGATGCTCGCACGCTATCTCAACGATTCAAAGCTGGTGATTCACCTGTTCCTGATGGGGTCGATCCTGTTGATCTCCATGCCGGTGCTGTTCGCCCTGATCGTGAGTACGCAAAGCCCGGTGGAGGTGTTTTCCTATCCGCCCAAACTGACCCCGGGGACGCAATTCGACAACTACCTGGAAGTGTGGAAGAGCATCCCCTTGATGCGGATGTTCTTCAACAGCTTTTTCATTGCGGTGCTGGTAACCGTGGGCAAGCTGGTCATATCGATCCTGGCGGCGTTCGCCTTCACCTATTTCGAGTTCCCCGGCAAGCGGCTGATGTTTTTTCTCACCCTGGTGACCTTGATGCTCCCGATTCCGGTGCGGATTGTGCCGCTCTTCGAACTGATCGCAGATCTCGGGAAAACCGTGAGTCCCCATCTTGGGATAGACTCCTACTTCGCCCTGGTGGTTCCTTTCCTGGCCAGCGCGACGGGTACCTTCCTGTTCCGCCAGCACTTCCTGACGGTTCCCTCGGAATTTGCCGACGCGGCGAAGATCGACGGGTGCGGACCGATCCGGTTTTTGTTCCTGGTGCTCCTCCCGCTGTCCTGGAATACCATTGGAGCGCTGGTGGTGATCCAATTCGTCTATGTCTGGAATCAGTACCTGTGGCCCCTCGTTGCCACCTCGTCAGAGGAAATGCGGGTCATCCAGATCGGCGTGAAAATGCTGATCGATTCCGAATCCGCCAACAACTGGGGAGTGATCATGGCGGGCGTGACGATGGCCATGCTGCCCCCCTTGATCGTATTCCTGCTGCTCCAGGAAAGCTTTCTGCGCGGTTTTGCCTTCACGCGCGACAAATAGGCGCACCGCGAACGGATGTCCTGGCCGAATTGCCGGGGGAACCGATCGTGGCGGAAACCGGCTCCGAAGCCGAACCGGTGGCCCTGGCGCCCACCGCACATGCAGTCCGGTAGATCCCATGCGCAAGATCCTCGTCACCGATTTCCAATGGCCTTCCCTTGATATCGAGCGGGAGATCCTGGCCGACCTGCCGGGGGAACTGATCGTGGCGGAGACCGGCTCCGAAGCCGAACTGGTGGCTCTGGCGCCCGGGGCGGATGCCATCCTCACCTGCTGGGAGCAGGTGACCCCCGCCGTGATCGACGCCGCGCCGCGTTGCCGGATCATCACCCGCTACGGGGTGGGCCTGGACAACATTGCCGTGGAACACGCCACCGCCCTGGGGATTCCCGTCACCTATTCCCCCACCTACTGCGTGGACGAGGTGGCCGAGCACGCCCTGGCGCTGCTGCTGGCCATGACGCGCCGGGTGAGCCGCTTCGACCGGGCCATCCGGGGAGGAACGTACAAGGGCGTGCCCTTCGCCGGGATGCGCCGCCTCAAGGGCCGCACCCTGGGCCTGCTGGGCTACGGCAACATCGCCCGAGCCCTGGGCGAGCGGGCGCGGGGACTGGGCATGGCCGTCCTGGCCCACGACCCGGCGCTGAGTCAATCCCACGGTGAACTCCCCCCCGGGGAGGGACGCTGGGCGGACCTGAAAACCCTGCTGGCCGAGTCGGACGCCATCTCCATCCACGTCCCCCTCACCCCGGAGACGGAAGGGATGATCGGGCGGGAGGCCATCGCCGCCATGAAGCCCGGGGCCTTCCTCATCAACACCGCGCGAGGCCCCATCGTGGACCCCGGCGCCGTGCTGGAGGGCCTGGAGCACGGGCCCCTGGAAGCCGCCGCGCTGGACGTGTTCCCCGTGGAGCCGCCGGACATCGCCCATCCGCTCTTCCACCACGAGCGTTTCATCGCCACGCCCCACGCCGCGTTCTATTCCGAGGAGTCGGTGGAAAACCTGCAACGCCTCGCGGCAGGCCAAGTGCATGCCCTGCTCTCGGGGCGCACCCCGGAGAACATCGTCAATCCGGCGTACAAGGAGCACAA
>CAZOXD010000143.1:6550-13196 GCA_964583525.1 uncultured Pseudomonadota bacterium
TGCTCTCGGGGCGCACCCCGGAGAACATCGTCAATCCGGCGTACAAGGAGCACAAGCCCCGGTATTGAGGGGGTGGCTGTTTCGCGGTGGATCGTACAATTCCCCCTCCACGTGTACGGGGAGGGGATGGCCGAAGGCCAGGGGAGGGGTTTCCCCGGTGCAGAGGAGCTGTTTCCGATCCCGGCCAGACCCCTCCCACCCGCGCCCAGGGGCGCTCCTTCCCTCCCCGTACACGTGGAGGGAAAACTGCATCTTCATGGATGCAAAGTAAACCCAACTTCATCCTGCAACTGGAATCCTTGCTTATGAAAAAGTAAATGGCGAATCACCCGCCCGCAATTGACAAATCCCGCCGGACGGTGAAATACGGAGGGATCGCACTTATTCTTCGCCACTCTTGCCGCAAGGAGATACCGCAATGATCCCTCTCAAAGTGGGCGACCCCGCCCCCCGCTTCGCCCTTCCCAATCAGGACGGGGATACCGTGGCCCTGTCGGACCTCAGCGGCAAGACCGTCGTCCTGTGGTTCTACCCCCGCGCCGACACCCCGGGCTGAACGCTTCAAGGCCAAGGATTCCGTGACCGAATCCAATCATTCAACGAAAAGAACGCTGTCATCCTGGGTATGAGCAACGACCCCCCGGCAGACAACAAGGCCTTCCGGGACAAGTTCTCCTTCAACTTCGATCTGCTCTCCGACCAGTCCAACGCCACGGCCATCGCCTATGGCGCGGCGGAGGACGCCAGCGCCAAGGCGCACAAGCGGATCAGCTTCATCATTGGGCCGGACGCCCGCATCGTGAAAATCTACGGCGAAGTAGTCGCAGCCGAAAACCCGGAACAGGTGCTGGGGGATCTGGTGTAGGCGGGGTATCCTTGCCGATCCCATCACACCGCTTTTAAAGGATACGCAAGGAAGGAACGTAATTCCTTTCCGAGTTAATAAACAACGGGGGATGCGCATGGGGCCCTTATACCAACAAATGGAATCGCTCTGGGTTCCGGATGTCTACACCCAGGGGCCCTATCCCGGCAGCCAGCACGCCGGAGCCACGGGGGGTCTGCTGGCAACGGGTTTGGAGGAGTTGGCCGTCCAGGAAGGGGCCGGCGTTCCGCTGATGTTCTCCATGGTCAACCTGCGCCCGGCCCCCCTCTCCCCGGGGGAGCGCAAGGTGGAGGCGGTGCGAACAGGCGGCCGCGTCGCCACCCTCAAGGGCGAATTGAGCTTCGACGGCAAACTCACCGCCACGGCCACAGCGCTCTTCGCGCATCCTGTACCCGCACCCAACCTGCCCGAAATTCCCCCGGTACAATTGGATCCCCTGCAGGCCGAGCGCGATTCCCGCTTCGACAAATGGCCCGGTGAGATTTATGCCCACGCCATCGAATTCCGCAGGGAGGCGGAAGGGTGGTATTGGATGCGCCCGTCCCGTCCCCTGGTGGAGGCCACCCCGCCCATGGCCCGGGTTGCCGCCATGGCCGACTTCGCCCCCGGTATCAGCATGATGTCCAACAACTGGGACTTCCGCGATTTCGTGGAGGGCTTCCCCACCCTGGATCTGACCCTTCACCTTTCCCGCCCGTTGGAGGGGGAATGGATCGGAATCAAGGCCCGCACCATCTGGTATGCCAATGGCCTGGGTGTCACGGAAACGGACCTGTTGGATGTACAGGGGCCACTGGGCCGCTGCGCGCAATCCATCGTCGTGTTCCCGAGGAAAGAATAGGTCTGACCATTCGGGCTACCCGACCCCTTCTGGAATATTAGTCCACCGCGCCGGCCCAGTTCTCTTCCCAGTCCTGGTTCAACATATCCACCACGCTGCCGTCTGACTCGAAGAACTTGTTGGGCACCTGGAAGACGGCGATCATCAGCCCGCCCTCGGGCGTCCAGGCCACATGCCGGCTGCCCCCCGGACGCCACACGAAATCCCCAGGGCCGCACTCGCCGCCCTGGTCCGGGCCCTCCTTGTCCACCAGGCGTCCCTCCATCACGTAGGTCTGCTCCACATGAACGTGTTCGTGGTCGGGCAGGGTCGCCCCGGGCTCCATCCGCAGCAGGACGGTGACGTGGCCGCGCGGCTTGTCCATGAACAGCGTCTTGGCCTCCACCCCGGGAAACTTGGTTTTTTCCCACGGCAATTCGCTCACGTGAACGTACCGCGAGGCGTGCGGCCCCAGGCCCTTGTGGTTCTTCGCGTTCGGTGTCACTCCGGTGGTCATGGGCCTGCTCCTGTACGGTTGATGGGTAACGAGTATGGGAACTGAAAAAAACAACTGCTATGGAAACCGCAGATGAACACAGATAAACGCGGATGGGAACAGCGAACTGCAACTGCGAATTCAGCCACTGGTGAACACTGATGAACACGGTTTTGAACCGCAAAGGCACCCCTCCCCTGGCCTCCGGCCATCCCCTCCCCCCGGCAATTTGAACAGCCGCGTGGAGGGGAACTGCAAACTGTAACTGCCTACTCCACCCCGGCCCTCCCTACGGCTGTTCAAACTGCCGTGCAGGGAGGGAGAACCGCAACCTCACCCTTCCGCCCGGTGTCCATTGTACTGCCGCGGGGCTCCCTCCCTCTCCGCAGACCGAGAGGGAAACGTCGAACTGCAACAACAAATGGACGCTGGTGGAATTGGGTTCCTTTCGCAATATCTTTTCCGATAGATAAATATCAATTATATCAATATATTATCATGGATTATGCTGCGTTTGTCCAGGGAAAATTGGAGGCAGGGGAGCGGGGTGAATGCAATATCCCGCCTGTCCATTCACCCCGCCATGTATTTGGAAAAGGGAAAATCTTATTTCGGCCACGGCATGGGGGAGGGGGGATCGGGGGAAATTTTTGCTGTAATTATAGTAGGCATGAGTGAAGAATGAAGAGCATCAAGTGCCTACAATCAGTGAGTTTTATGGGTGGCTGTACGTTCCGGTTGCTTTGTGTTCAGCTTTCCCACCTGGGGCAGGGTTGAACACGAATTTACTCAAGTAGGGACGATGCCGCAACTCACGGTCGATGGGGTACAGGTGTATTATCGCGAGCAGGGCGCTGGCCCTGTCGCAGTTTTGCTGCATTGCGGTATGAGTTCCAGCGCCCAGTGGCAAAGCGTGGCCGACAAGCTTTCCGAGCGCTACCGGTTGGTCATGCCCGATATTTTTGGATATGGCGAGGCGGAACCATGGCCCGGTCCGCCGGAGCAACGAACAAACGAAAGAGAAGCGGTGCTGATGCGCGGCCTGATCGAGCAGCTTGGCGTGCCCGTGCACTTGGTCGGACATTCCCTTGGTGGCAATGTCGCAATGCGGTTGGTGTTGAAAAACAGCAGCTACATTCTCAGTATGACCCTGATCGAACCGGGTTCGGCTTATTCCCTGTTGCGCTACGCCGGCGAGCAGCAAATGTACAACGAACTGTGCGAAGTGTCAGAAAGATTTATAGCCAACGTCGCGCAGGGAAAGGAGGAGGAGGCATGGCAAGAATTGATTGATTGGAACTACCAGCCCGGCAGATGGAACGCGTTTTCGGATGAAGTGCGCCACCGCCTGCTCGAGATGACCGTTTCAACCACATTGGTATGTCACGCGAACCTGAACGACGAAACCACGCTGGAGGAATGCGCTTCGATCGGCCTTCCAACGCTCGTCATACTGGGCGATGCGACGGTACCCAGTTACGGGCGTCTGACTGAAATCACGGCGGAACACATTCCCGGTTGCGGGCTGGAGTACATTCCCGGCGCCGGTCACATGTCCCCGCTCACGCACCCGGAAGCTCTGGCCGAACTACTGGAGCGGCACTTTGGCTCCATCGCAAACGAATATTGATAGTAGGGTGTGGCGACGGCCCAATTCTCGAATTGACGGCGGCTCCGCTTCTCCTCCTCTCCACCCCTCCACTAATCCGCACCGCTGTGCTCGATTTCGTCCAGGAGGGGGTCCAGGTCGGGAATGACCACCTTGCGGCCGGAGAAGAAGGCCACGCCGTCGTCTTCCAGGGCGTGGATGATGCGGGCCACGGTTTCCGGGCGGGCGCCCAGCACGTCGGCGATGTCCTGGCGGGAAAGCGGCAGCTTCATGCTCAGCGCGCCCTGGTCGTCCACCTCCGCGAAACGGTCCTTGAGAGTGAGCAGCAGGTGGGCCATCCGTGTGCGCATGGGCATCGCCACCGTTTGGAGGATGGTATCCTCCGCGCCTTGCAGGTCTACCGCCAGTTGGTGCAGGAAGCCCAGGCCCAGGGAGGGGTTGCGCTCCAGCAGTTGTTGCACCGCGGATTTTTCGATGAAGCACAGGGACCCCTCGGAAAGGGCCTGGGCGCTGGTGGTGAAGACGCCGCCGGAAAAGAAGTCGCGGTACCCGATGGTTTCCCCCGGATGCCGCAACCGCACCAGCGCCGAATGGCCTTCACTGTCGGTCTTGCGGATGGCGAGCACCCCGCTCACGACGGTATACACTCCCAGGCAGTCGTCTCCCTGGTAAAAGACGAACTCGCCATTGCGGAAGCTCCGGGTACTCTTCTTCTCGTCGAGAAACTGGATGTCGTCGCTTTTCAGGACGCACCACTCGGAGCGTTCCCGCCACTGGCAGGAAAAGCAGTTGAATTTCGGACTGGATACCACCCTCGGCGGATCCTTCGATCTGCTCATTCGGACGGGTTCCTCGGGTGAAGGGACAAAAGGCCGGCCTGGTTTCGCCTGCGGTGCATATTGGTGGATCAATGCTACTCTGCCCGCATGTCTCTGCCAAGTTACCACCAAGCTATCGGCGGCTCCCGATACAGGCCATACCATATATTCGGGCAAAACAAGTCGTTATTCGCCTTCTTTCCTTTACTTCCGGCCATGGGTCAGGGCATGGATGAGGGTGCGATTCACGCCCGGCAGGAAGGTGCGATCAACGTGGATGCCGGACAGCGCGCATACGAAAATTTACCGGTTTGGAGGGGGAACATTGGACAGCCGCCGCACCGGAACAGGAGTTCCCATGGCCGGTATAGGCCCGGAAGCCGCCGGTAGGCCCGGAAGCCGCCGGTAGACCCGGAAGCCGCCGGTAGGCCCCGAAGCCGTGGCTGTCCCCGATTCTTCTCTTCACACGATGGGAGGGAAGATTCAGGATCCACAATCTTTTGTCCCATTAGAGGAGACTTCCATGAATTTCGAAGACATTCTGTACGAAGAAAAAAACCATTCCGCCCGCATCACCATCAACCGGCCCCAGGTTTACAACGCATTCCGGGCGCAAACCTGCGATGAGTTGATCGAGGCCTTCAAGATCGCCGGATGGGACAAGAACATCGGCGCGATCGTGTTCGGCGGGGCGGGCGACAAGGCTTTCTGCACCGGCGGCGACCAGTCCGATCACGAGGGACAGTACAAGGGCAGCCGCGGCACCACCGGAATGCCGGTGGACGAATTGCACGGCGTGATCCGCAACATGCCCAAGCCCGTCATCGCCCGTGTGCAGGGCTATGCCATCGGTGGCGGCAACGTGCTGGCCGTCCTCTGCGACCTCACCATCGCTTCGGAAAACGCCATCTTCGGGCAGGTGGGCCCCAAGATGGGCTCGGTCGATCCCGGCTATGGAACCGCCTATCTGTCCCGCGTCGTGGGGGAAAAGAAAGCCCGGGAAATCTGGTTCCTCTGCCGCCGCTACAGCGCCCAGGAAGCCCTGGAAATGGGGCTGGCCAACGTGGTGGTGCCCGCGGACAAGTTGGATGAGGAGGTGGACAAATGGTGTGACGAACTGGTGCAGCGCAGCCCCACCGCCATCGCCATCGCCAAGCGCTCCTTCAATACCGACACGGACCACATCGGCGGGGTGGGGCAGTTGGGGATGGAAGCCCTGCGGCTTTATTACAACACCGCCGAATCTCAGGAAGGCGTCTCCGCCCTCAAGGAAAAGCGCGATCCGGACTTCCGGAAATTCGTCGAATAATCAACCCTCGATCCGGTAGTACTTCGTGCCAGAAGTTCGCGTATTAATGGGCGACAACATTCATACTGAAAAACCATATGTTGGCCTGAAAACTTCTGACACGAAGTTCTGCCATCGAGCACTGGCGGGCATGGTTCATCCATGCCCGTTTTTTTTTGGACTTTTCACTCCGAAATTTGATCCAGGTCAGGGTCTTTCTTCAAACCCTGGATTATCTATAAGGGCATCCGGAGGGCCCGGCGGGCGAAATAATTGGATTCCCCTCCAAAAAACCAAATCCCGCCACAATATTTCCGGTACCGGAATTCACGAACCCGGTGGAGGAAACGTGAATCCCGGAGCCTAGGAGGAGCCATGAATCTGAAAATCAACATCACCGAGGAGGAAATTCAGAAAGCCATCCAAAAGTTCCAGATGGAGGGAGGATTGATCCGGCAACTCCCCGACGAGGCCGTTCTGCGATCCAATATCGTGGGCAGGAGACACGGGATGTACGAATCCTTCTTCGATGACAATTTCGGTCTCGAAGATGGATATTCCGTGTACTAGGCTCTCTACGAAAACCCAAAAAGCGCACTTCCCTTCGACAGGCTCAGGACAGGCGAGACGAGACCAGACGGGTACTCCTCAGCGACGCGGATTGATGAGGGTGCCCATTTTATACCGTCTTCCCGGGGAGCCCCGCGATGTTCCTCCATTCAACACTAG
>CAZOXD010000144.1:0-13140 GCA_964583525.1 uncultured Pseudomonadota bacterium
GGGCGCCGTGCGGGGAGAGGAGGTGCTGGGGGGCAGCATCGAAACCTCCTGGCTGGGGGCCGGGTGGCGGCTGGAGAGACTGGCCTTCCGCCCACGCGGCGAGGAGGAAATCCATGATTATTCCGTCGCGGGCGTGGATTTTCGGCTGGAAGGAGGCACCCTGGTGCTGGGGGAGATCTACCACCATCAACTGGGAGCCCGGGATGAAGCGGACCTGAACCGGGTGGCCGCTCTGCCCCAATTGGCCGAGGGAAGATTGCTTCAACTCTCCCGCACCGTGCTGGGCATCAGCGCCAGCCAGGATTTTTGGGGGGTATGGAACGCGGGATACATGGTGTTCGCCGCCGCCCTGCGCGATGAGGCCGGCGAACGCAAGGCCAGCCTGCTGCACCGGCTCACGATTACCTATTCCATCAGCGACAATGCCGGGATGACCCTCTCTGCGGCCGGAGGGAGCGGCAAGGGCCTCGACTCGGGCGGGGGGGTTCGCTCGGAGTTCGGGCATGTGCCCGATTTCCTCTACATCAGCGTGAAATTCGTCCTTTGACCGATCCCGACCCAGGCCGTATCTGAAAACTCAAAAAAAAAACACACTTCGAGGACGATTCCTGACCTCGGCCCTTCCCACGGAGCCCAAGCGCAGAAATCCGTGGCTGAAGGACGTGGAGGAAAAGGCCGGCATCTCCGTGGTCAAGAACGCCAATATCCTCCTTCTCGCACCGGAGCAAAAGCTTCCGGACGGGACGGACGCGATCCTGACCGGCGTGCGGAGGAAATTGCTGGCCATCCGCTCCGGGAGAACCCGGCCCTTCCGGGACGAGAAAATTATCGCCGCCTGGAACGGCCTCATGATCTGGGCCCTGGCCAAGGGGTATCAGGTGTTGGACGAGCCCCGCTATCTGCGGAGCGCGCGCAAGGCGGCCCGTGATGTGATCGCCCGCATGCGCGATTCGAAAGGAAGGCTGCTTCGCATCGCAAGCGGGGGAGGAACCCGGGGAAGCACCGGGGGCGGCGCCGGAAGTGGCCCCGTTAGAGGGATGGTCCGGCGGGGGTTTCTCACCGATTACGCCTTCCTCATCCAGGCCCTGCTCCAGCTTTATCAAAGCGATTTCGACCCCCGTTGGATCCAGGCCGCCATCGAATTGCAAAAGCTCCAGGATCGCCTATTTCGGGACCCCGAGGGCGGGGGGTACTTCTTCAGCGAGGAGGGCGGCTCGCCCCTCTTGCAGCGGGGCAAGCATTACGATGACGATGCGCTCCCCTCCGGCAACGCGGTGGCGGCGCTAAATCTGCTGCAACTGGCCGACCTGACCCTGCAAGGGGAGTGGAGAGCCCACGCGGCGCGCGTTCTCGAGGCCGGTGCGGGGCCGGTGCGAGCCAATCCGGCAGTGCATTCCCAGATGTTGATGGCCCTGGATTACCTGCTGGACCGCTCCAAGGAGGTCGCCGTCATCGGTTCCCTGGACGATCCCGCCACGCAGGAGGTCGTGCGTTTTCTGCAGCGGGAATTCCTGCCCAACAAGGTGCTGGCAGCCGGAAAAGAACAGGCCGGCGAGCAGGAGGATGAATCACAGGGGAATCCTACCCCACTGCTGCTGGCCCTGAAACCCATGCTGCATGGGAAGACCACTACGTACGTATGCGAGCAGAATATCTGCCTGCTGCCCACCACGGAGTTGGCGGTGGTGAAGCGGTTGGTGAAAAAGAACAAACCGTATAGGTTGGAAGACAGCCCTTAGGGAGGGCCTCTCACTCCCCCACTTCCACCCGCATCAGCAGTTGACGGTTGAGCACCTGCTCCCCTTCCTTGACAGTAATCTCCTCCACCGTGCCGTCCATGGGGGCGGGGATTTCCTGCTCCATTTTCATGGCCACCAGCACCACCAGGCATTGCCCGCGCACCACGGCATCTCCCGGCCCGGCCCGTACATGGAGGATGCGCCCGGCCATGGGAGCCAGCACCTTGCCATCGGATTTCCCCTTTCGGTTTCCCGGGAGGTTGGGGGGGACATCGGAGAACATGGCGCAATCCTCCCCGCAGTCGATATGCACCTGCTCTCCATCCCGGATGGCGTGGGCGGTGCGCACCACCCCGTTCCACAGTACGCGCACCTCCCCGCTCCCGGGATCCGCATGGAGCACCTGAACGCGGGCCTCTTCCTCCCCCTTGCTGGAAATCCTGTATCCGCCGGGTTCCCGAATCCGGGAAACCTTCAGGGACCAGTGCTGCTCCCCCTGGCCGAGAACGAGCCCGGTGGAGCGTAAATCCGAAAGTCCGGCGCCGGGATTGCTGGAATTTCCGCCGGGAAACAACCCTCCCATGAAGGCCAGGGCGGCCAGGGCCCGCATCATTTCCTGGGAATCGGAGGTTGGGGCGGGCTCCCCATCGGGCTGGGAAACCCGGGGGAGAAACCCGGTGGCGGTGGTGGCCTGACCAGCCCGGAACCCGGGATGGGTGAGGACGGCGCGCAGATAGTCCTTGTTGGTGGTCACGCCCAGCAGGACGGTTTCTTCCACGGCGGCCAACAGCCTGCGCCGGGCCTCCTCCCGGTTCTCTCCCCGGGCGACGATCTTGGCGGCCAGGGGATCGTAATGGGGCGTGATCTCCATTCCCGCCGCGACGCAATGATCCACCAGTACGCCCTCGCGCCGGGCCGGAAGCCAGGACAGCACGCGACCGCTGCGGGGCAGGAAGCCCGCGGCGGCGTCCTCGGTGTAGAGGCGGGCTTCCATGGCGTGCCCGCGGAGATGAATCTCCTCCTGCGCCCAGGGCAGGGCCTCCCCGGCGGCGATGCGGATTTGCCAGTTCACCAGGTCAATCCCGGTCACCTGTTCGGTGACCCGGTGCTCCACCTGCAGCCGGGTGTTCATCTCCAGAAAGTAGAAGCGCCCAGCGCCATCCAGCAGGAATTCCACCGTTCCCGCACCGAGGTAATTCACCGATTGCGCCGCCGCGATGGCTGCGTCACCCATCCGGGCCCGGAGATCAGGAGACACGGCGGGGGAGGGGGCTTCCTCCACCACTTTCTGGTGGCGGCGCTGCACGGAGCACTCCCGCTCTCCCAGGTGCAGCACATGGCCGTGCATGTCGGCCAGAATCTGCACCTCAACGTGGCGGGCATTCTCCAGCACCCGCTCCAGGATCAGTTCATCATTCCCGAAGGCGTTGGCGGCTTCGGAGCGGGCGGCGGAGAGGGCTCCCGGCATTTCCTCGAGACTGGCTGCGATGCGCAATCCCCGGCCCCCGCCCCCAGCGGCGGCCTTGACCATCAGCGGAAATCCGATCCGTTTCCCGGCGGCCAGCAGGGCCTCATCCGATTGCTCCTCCCCGTTGTAACCGGGCAGGCAGGTCACCCCGGCTCTTTCGATGCGCTCTTTGGCGAGGCGCTTGTTCCCCATGGTGCGGATGGCCTCGGGGGCCGGCCCGATGAAGACGATTTCCTCCCTCGCGCAGGCTTCGGCGAACTCCGGGTTCTCCGCCAGAAACCCGTACCCGGGGTGCACCGCATCGGCCCCGGCGGCTTTGGCGGCGGCCAGCATCTTTTCGATGGAGAGATAGGATTCCTCCGGCCGCTCCCCGCCCAGGGGCACCGCGCGGCCGGCATCGAGGAGGTGGGGTGAATCCGCGTCGGCATCGCTGTAGACCGCCACCGTGCGGTATCCCAGGGAGCGGGCGGCCCGCAGGATGCGCACGGCGATCTCGCCCCGGTTGGCCACCAGGATGGTGGTGAACTCCCTTGTGGGTTCCTCTGTTGATGGACTCAAAGGATCTCCCTTACCGGACCAAAGTGCCCATGTACTTGCAGATGATGGAAAGCATGATCTCGTCGGCCCCGCCCCCGATGGATTTGACCCGCACGTCCCGGTAGCTGCGGGAAATGGGGGTTTCCCACATAAAGCCCATTCCGCCCCAGTACTGCAGGCAGGCGTCGTAGAGTTCCCGCCCCAGCCGTCCGGCCTTGAGCTTGGCCATGGAGGCCAGCCGGGTCACGTCCTCGCCGCCGACGTAAAGCTCCACGGCCCGGTAGACCAGGGAGCGCAGCAGTTCCACCTCCGTTTGCAATTCCGCCAGCCGGAAGTGCACCACCTGGTTGTCCAGGATCGATTTCCCGAAGGCCTGGCGCTGGCGGGTGTACTCGATGGTGTCGGTGATGGCGCGTTCCATGGCCCGCAGGCCGGCAAGCCCGGCCCAGAGCCGCTCCTCCTGGAACTGCTGCATCTGGTAGACGAATCCCTTGCCTTCCTCCCCGATGCGGTAGCGCTGGGGCACCCGCACGTCCTCGAAGTAGATCTGCGCGGTGTCCGAGGACATCATCCCCAGCTTGCGCAGCTTTTTGGCGATGGTCACGCCCTTGGTCTTCATGGGCAACACGATGAGGGATTTGTTCCTGTGCGCCTGGCCCTCCCCGGTGTTGGCCAGCAGGCACATCCAGTCGGCCTGGACGCCGTTGGTGATCCACATCTTCCCGCCGTTGATGACGTAATCGTCCCCGTCTCCGCGGGCGTGGGTCTGGATGCTAGCCACGTCCGAGCCCGCGCCGGTTTCGCTCACCCCAATGCACCCCACGTACTCCCCGCGGATGGAGGGGGCCAGGAACTCTTCGCGCAACTCGTCGCTGCCATGGCGCGCCAGGGCGGGGGTGCACATGTCCACCTGCACGCCCACGGCCATGGGCACGCCACCGCAGTGGACGCCGCCCATTTCCTCGGACAGCACGGCGCTATAGGAATAGTCCAGGCCCATGCCCCCGAACTGCTCGGGCTTGTTGATACCCAGCAAGCCCAGCTTCCCCATCTTGCGGAACACCTCGTGCGCCGGGAACATCTCCGCCTCCTCCCACTCGTCCACGTAGGGATTGATCTCCTTGTCGATGAATCCGCGGATGGATTCCCGCAACTGCTCGTGGCTCTCGCTGAATAGCATGGAGTTTCTCCTCCAGGTGAAGGTTCAATCCGGGATGCAGCCACCCTACCCCCGCGCCACTCCAAAGGTGCTGGGGCGCAGGGGACGCAGCTCGGCCTCGGCGCAGATGGACAGGCAGAAACCCAGCACGCTACGGGATTCCCGGGGATCGATGATGCCATCGTCCCAGCCCCGCGATGTGCAAAAGAGGGCGCTGGATTCCATGTGGAATTGACTGACGATCCCGGCCTCCATCTTGTCCAGGGCATCGGTGTCCACCGGGGTGCCGTCGCGCTTCCACTTTTCCTCGGTGATGATGCGCATCACACCCGCGGCCTGCTCGCCTCCCATCACCGACAGGCGGGCGTTGGGCCAAGCGAAGAGAAAGCGCGGATCGTACGATCGCCCGCACATGCCATAGTTGCCCGCCCCGAAGCTGCCGCCGATGTTGAGGGTGAGTTGCGGCACGGTGGCGTTGGCGACGGCCTGGATCATCTTGGCGCCGTGCTTGATGGCCCCGGCGGCTTCCGGCTCCACCCCCACCAGATAGCCGGTGGTGTTCTGCAGATAGATGATGGGCGTGCCGGTCTGGGAGCAGATCTGGATGAACTGGGCCGCCTTCACCGAGCCGTCGGGATCGATGGGGCCGTTGTTGCCGATGATTCCACAGGCGAAGCCTTCGATGGACCCGTGGCCACACACGGTGTGGGGACCGTAGCGGTCCTTGAATCCCAGGAAGTCCGAGTCGTCCACCAGCCGGGCGATCACCTCGCGCACCTCGTAGGGCTTGCGGTAGTCCATGGGGACGATTCCGGCGATCTCGTCCGGGTCATAGCGTGGCTCGCGGAAGCTCCGGGCCTGACGGGGCGGCAGGGCGTCGTTCCAGCCCAGCTTGGCCAGCACCTCCCGGGCCAATTGGATGGCATCCGCGTCGTCCTCGGCCAGGTATTCCGCCGTGCCGGAAACGGACGCGTGCATCTCCGCGCCACCCAACTCCTCGTCCGTGGCGATCTCCCCGGTGGCCGCCTTGAGCAGTGGCGGGCCGGCCAGGAAGATCTTGCTGCGCCCCCGCACGGCGATCACCAGGTCCGACAACCCAGGCAGGTAGGCCCCCCCGGCGGTGGAGGAGCCATGCACCACGGTGATCTGGGGAATCCCTATCGAGGACATGCGGGCCTGGTTGCAGAAACCCCGCCCGCCCCGCACGAAGATACCGGCCTGATAGAGCAGGTTGGCCCCGCCGCTTTCCGCCAGCATCACCACGGGCAGTTTGTTGACCATGGCGATTTCCTGGCAGCGCAGGTATTTTCCATGACCCGGCGGGGTGATGGTGCCGCCCTTGAGGGCGCTGTTGTGGGCCACCACCAGACAGCGCACACCGGAGACGTACCCGATGCCGATGATGGAGCCGCCGGGAATTTCCGCTTCGCTGCCGTCCTCCTCCAGGTATCCCGCCAGCATGGCCATTTCCAGGAAGGGCGTCCCGCGGTCCAGCAGCAGGTCCACCCGCTCCCGGGGCAGCAACTGCCCGCGGGCATGAAAGCGCTCCCGCGCCCGCTCGGCCAAATCGGCCAGGGACTGCTCGCACAACTGGATCTCTTCCTGGGCTGCCAGCATCCCACGCCGGTTTTCCTGGAATTCCTCGGATGACGGATCGATCTTCGATTCGAATACGGGCACGGTGCGCGGCTCCCGGTTCAGTGGTGCGGTTCACGGTGGTTCGGCACACGGTGGTTCTGTACATCGTGGTTTGGCACACCGTGGTTCGGCCAAACAGGCAGGCCCCATTGATACCACGATTCCGGGCGGGGGATGCAAGGGGAGGGAAGGGTGGGTGGTATGGGTGAACATGAGGTGTGGCATTCACCTGCTTTGCATGAACCGGAGGGGAGGAGCGCCTTAGGGGGGGTCGGGATTGCGGTAGGTTCCGCTTTTTCCACCGGTTTTTTCCGCCAGGTGAATTCCCTCGATCACCATTCCCTTGTCCACGGCCTTGCACATATCGTAGAAAGTCAGCGCGGCTACGGATACGGCCGTGAGGGCTTCCATCTCCACTCCGGTTTTGGCTTCCGTCTTGGCCGTGGCTTCGACGGACACCACGCCCCTTTCCGCATCCAGGGAAAGGTTCACGTCCACCACGTCCAGGGGGAGGGGATGGCACATGGGGATGAGGGCGCCAGTCTGCTTGGCGGCGAGAATGCCCGCCGTTTTGGCGACCGTGAAGGCATCCCCTTTTTCCAGCGTGCCGGCGGTGAGAACCGACGCCAATTCCTGGCCGATCCGGATCCGACCGCGGGCTATTGCCGTGCGTTGGGAAACGGCCTTGCCGCCCACGTCCACCATGCGGGCCCGGCCGCTGTCTCCATCGAAATGGCTGAGGGTTTTTGCCATGGAGAATTGGTCAGGAGCCTGCCGATACGGCAACGGAGGTTTGCTCGCCGGGGGGGGTGAATTCCGAATCCGCCGGGGATTCCTCCCAGGTGTCGTCGTCCTCGCGAAGTCCGGTCAGCTTCTCAATCAGTTCCTGCACCGATTGCAGTTTGTTCAAGCGGTACCCGTTGCTCCCGGTGAAGAACAACCCGGATTCCAGGTTTCCGTTGCGGGCATCGCCCAGGGAATCGGCAATGCAGAAACCCACCTTGTTGGATTCCGTGCCGTGATCGCACGGGACGACACAGTTGGAAATGCAGGGAATCTTGGGGCGGAACCCGGCCTGAACGCGCTGAATCAGGGGGGTGGTCACTACGCCCCGGGCTGGATAGCCTACGGGGGATTTGATCAGGCGGATGTCCTTCTGGGTAGAATTGAGCAATACCTGTTTGAAGATGTCCGAGGCGTCGCACTCATGGGTGCCGATAAACCGGGTGGCGATTTGCACGCCGGAGACGCCCATGTCCATGAATTTCTCGATATCGTGGAAATCCCACACCCCACCGGCGACGATGAGCGGGATATTCCCCCAGGCCTTGCAGGCCTTCAATACCCCGGGGGTCATGTTTTCCAACTGGTATTCCGGCTGAAAGCATTGTTCGTAGGTATACCCCTGATGTCCTCCGGATTTTGGCCCTTCCAGCACGATGGCATCGGGCATCCGGCCCGACCGCTTCCAGCGCTTGCAGATCAGGTCCACCACCCGCGGGGAAGAAACGATGGGAATCAGGGCGATATCGGCCTTGCCGGCAAATTCCGGCAGGCGCAAGGGGAGCCCGGCCCCGCTGATGATGTACTGCGCCCCGGCCTTCACCGCATCCTTCACCTGGCGTTCATAGTCGGTGGTGGCGCACAGGATGTTGGCACCCACAGCGCCGCTGCCCCCGGACTTGCGGATGGCGCTGCGGATGATGGCCTTGAAATTGGGGGAATGCTGAAAGTTGATAGGCTTCAAGGGCCGGCCATTGATGAGGCGGACTTTCCTGGTATTCCAATACCCGGTACCCACGGAAGAAACGGTCCCGCCCCCGCCTGCTTTGGCGACGGCTCCGGCCAGGTTGTCCCAGGATACCCCGACTCCCATTCCACCCTGAATGATGGGGTGCTGCAGGGTAAAATTTCTGATTTTCAGCGGGGGTAGTTTGTATTTCATCGCTTCAGGTTCCCCTGATGGATCGCTACTCCCCGTTCGGTTGGAGGTAACGCCGGGTATGAGGGCGAGAGGCCCGCGACGACCCGAATGATTCCGCTGAACTTTCTATTCAGCGAAGGGATGAGACATTTTTCCCCTCTGCAAATCGGGCTCACGGAAAAGCCTGCCGCGCCAGGAGGGGTTTTTTTTATGATCAGGGTAACCTCGAAAGAGATTTTGCTGGAGTATCCGCTCCCTGTGATTACTCCCAGTACCATGCCAGCAGTTTGCCTCCATTCCGGGCTAAAGTCAAACTCGGCCCTGGCGCCCTCTGACTCAAAATCGCAAGGATGAGCGGCCTCGAATTTTCCGGATAATTACCATCAAACCCTTATATTTCAACGCTTCCGCCCTAACTTGGCTTAGGGAGGAATGCGGGAGACCGAAGCCACTCCCACCCTGTCTTGAACGCTGAAACCCGGCCGTTCGTTCCATGGTATTTCCCGGCTACCGGCCCTGAAATCTGGGTGGGCGTTTTTCCAGAAAGGCCCGGATTCCTTCCCCCGCATCCTCGCTGCTCCAGACGATCTGCTGGGCATAGGTCTCGTAATCCAGCGCAGAGGCCAGATCGCAATCCTGGTTGCGGTATATGCCCCGTTTGGCAAGAGCCAGAGCGATCGGGGGGCCTTCCGCCAATTGGCTGGCCCAATCGCTGGTGGCATCCTGAAAATCGCCGTGGGGCACTACCCGGTTCACCATGCCGATCCGCAGGGCCTCCTCGGCGGAAATCATTTCTCCGAACAGGGTCAATTCCAGCGCCTTGGCCAACCCCACCAGCCGGGGCAGCAGGTAAGTGCCTCCCCAATCGGGATGGAGGCCGCGCTTGACGAAGACCTGTCCGAAGGCAGCCTTGTCGGAAACGATGCGCAGGTCGCATCCCAGCGCCAGATTCATGCCGGACCCGGCCGCAATTCCGTTGACGGCGGCGATCACGGGCTTGGGAATCCGCTGCAGCTTGAGCAGAATGCGGTCGCGCATCTGCATCATCTCGGGTTCGCGGCGCGAAGTTGCCCCGGCATTTCTCCTTTCGTTCATTTCCTTGACGTCCCCCCCGGAGCAGAAAGCCCGTCCCGCTCCGGTGATAATGATCACCCGCACGGCGGGGTCGGATTCGGCCTGATCCAATGCCTCCAGCATCTGGTTGCGCATATCCGCGCCCATGGCATTGAGCCGTTCCGGACGGTTGAGGGTGACCGTGGCCACCTGTTCCGCCACCTCCATCGTGATCAAATCGTTCGCCATGACATCCTTTCCGGGCCGGTGCGCCCTGCCCCCTTCCCGCGGCTGCGTGGGTGGTGGTGATCCCCATGATTTCCCCGGTTACCCCTTTTCCACGGTAATGGAGGCGCCCGCGGGCACGGAGGAGAGCTGCTTGACATCGCCCAGGGCGCGCCCCCACACGTTGCAGGGCGCGGCCAGGCGGATTTCATCGCCCCGGGAAACGGGGGTGCGGCCAAATCCGATGGCGATGGCGTTTCCGGCGGGCCAGTAGGCCATGTCCCCGGGCTCCATCACATCCCGGGCATCGGCCTCTTCCGCCATTTGCACCGGAGTGGAAAAGTACACCTCCTCGCCCCATGTATTGGCGCTGGCCTGGAAGGGCGCGGCCTCGTACAGCGCATTGGCGGTGGGAGTGTTGAACAATTCAGCCTCCAGCACAACATCGCCGAGGGTTATTTTCAATTTCTTCATGGGGCTTCCCTCCTGGGTGGGCCCAACCGGTTTCCCGCCGGGACTCACCGGGTGCGGTCTGATTCCCGCCAAGCCCACGCCGGTACATCCTGGGGAGCCGGGCGGTGATCCTGTGTTTCTTTTCTCCTGCGCTGCTGTTCCGAAGTAGGGGTTACCCCAGCGGTCCCCGGAGCGCAAGAAAGGCTGTTGGACAAAAGCAGGGGCTTCATTCAGCCTGCGGGGGTGCATTGAATCCCATTGGGGATTCAGGTCATAATGTATTTGACATTCTCCACTGGAATGACTCCTTCGGATCCCCGGATGGCCCCGCATGCTGCTCCGAGCCAGGACGCCTTCCCATCGCAGGCAAGGAGGGGCTGGCAAGCTCCGCCGGTTCAACGGACTCCGGACACGTTTGGCATGGCAGGGCAGGGCAGACCAATCATCGCAAACTCAAGGGAAATCAGGGATGAAAATCGGCATCGTCGGGTACCCCGGCGCGGGAAAAACCACCATCTTCAATGCATTGACCGGACTCCGCGCGGAGACGGGCCCGGGAGGACGGGTGCGGGAAAACATGGGCGCCATCAAAGTGCCCGACGAACGCATCGACCGCCTCGCCGAGATGCACAATTCCAAGAAACGGGTCTATGCCGAAGTGATATTCGTGGATGTGGCTGTGGGGTCGCAAAGCCGGAACGCCAGAGTGGGACTCCCCGCCTCCGTGATCCAGGCCATGCAGGGATGCGACGCCCTGGTGATGGTGCTGCGGGCCTTCGCCAATCCGGCCCTGCCGGATTCGCCGAATCCGCTCATGGAATTGAACGACTTGCAGGCCGAACTCATCCTCAGCGACATGGGACCGCTGGAATCCCGGCTGGAAAAATTGCAGAAGGAACCCGGCCGCCCCGGCGAAAAGGAACTCCTGACCAAATGCCTCGCCCACCTGGAGACGAATGCCCCGCTCTTCTCCCTGGGGCTCACCCCGGAAGAGCTTGCGCCGCTGGCGGGATTCGCCCTGCTTTCCAACAAGCCCGCCCTCTACCTGCTCAATCAGGAGGAGGACGACTTTACCGGGGAGATTCCCGGCGAAATCGCCGCAGCCTGCGGGGACCACCCTGCCATGGCCATCAGCGGGAAGATCGAGATGGACATCGGGGAACTGGCGCCGGAGGAACAACCGGCATTCCTGGAAGCCATGGGTCTGGAGCAGCCGGCCCGGGACCGGTTCGTCCAGGCCGCCTATGGCTTGCTGGACCTGATCAGTTTTCTCACCACCGGGGAGGACGAAAGCCGCGCCTGGCCCATCCAGCGTGGGAGCAAGGCCGTGCGGGCCGCGGGGAAGATTCACTCCGACATCGAGCGGGGCTTCATCCGGGCCGAGGTGATCGCCTATGACGAACTGATAGCCCTGGGGGGGGAAAAGCAGGCCCGCGATGCCGGCAAGCTCCGCTCCGAGGGCAAAGAGTACTTCGTTCAGGACGGCGACGTGATCACCTTCCGCTTCAACGTGTAGAGGGAGGAAAGGAGGAATGCCCGCAATGGCGGCAATGCGGTGGGGCGTTAGGACGGTGGAACGGAGGGGCGATTCCTCCCCGGCTATACCTTCACCTGCATGGTCTGAACGATCCGGTCATGCGCCGCCAACTGTTTTCCATCCCCGGGGTAGGCAAAGAATCCAATCCTTCCCCCTCCCGGGTTTCGTGCTATGATACGCCGATCTTGCCGGGGGATGCGGGAGTATGGGATGCAAAAGCGGCCAGTCTCCTGGCTGCCGGTCTCCAGGCTGAGAGGGAAACACCGATGTTTTTTCGTCTATTGTTGGGTTCGCTGGCGGGCGCCGTCGTTTTGCTGGTGTGGGGATTTTTATTCTGGGTGGTATTGCTTCCACCGGGGAAGGTGATGCTGGCGGCCTCCGGGGAAATGGCCCTGGTGGAGACCCTCACGAAAGCCCTCCCCGAATCGGGCACCTACTTCATCCCCCAGCCCCCCCATGAAAACCAAGAAAAGGGGGAGGGGGTGATCGAGGAATTCCGTGCCAGGTACATCGCGGGACCCATCGTGATGTTGCATTACAATATGAGTGGAACCGATCCCCTCTCTCTCGGCGCCTACCTGCGCGGATTCCTTCATTTTCTGGTCACGACCGTTCTGGCGGGAATGATCCTGTTGCTGGCCCTGCCGAGCCTGGATACTTTCAGCAAGCGGTTGTTCATGATCTTCGGCCTGGGCGTGTTCGCCGCGGTGGCCGTGAGGCTGTCCGACCCTGTCTGGTGGCGCCTCCCCTGGCCGTTCCATGTCTACGGTTCCATCTTTCTCATCAGCGGATGGTTGTTCGCGGGGATCGCGATGGCTTGGATCATCCATCCCAAAAAGGGATACACCCATGTGACCGATTCCGGGAAGCCCCTCTGGAAACGCGCCCTGGATGTGGATTGAGGTGCGCCGTCCCCGGTGATTCGACAAAAGTCATGGCCGCTCACGGTATGTTACGGAACCCTCCCAGTTTAAACCGGATGTATCCATTGCGAATTTTCAGGGGCCAATACCGGTTCGCTTCCCGGTTGTGCCGGCCACTGGTAGCATTCTCAAAAATGGAATATTGGCAAAATCCCGACCCTTCGAGACAGGCTCCTTCGGAGCCTTCCTCAGGGAAGCGGGCTTTCTTAACCGCGTTGCTGAGGAGCGAGCGAAGCGAGCGGCTCGAAGTGCACGACGCATACGTATTTTTGAGACTGCTTCCAGCCATCTGGACCATCGGGGCCATGGCGATGGCGCTGGTTTTCCTCCCTCCTGGATTTTTGGCAGGGGCGCAGGAGAAATCCCTGGTCGTGCTGTTGGGGAGCGACCCGGCGACATTGGACCCGTTTCAGGCTACCGATGCCTACGGAGTGCGCATCTCCCATCAATTGGTCCACGAAACCCTGGTGAAACTGAACGGGCA
>CAZOXD010000145.1:0-13103 GCA_964583525.1 uncultured Pseudomonadota bacterium
CACGGCATCCTGCTGATGACCCTCAACCGGCCCGAGGTGCTCAACGCCACCAACGCGCGGCTGCACTGGGAGCTTTCCCGGGTCTGGCTGGACATCGCCGACGACGAGGAAACCCGGGTGGTGGTCGTCACCGGGGCGGGCAAGGCCTTTTCCGCCGGGGGCGACCTGGACATGATCGAGGGCTACCAGAAAAACTTCGACACCATCAAAGGGGTAATGAAGGAGGCGTCGGACATCGTCTACAACATCGTCAACCTGGACAAGCCGGTAATCTCCGCCATCAACGGCGTGGCCGTGGGCGCGGGACTGGCCGTGGCCCTGATGGCCGATATCTCCATCATGTCCGAGGACGCCCGCATCACCGACGGTCACCTGCGCCTGGGGGTGGGGGCGGGGGATCACGCCGCCATCGTCTGGCCCCTGCTGTGCGGGATGGCCAAGGCCAAGTACTACCTGCTCACCGCGGACTTCCTTGACGGCAGGGAAGCCGAGCGGATCGGGCTGGTCAGTCTCTGCACCAGCGCCGAAGAACTGATGCCCAAGGCCATGGAAGTGGCCCACAAGCTGGCCACGGGCTCCCAGGCGGCGATCCGCTTCACCAAGCGCGCGCTGAACAACTGGATGCGGGTGGCCGGGCCCATCTTCGATCACTCCCTGGCCCTGGAAATGCTCAGCTTCTTCGACGACGACGTGGCCGAGGGTCTCCAGGCCGTGCGGGAAAAACGCGCGCCGGTCTTTCCCTCCACCCGCTAGCTGCGGGGGATAGGGAGTGCGAGGGGAGGAAGTTCCCGGGCGGATTGGAATTCCGCGCCGCCAGGGGCCGGGTATGTTACAACCGGCGCCGCGATCTATCCGATCACCGCGATGGCATTGATTTCCACCAGGCAGCGGGGGTCGGATGCCAACCGGACCACCTGGACGGTGGTCGTCGTCGGCTTGTGTTCCCCGAAACAATCGTTCCACACCGCGTTCAAGGCGTCCTGTTGCGACATGTCGGTCAGGAAGCGGTTGGCCGACACCAGGTCCGCGAAGGTGGCGCCCACGGAATCCAGACCCTTCCTCAGGTTTTCCATCGTCTCCCGGGCCTGCCCCTCCATATCCGCCGGCATGGAGGCGAACTCCGCGGGAACATGCGGGTGGCTGTGGTACACCGGAGCCGCCGTGACGCCTGAGAGAAAGACCAGGGTGCCGCCTTTCACGGTGATGGCCGGAGCGTAGGGCATCCAGATATCCGGGGCGTCCGGCCAATGGATGTGTGCGATTTGTTTGGTCATGCTCGCTTCCTCCCATGGTTTTTTTCGTTTGTTGTCTTTCCGTGCCGCGCCATAGTGCTATGGCACTATGAAAGCTATGGCGTTATGAAAGACCATCGCCGACATCCACGTTTTCCGGTTCGATGCGAAGATTCGCCGCTTTCGCCTCCAGTTCGATCAAAGCCGCGAAATCGCAATCCACGTAGCCGTTTCCGATCAGGTTTTGCAGGATTTCCCGAACCAACGCCGCGACGGGCATGGGGACTTCCAGCGCCCTCGCCGCCTCCAGGCCCAGGTCCAGATCCTTGCGGAGCAGGGTGGGTGTGAAGGTCGGCTTGAAGTCGAGATTGACCAGGGCGGGTGTTTTATACCTGGAAAAAGTGGAACCCATCACACTCTTGTTGATGAAATCCAGGAAGGCATGCCTGGGAACGCCTCCTTTTTCCGCGAGTACGGTGATCTCCGCCAGCGATTGAATGACGACGCCCAGAAAAACGTTGTGGCAGATTTTCACCATGCGGGAGAGTTCGCCTTCACCGACGTAACTCACCCCGGTTCCGAATGCCTCCAGATAGGGAAGCGCCATGTCATAGGCTTCCTTGGGCCCGGAAGCGACGATGCTGAGTTTTCCCGCCTTGACCACCTTGGCATTCCCGCTCACCGGGGCGGCCAACATGGCTGTGCCCTTTTTCCCGGCGGCCGTCCGTACGGCCTGGGATGCCTCCGCCGATACGGTGGTGCAATCGATCAGAAGTTTCGGCGCCGCGCCATCCCGGGAAAGGACGCCGTTGGGGCCGCTGGTCACCTCCTGGAAGTCGTCCGGCCCGGCGACCATGGTGATGACGATTTCCCGGTCGGCCAGCGCCGCGGGCGCGTCGACGATGCGCCCTCCGTGGGCGGCCAACGGCTCGGCCTTGGCGCGTGTGCGATTGTAAAGGGAGACATCGCAACCGCCCTTCAGGAGCCGCTCGGCCATGGCGTAGCCCATACGCCCTGTGCCGATCCACCCGATGGTATGGTTCCCGATCATCTGTTGGGTCATGGCGATTCCGTCCTTCCTTCCTTCCTGGGAGACTTGGAGGATCAATGGCCATGGGAGCCAAGCGGCCTCCGGGAGAATCGGGGGGAATCCGGATTGCCCATGGCCTGCCTCCGGCAGCGTCGTTCGCGCGGGGGCTGCCGCTACGCGGAAACGCATGGGCTGCATTCCGTTCCCCCGGCCGTTCCTCCCGCCAAGCGCCGCGCCCGGCCTGATTTCAATAGGGGTTGGCCACAGGAAGTTCCTGGGCGGGAAACAGCGTAATGACCTTGGCGCCATCGTTGGTGACGACGACCTCTTCCTCGATCCGGGCGGCGGAAACTCCGTCCTGGGCCGGGCAGTAGGTTTCCAGGGCGAACACCATTCCTTCCTTGATCTCGATCGGATGATCGAGGGAGACCAGGCGGCTGATGATCGGCCGTTCGTGCAGCGCCACCCCCAGTCCATGTCCGAACTGGAGCGCGAAAGCTTCCATCTCATTGGCGAACCCGAATTCCTCCGCCTTGGGCCAAAGCTCGGCGATCTGATCGGTGCCCACGCCCGGCCGCACCAAATGGATGGCCGCGTCGATCCACTCCCGCGCCTTCTTGTAGGCATCCCTCTGCACGGTCGAAGCCGAGCCAACGTTGAAGGTGCGGTAGTAACAGGTGCGATACCCCATGTAGGACTGGATGATGTCGAAAAACGCCTGGTCTCCGGGCCGGATCATGCGGTCCGTAAAGTTGTGCGGGTGCGGATTGCAGCGCTCTCCGGAGACCGCGTTGACGGCCTCCACGTCGTCCGAGCCCATCTCGTAGAGCATCTTGTTGGCCAGGGCCACGATGTCCGACTCGCGCACCCCGGGCTTCAAAGCCTCGAAAATGTGCTGGTAGGTCCCGTCCACCATGGAGGCCGCCATGTTGAGGAGGGTGATCTCGTCCCTGTTCTTGATTTCCCGGGCATCCAGCATGACTTGCTGGCCGTCGCGCACCTCGATACCCAGCCGCTGAAATTCGAAGATCATCGGCGGCTCGGCGATGTCGATCCCGAGAGGCATGCCCGAAAGCCCCATCCCATCCAGGATGGACTTGATCTCCTCGGCGGCGCTGCGCATCAACCCCGCGCTGGGCGGCACCGTCCCCCGCAGTCCGACCATCCCCGCGTGGCAGGATTCCCGGGGCAGCCAGGGCGCATGGAGCCGGTGATGGGCGGCGGCCGATCCGAAATCCCAGAGGTGCGGGTCGCCGTCCCCGGCCAGCAGGGCATACCGGGCGGCCTTGTCCCGCGCCCATTCGCCGATGTTGGTGCTGGTGAGATAGCGGATGTTGTTGTTGTCGAAGCAGAGCAAGGAACCGAGATCGGATTGGGCGAGGGCCTGGCGTGCCCGGGCCAGCCTGTAGTCATGGAGGCGCCGGAAATCCACCCGCTCCTCGAAGTCGACCGCGCTGTGTCCTGGCGAGGAAATCCCCCGCTCCCAGTCGAATCTTGGGTCGATATCCTCCGGCTTGACGATCCTGGGATCCGGCGTTCCCATGGCGGTCCTCCTCCCGTATTCTTTTTTCGGATGGCCGGAATTGATTTCCATTCCACTAGGAATTGTGGGGTCTCCCGGGCCCGGGAGCAGGGAATTTTCATCCGGCAAAAGATGGGAAAGCCTACCCATTCCGCTGCAAGGGAGCAACGGAAAAATCGGAACAGGCCACGCCCCCGGTGCGAACGTCATAATTGCCTGCCCCTCCGGCGCAACCGCACGATGGCCAGGTTGACGCGCGCCAGTCCTGTCACGCCCGCGCCACTAATTTTTTTCCGGGTCCGATGAATCCATGATGATGATTGGATTTGCGGTGTCCCTGATCCGAATGACCCCCTGACCGCCCCTCACTTTTTCATGTTTTGAAATTCGGAGAGATATAAGCTAAAGGGAAAATCATATAAACCCTTGTATTCCATGTTTTTGTTTTTTTCCCTCTCCGTGTACGGGGAGGGAAGGAGCGCCGTGAGGCGCGGGAGGGAGGGGTGTCTGCCGGAATTGGAAGCAGCGCGAGTGTACCGGGGGAAACCCCTCCCCTGGCCTGCGGCCATCCCCTCCCCGAACTCGGAGAGGGGAAAAGCGTACTTCCCACCAACAATACCAAGTCGAAGGTTCAACCGTAGAAAAAGTGAGGAGCGGTCAGCCTTCCCCCGCCTTCCCTTTCCTCCCCGCCGTTGCTAGGTTTACAGGATTGCACGGTGCGAACTTCCGCGCACGCCACCGTTCGCACCGCCGTTTACCTTGCCGTTCACACCACGGATTTACCACCGCACCCTGCACCCATTCCATTTATAGAGTTCCATGACGAGCACGCGACGAACCCTTTCCGGCATCAAACCCACGGGCAAGCCCCATCTGGGAAATTACCTGGGCATGATCAAGCCCGCCCTGGCCCTGCAGGAAACCCGCGAGGCTTTCTACTTCATCGCCGACTACCACGCGCTGACTACCGTGCGCGACCCGGTGGAAATGCGCGAGCAGAGTCACGAGTTGGTGGCCACCTTCGCCGCCCTGGGGATGGACTTCGAGCGCCACGCCTTCTTCCGGCAGTCGGACATTCCCGAGGTGACTGAGCTAGCCTGGATTCTCAGTTGCGTCACCCCCATGGGGCTGCTGGAACGCGCCCACGCCTACAAGGACGCCAAGGCCATGGGGGAGGATATCAACCACGGCATCTTCGCCTACCCGGTGCTGATGGCGGCGGACATCCTCATCTACGATTCCCACGAGGTACCCGTGGGCAAGGATCAGAAGCAGCACCTGGAAATGACCCGCGACATCGCCCAGAGCTTCAACCACATCTTCGGGGAAACCCTGGTGATTCCCGAGGCGCGCATCGAGGATGAGGTGGCCACCATTCCCGGCATCGACGGCCGCAAGATGAGCAAGTCCTATCGCAACGAACTGCCCCTGTTTTCCACCGAAAAAGAGCTGCGCAAAGCCGTGATGCGCATCGTCACGGACTCCAAGGGGGTGGAGGACGCCAAGGATCCCGAGTCCTGCAACGTGTTCCAGATCTTCTGCCACTTCGCCCCCCGGGAAGCCCAGGAAGAATGGGCCGCGCGCTACCGGGCGGGAGGGATGGGCTATGGCGAGATCAAGCAGGCCACCTTCGAGGCCATCAATGCCGAGGTGGGGCCCTACCGGGAGCACTACTTCGAGATTCGCGGCGACATTCCACGGATGGAGAGCATCCTGGCCACCAGCGCGGCCAAGGCCCGCGCCATCGCCCGCGAGGTGGTGAATCGGGTGCGGGAGCGCGCCGGCTACGTCCCCATGAACGGACAGCCCCGGGGCTGAAGAAGGGGTCGCCATGAGCAAATACCGCGAGCTGGACCTGACCGGGGTGACCCGTTTTCCCTTCGAGGAAAGGGAAACCAAGGTGGATACTTCCATGTTCGGGCGGCCGGACCTCGACGGCGATTCCTTCGCGGCCTTCTACCGGGGACTTCCCGACATTCTCGCCGCCAAGGACCTCAAGGCCATCGCCGCCCGCACCGCCGAGGTGCTCTCTTCCCGGGAACAGGGCGGGCAGGGGAAGATCGTCGTGATGATGGGGGCGCACCTTATCAAGACCGGGATTTCACCGTTGTTCGTGGAGTTGATCCGGCGCGGGGCCATCTCCTGCCTGGTCATGAACGGCGCCGGGGCCATCCACGACTTCGAGGTGGCCTTGTTCGGCCGCACCTCCGAGGACGTGGCGGAAAACCTGGAAAGCGGGCGCTTCGGATACGTCGAGGAGACCGGCATCCACATCAACCAGGCCCTCACGGAAGGGGCGGCCCAGGGTTGGGGGTATGGGGAAGCGGTGGCCCGCAAGCTGTCCACCCTGCCGGTGCAACATGCGGAACACAGCCTGCTGCTGGCCGCCCTGGAGCACGAAGTGCCCGTCACCGTCCACGCGGCCATCGGCACCGAGACCATCCACCAGCATCCGGAAACCGACGGCGCGGCCATCGGGGAAACCAGCTACCGTGATTTCCGCATTCTCTGCCACCAGTTGACCGGACTGGAAGGGGGGATAGTGCTGCTCTACGGCTCGGCGGTGATCCTGCCCGAAGTGTTCCTGAAGGCGCTCACGGTGGTGCGCAACCTGGGGCACACCGTGAAGAACTTCACGGCCGTCAACTTCGACATGATCCGCCACTACCGCCCGCAGGAAAACGTGGTCAGCCGCCCCACCCGCACCGGCGGGCAGGGCTTCACCCTGATCGGCCACCACGAGTTGATGATCCCCCTCTTCTGGCAGGCGGTGTTCACCGAAATGCGTGAGAAGGAGAATGCCGGGCGGTGAACGCGCTTTGACGCTGGAAGTAGGTGTCGGGGGAAAGTTGAATCAGACCACCTTAGGAATAAATCCCGTTTACAGGGCGCGTGAGTTCGATGCCGGCATCCTCATAGGCGGCGTTGATGGCCTTGCGGAGGCCCTCGATGGGCTGGTAGCCCGGCGAGATCAGGTAGCTGGATGCGCCTTCGCCCAGGGTCAGCACGACGGAGGGAAAGCCGGTGATGCCGTAAAGGCGGGTGGTTTGCAGGTCCGCGTTGAGTGCGTCCATGGAGCCCTGGGAATTGAGGCTGCGCTCGAAGTCCGAGGGGTCGAATCCCACCGCCTCCGCCACGGCCAGGTGCGTTTCCTCCCTGGTGGGGTCCATGGCGTCGGTAAAATACGCCTTGAACATGCCAACCATGAAATCCCACTCCCGTTCCGGCTTGAGCACTCTGGCCGCGGCCACCGCCCGGCAGGCGGGCAGCGTGGTGGCCAGGGGACGGTGGTTTTTCCACAGATCGTGGTTGAAGGGCTGGCCGGTGGTTTCCTCGATGCGCATCCAGGCCCCCCGCACCAGGTTCATCAACTCGTCGCTCATGGGATCGCTGGCCTCTCCGCGCAGCCCCCCCAGCACGGTGACCCGCCGCAGCTCCGGGTATTCCCGCTCGGCCTGTTCCAGCACGGGCCGGAATCCCCAGCACCAGGAGCACATGGGGTCGCCGAAGTAGCGCAGGGTTCCCACCACTTTTTTTTCTGAAAAGTCTTCCATGGCCGGGTGCGATTCTCCTGGTTAAATAGATTGTCCCTTCTGTAAAATCATATTCCCAGAAGGCGGTTGGGAGCAAGGGCCGTCCCATATTGGAGCCCGTTGCGGCTCAAAAGGTTCCAAATTCAGTATCTGTTAGGCATGGCCTGATTTTTTTTTTAAAAACATTCCGGGATACTGCTTTGATTCGTTTGATTTTTCCGAATCACCCTGATATATCGAATCCTTGCTAATCACGTCCGGGTTTGATTGGATGATCGGCATTTCCGCGTGTTCCGGCACATCTCCCGGCAGCGCGGATGCACCCGGAACAGGCCTTTTGTGGGGTCCAGAACGGCATGGACGGCCCTCCCCGCTTGGCGGATTCGTGACGACAGGAGCCCTGGCAGTGAACAAGTCACAACTGATCGACAAGCTGGCCGTACTGACCAATCAGACCAACAAGGTCGCCGAAGGCGCCGTCAATATTTTCTTTTCCAATATCAAGCAGGCGCTTTCCTCCGGGGACAAGGTGGAAATCAGGGGATTCGGCAGCTTTCTCCTCAAGGGGTACAACGCCTACACGGGGCGCAATCCAAAGACGGGGGAAAAGGTATTCGTCCCCAAAAAGGAACTGCCCTTCTTTCGCGCCGGCAAGGACCTGCGGGAAAAAGTAAACGATTGACGGCCGCCGGATTCTCCCTTCCCGGCAAGCACTTCGGGCGCTCTCCCTCCCTTTCCCCGGCGCCCCGCCCCCCGTCCCGCACCCCTGCACGGGCTGCGGCGGGCCTTGAACGATCCCCCGGCCCAGGCATACGATCCACTGCAATGTAAGTCGCCTTCGGATTCACCTGATCCGGCGGGGACGCCGGGGTTTCTGGAAAGCCCGTACGCGCCTCCCGAAAGGAGTCAAAGGGCCAGCTCGGCCATGACGCGCAGGGTATCGGAATCGTGGGCGCCCACGTTGAGGATCAGGTTGGGGATCTTCCGCCACGGATCCAGCCGTTCCGCGATCCGTTCCCGGGGTCCGCAGAGGGCCACCTTGTCCACCAAATCGTCGGGGATGGCGGCGGCGGCTTCCTCCTTTTTTCCGGAAAGGTAGAGGGTCTGGATGGTATCCGCCGCCTCCTCGTAGCCGTAACGGCGCACCAGATTATTGTAGAAATTGCGCCCTTTTGCGCCCATCCCGCCCACGTACAAGGCGATCTGGGGCCGGACTGCATCCCGGCAGGCCTGGGTGTCCTCTCCCATCACCACGGAAACGTAGGGCGCGATGGTGAAATCCTCATGTCCCTTGCCCCCGCCGGCCTTGGAAAATCCTTCCTGGACGTGTTCGGAAAAAACGCCGAAGTGCTCCGGGGCGAAAAACACGGGGATCCACCCGTCGGCGATTTCTGCGGCCAGGGAGACGTTTTTCGGGCCAATGGCCGCGATGAAGATCGGCAGGTCCTGGCGGCCGTGGACGATGCTTTTCAGCGGTTTTCCCAGCCCGGAAGCGTCTTCCCCGGCGTAGGGCACGGTGAAGTATTCGCCCTGATACTCCAGCGGGGCTTCCCGGGCGAAGATTTTCCGCAGGATGGCGATGTATTCCCGGGTGCGGGCCAGGGGCTTGCCAAAGGGTACTCCATGCCAGCCTTCCACCACCTGCGGTCCGGAAACCCCCAGCCCCAATACGAATCGCCCGCCGGAGAGCTGATCCAGGGTCATGGCGGTCATGGCGGTGCTGGCGGGGGTGCGGGCATGCATCTGCATGATCCCCGTTCCCAGGCGGAGGGAGGTGGTGTGTGCGCCCATCCAGGCCAGGGGGGCCACTGCGTCGGAGCCATAGGCCTCGGCCGACCAGGCAATGTCGTATCCCAGCTTTTCCGCTTCCAGGTACAGGGGAAGGTCCAGCGTAACCCGGGGGCCCGAGTATCCCATCATGAAGCCGAGTTTCATGTCGTCATCCGATTGAAGATTGCGAGGTGCAAGGGAGCGCCGGCGCGGTGTTCATTGCCGGTGACATTGCCGCGAGAATCCGCTCCTGAATATACCATTACCCATCCATACCATTTTTCCCGGGTGTGGAGCGAGATTCGGCAGTTGGCCGGGTTGCCTTAAAAGCATTCAGCAAAACCAGCGGGAGTAAAAGCTGACCGCTCTGCATTTTATTTAAAAAGAATGAAATTACCACCGAAACCAAAAGCCCTTTACTGCACGAAGGGAGAAAAAACCGCCCTATGTCGTCCTTGGAAAGTCATGCTTTGTGGAACAACCGCAAAAACCGGTATACTGGTGCAGCAGAGACCGCAATCATCCATGGACTATTGCTTAATTACAGAACATCGCAGGAAAACCGGCATGATCAGCAACGACACCTACGAAACCGCGCTCAACTGGTATGAAACCGGGGCGCACCGGATCCAGAGCCATTCGGTCAATCTGGGGATCACCTACCTGGACCGCGCCATCGCGGTATTCGTGGAAATGGACGATCTGCGCATGTCCACCTACGCCCGCCATTACAAATTGCTCGGGCTGAGGCTTTCGGGGCGTTTCGAGGAAGTGGAAAACATGTTCTCCACCGTCATGCTCGGGTACACCCGCCTGGACGATTCCCATGGACAGGCCCTGTTGCTGACGCATCTGGCGGAATCCCTGGCGGACCAGGAGCGCTGGGAAAACGCGAGCGGATTTTATCACCTGGCCGCGGTGGTCGCGGAAAACGGCCAATACAGCGACGTGCTTACCTATATTCATCTGAAGCAGGCCCTGCTGGCCCGGGAGCGGGATAATCTCTCGGAGGCCACCCGGCTGTTCCTGAAGGCGGAAAGGCTGGCCGAGAGCATGGGTGACACCTTCGATCTGGCCCGGTACCGGTATATGAGGGGCGATACCCTGGCGCGGCTGGGGGAAACATCCGAAGCCGTCGCCCTGTTGGAAGACGCCCAGGCCCGGTTTACCCGCGGGGGAGACCACCAGGAAGCCCTCAAGCCCCTGACGCTGCTCCGGAAAATCTACGACGATTCCCTGATGTCAGAGGATTTCAACCGGGTCGTGCAGCTTCTTCACTTGAACGGGCAGCAGATGATCCGCCAGGAATCCATCCCCCGGGTAAAGGAGGATGTCGGGCCTCCCATCGGGCAGGTGCTTGCCGGAAAGTGACCGGCAGCCAGGATGGCCGGTCCGGGCCCGCACATCAGGCGGTGCGCCCTCAAGATTCCAGGCTGGATGCCGATAAGACAAGAGAAGGGGCAAGGGAAATAGGGAAAATTTCACGTGTTCATCCGCCCCCTTCCTGATACGCTTGCAACTGAATACGCTTGCAACTGAAACCGCTTCAGCGATCCGGGACGGCAATAGTTTTTGAAAGGATGGTCCGACCATGAACCGCCTCCAACCCTTTGGATTTTATCTCGGACTCCTGGGCTTTTTCATGGCAACCCTATTCGCGGGGACTCTCTATTTTCTCATCAGCATGAGCGATTCAACCTACATGCTGAGCGATGGGGTCCACATCGGCGTGCAATATCTCGACAAGCCGAAATTCGATTCCCATCTGCAGGGGTTCATTTTCGCCTTATCCTTCCTGTTGGCGGGCGGTTTGATGTGTCTGCTGATCCTCATGCCCGATGACCGAAACCGGGGATACATGCCCCAGTTCGAACCCTTGCAGCCCAAGACGCCTGCGAGAAGGCGCCAGGACCAGGCGTCCGCCACCACGGGGGAGGACTCCAAGCCGCAGCCGGAGCCCCAGCCGGCCCTGGAAGCGGCGGCTCCCCAACCGCAGGAAAGTGGAATGCAAAGCATGGTCACCATTGAGCAGACAGAAGGTGAGGCAGGCGAGCCAGCCCCCGTGGCTGCCAATGGAGAGGGAATCACCGTCGACGATGGACAGGAAACCGAATCCGATGCTGGGGACGACCTGCCGGATTTGGAATCGGACGACTCGGATTTCGATGAGACCGGAGAAGACGACATCGTCTATGGCAACGGGCGCGTCTCCGAGGACGCCTGCTGGGATTTCGTCCAGCTATACCCCGACAGCGCGGTGAAGTTCCTCTACCGCAAAAACCTGGACAACAAGCCGCTCGGGCCAGCGGATGAAGACATCTACCGCGATTGGGAACGGAGGGGACTGACCCGCGCCAAGGTCCGGGAAATCGTTCTGCAGATCATGAACTGGCCATCCCTGCCGGATTCCTTCCCCCACAATATCTGGAAGGAATTGCGGGACCAAATCTACGAGATGGGCAACCGCTAAGGTGCTGGTGAGGAAGTTCCCGAGAAGTACGGTTCCGTGAAGGCAGGTTCCATAGCCAGATACGATTCCTTGGCAATCCACCGAGACCGGCAACCCGGAATGGCTGGGTTCCATTTCCCGGCCATCACCCGGTGGAAGCGTAATTCCAGCCTTGGTTATTTATCCTTCCCAAGGGGATTCACAACCGATGTACCGATTTCCAGCTTCTTCAGTTCCCCCTGCCAGTGGTCGAGTTCTTCCCGCAGGGCCTCAATCCGTTCTTCGATGGCCTCCCTGACGAGCAGAGTCTGCTCGGGATTGGTGTTCACTTTTGCTACCCCTGTTTTTCTCCACACCCCATTGTTTTCCGGATATTCGGTTTGGATACGTTATCAACCTGCTTAAATATCATAATTTCATTACTTATTACTTGTTTTTTAATTCTTCGCCGCCGGACTCTCCCTCGATTCTCCGCTTCCTCCACGTGTTACTTTGGCGGTACGGGCTTTCGATTTCGGCAAATTATGGTTTATGTTGGGAAAACAGCGGCCGCGCCAGAGGGATTGGTGGAAGGATCCGGCCGCCTGCCAGGGCCTCCATCAGGGCCTCCATCATAGCCTCCATGCCCCGGCAGCGAACGGACTGCGTCTCCATTTCGGCCTTGCGATGATCGAACTCAAATCCATCGGGATCCTGCTCCGCGATTCCAACCAGACCTTTCCGCTGGAAATGATCCAGGCCGTTTTCCTGCCCCTGGGCAGCACCCTGCACCTGCTCGACCATGTGCTGCCGACGGAAAATCTGGACCTGATCATTGCCATGGGGGGTGACGGTACGGTGCTCAAGGCCCTGGAAATGCACCCGGATTGCCCGGTGTTGGCCATCAATTTCGGTTCGGTGGGGTTCCTCACGGCAGGAGACCGGACGGAGTTGGAAAAGCTCGTGAAACGCCTGATCGCCGAGGACTATATTCTCAGCGAACGAGTGCAACTCCATTGCGAATATCCGGGGGGCTCCAACAATGTCATCAACGAGGTGGTGCTGCGCTCCTCATGGCGGATGATCAATGTGGAAGTGGCGGTGGACGGCGCCAGGATTCGCACCATCCGGGGAGACGGGGTCATCGTGGGTACCCCCACCGGGAGCACGGGGTACCTGCTTTCCACCGGCGGGCCGATCATCATGCCGGACGCGGAGTGCTTCGTGGTGGACGGGATCAATGAGTATAACTTCACTTCACGAGCCCTGATTCTCCCCAGCCACGCCCGGATTCATCTCCATCTCCCGGCCCTGCTGCCGGGACAGAAAGCCAGTTTGTATATCGATGGAAGAGAAGTATGCCCGCTGGAAGCCGGGGCGGATATCGCACTCTCGCGCTCCGATCAGCGGGCTCAATTGATCTTTTTCGAGAAGGACTATTTCTTCCGCAACCTCTCCTCGCGTCTCTCCTGGAATTAAAAGCCATGGGCGAAAACGGAAGGAGCAGGGCCGCCGGCCCGGTTCGAGCCCCGTCCCATCCCCACGCGCATCCTCCCTCAAAGCCAGGTCCGCGTCCAGCAGGGCCGGC
>CAZOXD010000146.1:0-13054 GCA_964583525.1 uncultured Pseudomonadota bacterium
GGGCCATGCATAATGAGCCCGTGAACGCTTTGGGTAGCTGTGGCATCCAACACGCATTCACGGTCCAATCCATCCCGGTGGCTGCTACGGTTGCCGGAGAAAATCTATCCCTGAAACTTCCGCTGCGATTCCCATGAAGTCCATCATTTCGCAATTACAAGGATCGCAAGGATTGCAAGGAATCGCGGGAAACAGCACCGCTCTCCCGATGATCCTGTTGCTCTCCCTGGCATTGGGAGTGTTGATGGGGTGCGAGACCCCGCATCCCCAGGCGAAAATTCCAGCACGCTTGTTATTCCTCCAGGCCGAAGCCTTGGCCGATCAGGGATTGAGGACGGATGCCATCACCAAATATGGAGAATTGGTGTCGCAAAATCCGGGCTCCCTGCTGTCGGCGTTCGGTTACCTGAAAATGGGAGAACTCCTCGAAGCAGCGGAAAAATGGGAGGAATCGGAGACCAATTACCGGCTGTTCCTCGCATCCACCCGGACAAGTGATCTCACACCCTATGTGCTGTACCGGCTGGTTTCGCTGCAGCATAACAAATCGTTCACCGGATTGATTTTCCGTTCCCGGGAGATCGACCGGGACATGGCGCCCAACAGGGGAATCATTCAGGAATACAAGCGCTTTTATTTTCTTTACCCCAAAAGCATATTCCTGGATGAAGTGCGGGAATTTTACCGTGAAGCCAGGGAGTCCCTGGCCGATTACGAGCGGCTGGTGGCCGACTATTATTTCGACCGCGGCCAATACAACGCGGCGGCCGGCCGATACCTGTATCTGCTCAAGTATTATCCGGGGTACAAGAAGAGCGATGCGGCCGTGGAACGGTTGATCCAGTCCTACCGCAGGAACCAGCAGCCGGATTTGGCCGACGAATTGGAACGGCTGCGGCGCATGCAGGACATCGAGCCCCCGCGGACCCCTCCGGATTCGGCCGGCTCGGGTCTCTCCCTGCCCGGGAGCGACGCTCTTTCCCGCCTGAAATGACACCCCATGAGGAAAACTGGCTGGCCCTGAGCATGGTGGACCGGGTGGGCAACAAGACGGTCTCCGTGCTGTTGGAGCGTTTCGGAGACGTGGATTCCATCCTCGGCGCCTCCCGGGAGGAGATTACGCGGGGCTGCGGAATCCATCCGGAGTTGGCCCAGCGCATCCTCAATGCCCGCCAGGGGCAGGCCTTTCGGATGGAGAAAAAGCTCATTGAAGAGCATGGGGTTTCTCTGGTGCCCATGGACAGCGAGTATTATCCCCCCCGTCTGCGGTCGGTGCACCTCCCTCCTCCTCTTCTCTACTGCCGGGGGGCGCTTCCGTTCCCCGCGGGGCCGGTATTGGCCGTGGTGGGCACCCGGGCCCATACCCATTACGGCGAGAAAGTCACCCTCAGCCTGATCGAAGGCGTCGCCCGGGCCAATCCCGAAGTGGTGATCCTCAGCGGAATGGCCCGCGGAATCGACACCCTGGCGCACCGGCAGGCATTGCAGTGCGGGCTGAAAACCATCGCCGTGCTGGGGGGCGGGCTGGCCAATCCGTACCCGCCGGAAAACAGGGAACTGGCCGCCGAGATCGCCGGCCATGGCGCGGTGATCTCCGAATTCGGCATGAACCAGCGCCCGCTGGCCCGGAATTTTCCCATCCGCAACCGGGTCATCGCGGGAATGGCCGACGCGGTGCTGGTGGTGGAGGCCGGGGAGCGCAGCGGCGCCCTCATCACCTCCAGCTTCGCGATCAACCAGGGCCGTCCCGTGCTGGCCGTGCCCGGCAATCTCGGCCAGCCGGGGAGCCAGGGCACCAACCGCCTTATTCATTCGGGGCAGGGAATCCTGGTGCGGGGGCCGGAGGATTTGCTGGGGGCGATGCACGACGCCCGCCATCCCGCGCCAACGCAGTTGAACTGGCTGGAGCCGGCTTCATCGAGCGCAGCGGAACCCTCCGCGAGGGAATCCGTTCATAAGGGAGAGAAGGGGCGCGTCATGGAAGTATTGCGGAAGGAGCCCATGCACCCGGACGATCTGGCGGGGGAGAGTGGCATCCCTATTGACAAATTAATTGGATTATTGCTTGAACTTGAACTTTCCGGCGATATATACCAAAACCCTGAGAATCAATTTGCGATTGCCTGAACGCCCGCTGGTCGGCATGCCGCATCAACGGGCGTTGAACAGGGGGGCGGGGGCGCTCCATTCAGGACGCCATATCGCATGCCCGAAATCATTGCCGTTGAAGGAGGCGACGCGATGCCGAAGTTTCTAGTCATTGTGGAATCCCCGACCAAGGCTCGCACCATCGCCCGGTTCGTGGATGACGACTACATTGTCGAGTCGAGCATCGGGCACATCCGTGATTTGCCCCAGTCGGCGAAGGAAATTCCCGCTGAGATGAAAAACGAGCCCTGGTCGCGGTTGGGAATCGATGTGGAGAACCAGTTCCGGCCTCTCTACGTGATCCCCTCGGCGAAGAAGTCCCAGGTTACCAAGCTCAAGGGGCTCTTGAAAGATGCGGAACGGCTCTACCTGGCCACGGACGAGGACCGCGAGGGGGAATCCATCAGCTGGCATCTGATGGAAGTGCTCAAGCCGAAGGTGCCCACCCACCGTTTGGTGTTCCACGAGATCACCCGCGAGGCGATCCAGCATGCCCTGCAATCCCCCCGGGAAATCGACGACCGCCTGGTGACGGCCCAGGAAACCCGGCGCGTGCTGGACCGCCTCTATGGCTACGAGGTTTCCCCCGTGCTGTGGCGGAAGATCGCGCCCCATCTATCCGCGGGGCGGGTGCAGAGCGTGGCCGTGCGCCTGATCGTCAACCGGGAGCGGGAGCGGCTGGCCTTCCGGACCGCCTCCTACTGGGATCTGGCGGGTGATTTCGCCGGGGGGGACGGGCAGTCCTTCAAGGCGGTGCTGGCTACCCTGGACGGAAAACGGCTGGTCACCGGCAAGGACTTCGAGGATACCACCGGCAAGCTGGCGCCGGGGAAGCGGGATGTGGTGTATCTGAACCAGACCGCGGCGGAGCAATTGCGGGAACGCCTCGGGGATGCCGCCTTCCAGGTAACCCTGGTGGAGCACAAGCCCTACTCTACCCAGCCTCCGGCGCCATTCACCACCTCCACCCTCCAGCAGGAGGCAAACCGCAAGTTCGGGCAGGGCTCCCGGGATACCATGCGCCTGGCCCAGGCGCTCTATGAGAAGGGCTACATCACCTACATGCGCACCGATTCCACCACCCTCTCCGACCAGGCCCTGCAGGCGGCCCGGGAGCAGATCTCCTCGCTGTACGGCGCGGAATACCTGCCCGGCGAGCCACGGCGTTATGCCTCCAAGGTAAAGAACGCCCAGGAAGCCCACGAGGCCATCCGGCCGGCCGGGGAGCGCTTCCGCACCCCGGATTCCCTCAAGGGCGAATTGGAAGCGCGGGAGTGGCGGCTTTTCGAGATGATCTGGAAACGTACCGTGGCCAGCCAGATGCCCAACGCCAGGGGCCAGCGCATCCAGCTCAATTTGCAGGGGGAAGACGCCGTGTTCCAGGCCTCCGGGAAAACCATCGAATTTCCGGGATTCCTGCGGGCCTACGTGGAAGGCTCCGACGACCCGGATGCCGATCTGGGCGACCAGGAACGCATTCTGCCGCCCCTTCGAGAAGGTCAGCCGGTGAATTGCGGCGCCCTGGAAGCGCTGGAGCACACCACGCAACCCAAGGCCCGCTTCTCCGAAGCCTCGCTCATCAAGGAACTGGAAAAAGAGGGCATCGGCCGTCCCAGCACTTATGCCTCGATCATCGACACCATCATCCGGCGGGAATACGTGATCAAGAAGGGGAACGCCCTGGTGCCCACCTTCACCGCCATCGCCGTGGTGCGGCTGCTGGAGCAGCACTTCACACATCTGGTGGATTTGGAGTTCACGGCCCACATGGAAAGCGTGCTCGACGCCATCTCCCGCGGGGAGCAGGACGCGCTGCCCTACCTGGAACGCTTCTACAACGGCAACGGGGGGTACCCTGGACTCAAGGAACTGATCGCGGCGGACATCGACCCCCGGGAGGCCTGCACCATCCCCCTCGGCGAGGAGGACCGCCAGAATCCCATCAACGTCCGCATCGGCAGGTATGGCCCCTACCTGGAAAGCGGCGAGGAGCGGGCCACCCTGCCAGCCAATATCGTCCCCGACGAGTTGACCCCGGAACGGGCCCGGGAGTTGCTGAAAAAAGGCTCTTCGCCGGAAGTGCTGGGGAACGACCCGAAATCGGGCATGCCGGTGTACCTGAAGACGGGGCGGTATGGCCCTTACGTCCAGCTTGGGGACCCTGGAGAAGCGGCCGAGAAACCGAAGATGAAGTCCCTCTTTCCCGAGCAGGAAATGGAGCAGGTGACCTTGGAGGACGCTCTGCGGCTGCTCTCCCTGCCCCGCATCGTTGGCATCGCTCCCGATGACGGCGAACCCGTGCTGGCCGATCTGGGCCGCTACGGACCTTACATCAAGCGGGGCAAGGATACCCGCACCCTGCCTTCCGCCCAGGCCATTTTCACCCTCACCATGGAGGAGGCCGAGACTCTCTTCCGCCAGGAAAAGACCGGGCGCCGGGGCGGCTCCACCCTGATCCGGGAGTTGGGCAAGCACCCGGAAAACGAGGATTTGACCATCAACCTGATGACCGGGCGCTACGGACCCTATGTGACAGATGGGGATTTGAACGCCTCGGTGCCCAGGGCGGTCCCTCCCGAAGATCTGACCCTGGAAGCCGCGATGGAATTGCTCCGGGAGCGCGCCGCCAAGGCCCCTGTAAAAAGCAGAGCAAAAGGCAAAGCAAAAGGCAGAGCAATGGCCAGGAAGGGAAAAAAGACCATCAAAGCCAAAGGCGCAAAGAAGGCCGCGGAGAGTGCCACCGAGAGCGCGGAGAACGCCGGATAGGGAAACACCCAGGGAACTGCCGAGCGCCGCGGACGGTTGGGGTGGGGCGGAACCACAGGTTTTGCCCTACCGCAGGGCGCCGTCCTGCAAAATCTCCTTCAACGCGGATTCCACCTCCGCCTGCACTTCCAGATATGGCACCTTGTTGATGCAGTCCAGGTGCGCGCAACGGGGATAGGTGCAACTTGACTTGCAACCCGGATCGTATTCCACGGTGCGGTGCATGGGCTGATCGGGCGGGGTCCAATTTTCCGGGCGTCCCTGCCCGAAGACCGTCACCGTGGGAGTGCCCAGGGCGATGGCGAAGTGGCGCGGGCCGTTGTCGTTTCCCACGTACAAATGGGCGCGTTCCAGCAGCGCCGCCGATTCCAGCAGCGTGGGCGCCTCGTAGGCCGGGAGTGGGCGATGGCGCATGTCCTGGCGCACCGCGCCGGTGAAATGCTCGTCTCCAGGGCCGCCCATCAACAGCACCTTGGCGCCGTAGCGCTCGATGAGAATATCGGCCAGGCGGGCAAAGTTTTTCGTGGGCCACACCTTGTACCTCCGGCGGGAAACAGGAAACAGGGCCACCAGCAGGTTCCCCTCCTCCACGCCCAGTTCCTGCAACTGCCGGGTGACGTAATCCCGCTCTCCAGCGCCCAGAAACACTTGGGGCAGCAGGCGATCCACCTTGATTCCCAGCGGTTCCAGCAGCGCGGTCTTGTGGCCGGCGGAATAGCGCACCCCCTGGGGCACCGCCACCCGCTCCGTGTAGGCCCAACCCCGTCCACGGAAATCAAACCCGATCCGCCGGGGCGCGCCGGTGAGCCGGGAGAGGAAGGCCGAGCGGGGATTGCCGAAGAAATCCACCACCAGATCGAAGCGTTCTTTCCGCAAACGGCGGGCCAAAGACATCCGGGACCATGGGGAGCCGCCATGAGGATACACCCATACCCGGTCCACGTGGGGATTGTGCCGGAAGATCTGATCGGAGGGTGCCTCGGTGAGAAAGGCGATGTGGGCCCGGGGATGGGCCGCCCGCACGGCCGCCACGGAGGGCGTGGTCATCAGCACATCCCCGATGCGGCGCAGTTGCGTCAATAGAATCCGGTCGGGCATGCGGAATGGTTCCGAAAGTGGGCGGAAAAATGGGAATGGATTGAATTGGGGATTACACTCGATCTTTGGACTGGGAGTTCAATTTTCTTTCCGGAATTTTATCGAGGAATTTTTTTTAGGATTACGAATGTGTTTAATCAATAAATTTGTTCGGATCTCCAAGGAGGGATTCCAATACCGTAACCAGCCCAGGTAAATCTTCATTCAGGGTTTTCCACAAAATGGTTGTATTAATATCGAAATAGGCGTGCACCAATCGATTGCGCATTCCGATAATGTCCAACCAGGGTATTTCATCAACCTCCCTGCGAGTGGCATTCGTAATCCTGTTTGCTGCCTCACCTATAATTTCGACTTCCTTCACCAGCGCCATTGCCAACTGGCGGTCATTATCGAGGTGGAATCGATTTCGTCCTTGCAGAAACGAAATGGCTTCCCTGGCCGCATCCAGCATGTGCCGGAGCCGCTCTATGTCCTCAGGCGGCATAGATTCCTTCTGCCGACGATACAATTCGGCTCCGCATATGCCGGCCCAAATCACCGGATGTGCGTAAATCCACTTTCCGGCCCTCAAAAAAGGGTGACATCTCCCTCTCCATCCTTGCGATGCCAAACAGACCAGGTTCCTGGCCTGGTTCGAATTCCACCAACACATCGACATCACTGTCCGGACGAAAGTCCTCGCGAAGCGCGGAACCGAAAAGCGCCAAACTGCGGATATGATTTTCCCTGCAAAACAGGGTCAAATTCTCTCGATCTATTTCCACACGAGCCATGCTGCCTCTCAAGGATGAATGCGAAACGGTTCACCTGCGCGAATCGATACTATGGCATGAAGGGAATATGGCAGTCCCATCGCTACCCTACGGCCATTCTAATAGCTGCGGGGCAGCGCTTACAAGCCCCACGCCAGCGTAGCCGTGAATCCATAGCCTACAAGCCCCACGCCAGCATCGCCGGGATTCCGGCGGCCAGCAGGGCGCCCAGCGCCAGGAATCCCCGGGTAAACCTCCTCCCCTCCCAAGCCAGCACACCCGCCACGATGCCCCAACTGAGCAGGGCGAATCCCAGGTAGAGGGAAAGCGGAGACGCTCCCAGGGAGGAGGCGACCCGCCACCATCCCTGCAGCAGAATGGGGGTGAGCAGTTCCACCGCCAGGGAGCGCCGGCCGATGTTCCCGCCGCAGCCCCGGCAGCGGCCCCGCAACCAAAGATAGGAGAGCACCGGAATCAGATCGCGCGGGGCCAGGCGCATGCCGCAGGAAAAGCAGAACGACCGGGAGGGGCGCCACAGGGTGGGCGCTCCCGTGGCGGGAGGCCAGGGAAGGCCGGACCCATCCATGGGAGGCGTGCGGTCGGCCACTTGGTTGAGGAAACTCCCCCAAAACACCGTGGCGGGCGCGAGGAACCACAGTGACGTGAAGATCCAGCCTCCCACCCAAATGGAATCCATGGCGCCTCCCCGCTGCCTTTTCCGCCCCAGCCCTACGTTCCGCCGGAATCGGGATGTTCCCGGAAGCTGGCCACGGCGGCCTGCGCCGACTGAATGAGGAAAGAGATGTCCCCCATCAGGGACTGAAAGCGGTAGCCCCGCTCGATGAAGCCGGCGGCCATCACCCAGTTGCGGGAGATGGTGCCCAGGGGGATGCCGCGCCCATTGGCGGCGGCTTCCAGTTTGGCGATGGCGGCGGTCACCTCCGGGTGGTCCCAATCGCCCACGTGACCCATGTCGCCGGAGAGATCGTTGGGCCCCAGGAAGGCCACGTCGATTCCCGGCACGTCCAGGATGGCGTCGATCTCGTCGATGGCGGCCTTGTTTTCGATCTGAAGGATCATCATGATTTCCTGGTTGGCCTGCTTGACGTAATCGCCATCGGTGCCGTAACCCGCCCCCCGGTTGCCGGCCAGCCCCCGGATGCCCTCCGGCGGGTACTTGATGGCGGCCACGGCCTGCCGCGCTTCGGCCGCCGTGCGCACGCCGGGCACCATCACCCCGTAGGCTCCCAGGTCCAGCACGCGCTTGATGACCACGGGATCGTTCCACTGTACCCGCACGAAGGGCACTGTTTCACCCGCCGCCGCGAGGCCCTGCAACTGGCCGAGCAGGGTCTGATAGTCCCCCGCGCCATGCTCCATGTCGATCAGTATCCAGTCGAATCCCATCAGTCCCATCACCTCCGCGCCGATGGAACTGCACAGGCCCACCCAGGAGCCACAGGTGTATTTTCCGTCCTGCAACAATTTTTTCACGCGATTGGGTTTCATGGAGCACGTACCTGTGTTTGGGTTGAGGGGGATCAACGCATCGGTTCAACAACGGGGTAGCGCCGCCTCCCGCTCCGGCGAGGGGGGCGCGGCCTGTGCCTCTTGGGCGCACCGCTATCCATAATCGCAGGGCCGGCGCCGGTCAAGAGGGGGATGGTCAAGGGGAACAACGGACCGCAACCCCGGCTCCTCTCGAAGGGAGAGGGGAGTTTGGTTCCAGCGATTTGCCTTGGGAAGATCGTCCGAAGGGTAACATCGTGCAGATACCCTCCGTTTTCCCGGAGTTGATAAAAGTGAATCGGTCAGAGGCGCCAGCCCTTGACTTCCCTCGGGCAATGCTTCGACACTGATTGGACTCCCTACCGCCCTCCTCACCTCCACCGTGCCACCGTGCCGCCATGCCGTCTCCCCCGCCACCGCCTCTTCCTCCAACCCAGCCTTCCCCGCTTTCTCCCGGAACCGGCCCGGTGTTGGGCCTGCGGGCCTACTTCGCCTGCAATTCGATCCTGCTCGGGTGCGGATTTCTGCTGTGGGCCTGCAAGGGGATTTCCGGAGTGCGCGAACTGGGGATAGATCCCACATGAGCGTTTCACCCCCGGACGATGCCCCTCCCTCCCCTGGAGCCGCCCCGGACGGCGACCCCTTTCCTTTCTGGCGCAGGAACATGTTCGTGATGGCGGCGGCGACGTTTTCCCATACGCTGGGATTCGGCATCGTCAATCCTTTCTTTCCGCTGATTATCAAGGAGATGGGGGCCACCGGCCGTCTGGAGACCTGGGTGGGCTACGCCATGGGGAGCTACTTCACGCTGAGCTTTTTTCTCACCCCGCTGTGGGGGGTGGTGGCCGATCATTACGGTCGAAAATTGATGGCCCTGCGCACCAGCCTGGGAATGGCCACGGTCTTCCTGCTATTGCCCACGATGCCCTCCCTGGGGTGGTTCCTGTTCCTGTTTTTCCTGATGGGCACCACCAACGGCTTCATTCCGGCTACCTCGGGCCTCATCGCTACCAACACCCCCCAACGCTCCATGGGCCGCAGCCTGTCCTTCGTCCAGACGGGTACGTTGATCGGGGGCGCCCTGGGCCCCGCGGTGGGGGCGATGATCGCCTCCCTGCTGCCCGGGTACCTGTACTTGTACTGGGTATCCGCGGCCTCGCTGTTGACGGGGGGCGCGCTGACCCTGCTCTTCGCCCGGGAGCGGCATCAGCGCCCGGCTGTGCCCTTCCGCATCCATCCTGTAGAAGACCTGAAGGTGATCCTGCGCATTCCCAACATCCTGGTGCTGATGATGATCACCTTCACCTACACATTCGTTTTCCTGGGGGCGGGGGCGATCATCTCGATATTTACCCTGGATCTGCTGGCCAGCCAGGGAATCTACGCAGGGCCCCAGGTGGACTACTGGGTGGGAGCGGTCACCCTGGCGCTGGCGTTGGCCAGCGCTCTGGCCGTGCCGTTTTGGGGACGCCTGCTGGACCGCTTCGGGCCGGGACGCATTCTCGCCGTCTCCCTGCTGGCGGGCGCTCTCGGTTCCATCCCCACGATCCTGGCGCAGTCGCCCCTGCAAATGGCGATGGCGCGCTTTCTGTTGGGTCTGCTGGCCATTGGCATCGGCCCCGCGGCGATCACCATGACCAAGAATTACGCCCCCCGGGGAATGGAGTCGCGGGTGCTGGCCTATTCCGCCGCCTTCGGCGCCCTGGGTATCGGGGGCGGTCCGTTCATCGCGGGATTGATAGGACCTGTGGTGGGATTGCGGGCCTTCTTCGCGCTCAACTCCCTGCTGCTGCTGGCGGCCTTTTTGCTCTGGTTGCTGGCCCTCACCCGTGGCGCCGCGGGAGACCCCGGGGCGGAACCAGGGCCGGACCTTAGCACCGACCCGATCAGGGAAACCTGATCCCGGGATGGCCCGAGGAAAGCAAGGCCAATGGCTGGATGCGGAGAACCGGAAGGATCGCCGTGATCGCCGTGATCTTTGTGGTCGCTGTGATCATCGTGACCGCTGGGGGGACCATGAGGAAGAGAAGCCGGGAGGGGAAACCGGGATGGGTGCGGGCCTGGTGTGCTGGCAAGAAACGCCCTGATTTCACCCGGCCCTGATGTTATCCAGCCATGGGAATGCGGGTCTTCCGGCGCAGCACGTCGATGCGGGCGCCGGGTGAGCGGGTGGCCTTCAAGTGGGATTCCACACAGGCCAGCTTGATCCGGCCCGCGTCCTGTGCGTCGCAGAAGGCGTCCTTGACGGTGCCTCGAATATCCAAAAAGCCGTGCTCGTTGACTTCGGTCATCAATTGGCCGACCTGCCCGGAGATTTCCGCATGGGCTTGATTGTCCACCACCGCCCGCATGCGGGACAGGCTGCCATCCAGGTAAATCCGGCTGGTTCCGAACATCATCAGGTCGATGTTTCCCGTGGCCTTGGAAAGGAAAGCCTTGCTGCTCCCGTTGAGGGTGAGGTTTCCCCCGTGGACGTTGCGCGCCTTCATCACCCCGCCCAGCATTTTCGCCACCACCTCCCCTTCGACGCCGGCGACCTGGATGCTGCCCGTGATGTCCCGCAGGAAAAGCGGGGTGCCCTTGGGCACCGTGATCCACAGGGTCAGCGGAAGGAATGCGCCGTATAATCCGAAGGGTTGCTGGGTGAACAATCCCCCCAGGGGTCCGTTTCCCAGCAGGTTTTCCAGGAAGGTGCGCAGCTTGGTCTTTTTTTCCTCTTCGGTGGAACGCTGGAATTCCACACCGAAATCGGTGGGACGGGGCAGCAGGGTTTTCACCAGGTCCCGTTCTCCGCTCAGCCTGATCTGGATGGCGTGGCGGGCCAGATGATTGGGATCGGTGGAGCCGTACTTGCGCAGGGTGGATTCCCAGAGATTTTCCGGGGTAGTGGGGGCGATCTGGATATTGCCGATCAAGCCCTGCAACTGAAAGCGTCCCGAGCGGGGAACGGCGATGGACATCAACCGCGTCAGCATGGGCAGTGGGATGTTTTTCGCCTTGCGCTTCCACAAGGTGGACTTTTTCTCCGTTGATCTTACGGCTGCTGATCTTGCGGCTGCCGGTCTTGCAGCCGATGTTGCCGCCTTCCCGCCGGCGGGGCTGGAGGGTTTGCTCCTCTTGGCGGCGCTGGACCCTGGCGTTCGCCACGCCTTGTCGTAGGTTTTGCGGCTTTTCGGCTGCGAGAGCACTTCGTAGGCTTCGTTGATCCGGGCGAAAAATCCGCCGTTTCCTCCGGGTACGTCGGGATGGAAGCGCTTGGATAATTGCCGGTACGAAGCCCGGATTTCCGCCGCGGAAGAACTGGGAAGAACCCCCAGAATCGCATAATAGTTCTTCATCGTGGCGTCTCTTCGAAAAACCGGTTCAGCACATCTGAATCACGCCGGGTCACCGCGCGCAACAGATGATCGGCCAGCACGAGATTAATCATCGCTTCGATCATCGGTACCGCCCTGGGGAGAACGCAAGGGTCGTGCCTACCCCGCCCTTTCAACAGGGTTGGCTTCCCCTCTCGGTCCACCGTTTGTTGCGGATGGGCGATGGTGGCCGTGGGTTTGAATGCGGCCCGGAGCACTATATCCTCCCCGTTGGAGATGCCACCTTGGATCCCTCCGGAACGATTGGTGACGGTGCCGATGCGTCCATCGCGCTCCTCGAAGGGGTCGTTGTGCTGGGATCCGGTGAGTTGAACGGCATCGAACCCCATGCCGAATTCGACGCCCCGGGTTGCCGGGAGTGACATCACCGCCTTGGCCAGATCGGCCGTCAGCTTGTCGAACACGGGCTCGCCCAATCCCGCCGGCACGCCCCGCGCCACGGCCTGGATGATGCCGCCCACGCTGTCACCGTCCTTACGGGCCTGCTCGATGCGGGTAATCATGCGTTCGGCGGCATGGGGGTCGGGACAGCGGACAATGTTGGCTTCGATGGCCTCTTCGGTGACGGTATCGGAATCGATTTCCGCCCGCACCTCGTGAATCTGCGACACGTAGGCCAGGGTGCGGATACCGAACCGCGAGCGCAGCAGCTTGGCGGCAATGGCCCCGGCCGCCACCCGCCCGATGGTTTCCCGGGCGCTGGCGCGTCCACCGCCCTGCCAGTTGCGGATGCCGTATTTCCGCTCAAAGGTAAAATCGGCGTGGCTGGGACGGTAGACATCCTTGAATTCCAGGTAAGCGTCCGGGCGGGCGTCCTGGTTTTCCACCATGATGGATATGGCGGTGCCCAGGGTGGTTCCCTCGAATACCCCGGAGAGGATGCGAGCCCGGTCCGCTTCCTTGCGCTGGGTGGTGATGCGGCTTTGACCCGGCTTACGGCGGTCCAGCTCCTTCTGGATATCCTCCTCGCACAGGGGGAGCCCCGCCGGACATCCGTCAATGACCACGCCGACGCCGCCACCGTGGGATTCCCCCCAGGTGGTGATGCGGAATAATTGTCCGAAACTGTCGCCCATCGTTCTTTAATCCGCTTTCCGTCCCTCTTCCGGGGCCGAAACATCGAAGTGGCCGGTTTCCCGGGCCGGGGGGATTCACCTCACCAGATCCATGAACGGGATTTTCATCCCAAGGGTTCGATTATGACCGATCTGCCGGGAAGCGCAAATCGGTTTGGACGGTGGAAATATCCACTGAAAAATTCACTGAAATATTCATCGCAATGGAATAAAAATATATTAATTAAGTATAGCTGTTTGCAGGTGGAAATGGAACTTCCGCCTGCGACTTCTTTTCCGCCGATGGGGAAATGCTTTCCCGCGTGCTATCTTCCGCGCAGGCGGG
>CAZOXD010000147.1:0-12880 GCA_964583525.1 uncultured Pseudomonadota bacterium
TTATCACTCCAAGCCTGATCGTACCCGGCGATGGCCGGTCCCGGGAATTTCCGGGCCATCCGGCGCGGTTGGATGATTACGGGGTGGGCAGGAAGCCGGGCGCCTAGTGAACGGCGCCCTTGGTATCGGCCTTCTTGCCGCGGATCAGCCGGAAGAACCAGGCCAGGGGATCGAAGAAGTTGCCCGCCACGCGCTCCTTGAGGGGGATGATGGCGTTGTCGGTGATCTTGATCTCCTCCGGGCAGACTTCGGTGCAGCACTTGGTGATGTTGCAGTATCCGATGCCTAAATCGTCCTTGAGCGCCCGCAGCCGGTTTTCCTGATCCAGCGGGTGCATGACCAGTGAGGCCGCCCGCACCATGAAGCGCGGCCCCGCGAAGTCGAACTTCTGGCGGTCCCGCAACACGTGGCAAACGTCCTGGCAGAGGAGGCACTCGATACACTTGTGGAATTCCTGGATGCGGTCGATGTCGTACTGCATCATACGGTAGGTGCCGTCCGCCTCCCGGGGCTGGGGCTTGAGGGGGGGAATGCGCTTGTTGACGTCGTAGCTGGCGGATACGTCGGTGACCAGGTCCTTGATATGGGGGTAGCGGCGGATGGGCTCCACGGTGACCGGCTTGTCCAACTCCAGCATATCCATCCGGGTCATGCACATCAGCCGCGGCTTGCCGTCGATTTCCGCGCTGCACGAGCCGCACTTGCCCGCCTTGCAATTCCAGCGCACGGCCATGTCGCCGGCTCCGGTTTCCGTGGCCTGGATGTGATGAATGGCGTCGAGTACCACCATTCCCTCGCTGAGGGGCACCGAATACTCCTGGTAGCCGCCGCTCGCCGCCGTACCGCGATAGACTCGAAATTTTACATCGGCCAAAGTCGAATTCTCCGAGTAGAGGGTGAATTCAGATGGTTAGCTCAACAATTGTTCCAATTCCCCGGGCATGGGTTCCCGTTTGACATGCTCCCACGCCATTTCTCCATTTTCCTCGCGCACCACGGTGTTCACCGATTCCAATTCCGGCGTGGAGAGGGGATAGTCGTCCCGGGTATGCCCGCCCCGGCTTTCCTCCCGGTGCAACGCGGATAGAGTGATCGCTTCGGATACGGCGATCATGTTGCGCAGGTCGATGGCATAGTGCCAGCCGGGATTGTAAAGCCGGCTGCCTTCCACGGAGACCTTGCCGGCCCGTTCCTTGAGGGCCTGCAACTGCTCCAGCCCGGCTTCCATTTCCTCCTTGACGCGCACGATGCCCGAGTTGGTTTCCATGCAGGATTGCAGGTCCTGCATCACCGTATAGGGATTCTCGCTTCCCCCGTCGAAGGGGGCCAGCGTGGCGGCTTCGATCTCGCTCACCTGAGCGGAATTGACCGATGGCAGGTTGGCCAGGTCCTTGGCGTAGGCGGCGGCATGCTTCCCCGCCATGCGTCCAAATACGAGCAGGTCGGTGAGGGAATTCCCGCCCAGCCGGTTGGCGCCGTGCAGGCCGCTGGCCACCTCGCCCGCCGCATAGAGCCCGGGCACGTTGGTCATGGCGCTCTCCGCGTTCACCCGCACTCCGCCCATGACGTAATGGGCGGTGGGGCCCACCTCCATGGGGTCCTTGGTGATGTCCAGATTCCCCAATTTCATGAACTGGTGATACATGCTGGGGAGCTTGCGTTTGATATCCGCCGCCGTGCGCTGCGTGGCGATGTCCAGGAAGGCTCCGCCGTGCGGGGATGCGCGTCCCGCCAGCCGTTCCGAGCGGATGGCCTTGGACACCACGTCCCGGGTGAGCAGTTCCGGGGGTCTGCGCGCATCGGCATCGCCCGCCAGCCAGCGGCTGGCCTCCTCCTCGGATTCCGCATATTCGCCCATGAACATCTCGGGCACGTAATCGTACATGAAGCGGTTGCCCTCGCTGTTCTTGAGGATGCCGCCTTCACCGCGCACGCCTTCGGTAACCAGAATCCCTTTCACCGAGGGCGGCCAGACCATGCCCGTGGGGTGAAACTGGACGAATTCCATGTCCATCAATTCGGCCCCGGCCCGATAGGCCAGCGCCTGTCCGTCACCGGTGCATTCCCAGGAATTGGAGGTGACGTTGTAGCACTTGCCGATCCCGCCCGTCGCCAGCACCACCGCCTTGGCGCGGAAGGTGACGAAATGACCGGATTCCCGCCAGAACCCGAAAGCCCCGGAAACCCGGTCTCCATCCATCAACAGTTCCAGCACCGTGCATTCCATGTGCACGTCGATGCCCTGGTGGATGCCGTGATTCTGCAGGGTGCGGATCATTTCCAGGCCGGTGCGGTCCCCTACATGAGCCAAGCGCGGATAGCGGTGCCCGCCGAAATTGCGTTGGAGAATCCGCCCGTCGGGCGTGCGGTCGAACAACGCGCCCCATTCCTCCAGTTCGTTGACCCGATCCGGGGCTTCCTGGGTGAAAATCTCCACCATGCGCCAGTTGTTGAGCATTTTTCCGCCGCGCATGGTGTCCCGGAAGTGCACCTTCCAGTCGTCCCGGGAATCGGTAGTGCCCAGGGCGGCGGCCATGCCGCCTTCCGCCATCACGGTATGGGCCTTGCCCAGCAGGGACTTGCAGATCAGACCGACCGAGACGCCCTGGCCGGAGGCCTCCACTGCGGCCCGCAGGCCCGCTCCACCCGCGCCAATGACGATGACGTCATACTCGTGAGTCTCGTGTTCCACTAGAGAATCCTCCAATCGGTGAATATTCCCATGGAAACCAGACGAATATAGACATCGGTAAATCCAACCCAGAAGAGGCTGATCCACGCCCATTCCATGTGATGGGCGTTGAACCTGCTGACGATGCGCCACAGGAAATAGCGCTGTTTGCCGAAGGCCACGCAGGAAAAACAATCCACGTTTCCCCCCACCAGGTGGCGCAGGGAGTTGCAGCCGAAAGTGAAAAAGCCCAGGAAAGCTGCATTGAGCGCCAGGACGATGGATCCCACGCCCAACCCCCAGCCGTCCTGGAACTGGATGGAAAGCCAGGCGTCGTAGGTGAGGATCACCACCAACGCCAGGGCCAGATACAGAAACAAGCGGTGCAGGTTCTGAAAGATGAACAGCGCCCGTTCACCGCGGTAGTTGTGGGATACGCCTCCCACCGCGCAGGCCGGCGGGGTAAGGAAAAAAGCCCGGTAATACGCCTTGCGGTAATAATAGCAGGTGGCGCGGAAGCCCAATGGCACCCAGAGGATCAAAAAGGCCGGGGACACGGGCCACCAATCCAGAATGAACAGGGGCGAGTAGAAAGGGGAAAGGTACGGGCCCCATTGATAATGGTCGCCCTGCCATGCTGCCCAGGTGGAATAAATCCCGAAAATCAGCAGGCCTATTCCCACCGCCAGGGGGCCGATCCACCAGTTGTCCTTGCGCTCCGTACCGAACATGGAACGGGGCGCCTGAAGCGTGGGCGTGGTTTCGCTCATCTGGCTCAATCCTTTGCGGAAATGCGTACGAGGGAGGGAAACGTTCGGGGTTTTTGCAATCGCTGCCGGTTCAAACTCGCCACCTGACGTGGGATGGGTAATATTGCGTGGGCAAATCGTTATAGTAAACTCCATCGAATCCTGTCAAGGACCGGATCGGGAAGTAAATCCGCCACCCATTCAACCCGGCCCCACCATCCAAGGACCTCTCCGGTGACCTGCCAAATTCCGGAAGTTTATCACTTTGAATTTTCCCGGATGATTTCAATTATAACACAGTTGTCATGTTGAGCGTAGCGAAGCATCTTCTTGGTTTTGCAGAGAAGTCATCGCACCCACAAGATTCTTCGCGGCGCTCGGCAATGACATTTCAAATTTCAAATTGAGACACTATCCGAATTCCAACGCCCTTGGAATTTCCACTTATTTTCTCATTCCCATGCAAATGCGGTAATAATCGTTATGGCTACGACTCATTTCGATACCCATACCCATGTTAAAAAGCTGATTTCCGCCGGGTTCACCGAGCAGCAGGCGGAGGTACAGGTACAAGCCCTAACCGATCCTTTATATGACCACTTGGCGACCGAGCAGGATTTGAAGGAATTGGAATTGCGTTTGACAATCCGCTTGGGTGGAATTGTAACGATTGGCATCGGAATCGTCGCCGTGCTCGTAAAAGTTCTTTAACTTCCGAAACCAACCCCACTAAATAATCGATATTCGCCCTTTCTCCCCCTCACTCCACCACGAACCTGTCCAGCACGTCCCGGGCATAAGGAAGGGCCGGGTCCTCGTGGACGATGGCCAGCAGGCGGTTGTACTTGGCGAGACGTTCGGAGCGGGTGATGGAGCCCACCTTGATCTGCCCGGCGCCGGTGCCCACGGCCAGGTCCGCCAGCCAGGCGTCCTCGGTCTCGCCGCTGCGGGCGCTGACGACGCAATTCCACCCGGCGCGGCGGGCCATGGCCATGGCGTCCAGGGCTTCGCTGAGGGTGCCGATCTGGTTGACCTTGATCAGTACGCTGTTGGCGGCGCTGCGCAGGATGCCGAATTCGATGCGGCTGGTGTCCGTGACGAACAGGTCGTCCCCCAGGATTTGGCAGGAGGCCCCCAGCCGATCGGTGAGTTGGGTCCAGTGCTCCCAATCGTTTTCGGCCAGGCCGTCCTCCAGGCTGAGGATGGGATAGCGCTCCCGCCAATCCGCCAGCCGGTCGATCATCCCCCCGGCGCTGAGGGCGGAGTCTTCCACGGCCAGGGTGTATTTCCCCTCGGCGAAGAAGTGGGAGGCGGCCACGTCGATGGCGATGGCGGCGTCTTCCATGGGGCGCAGCCCGGCCTTTTCGATGGCCCGCACGCACACTTCGAGCATGGCCTCGTTGGATTCCAGCTCCGGGCCCAGCCCGCCCTCGTCCGCCACCAGGGTGCGGTAGCCGTGCGCTTCGCCCAGCAGATCCAGGGTTGAGTAATAGACCTTGTGCATCATCTCCATGGCTTCCGGGAAGGTTCCCGCGCCCCGGGGCACCACCAGGAAATCCTGAAAATCCACCTGCCCCCCCGCATGCTTTCCGCCGGAGAGCAGGTTGATCATGGGCAGGGGCACCGCAGGCACCACCCGCTCCCCCGTCAGGCCGGCGATGTGGCGATAGAGGGGCTGCCCGGAATGGGCCGCGGCGGCCATGGCGTTGGCCATGGACACCGCCAGCAGCGCGTTGGCGCCCAGGCGGGATTTGTCCCGGGTGCCATCGGCGGCCCGGAGCGCCTCGTCCAATCCGGCTTGATCGCAGGCATCCCGCCCCCGCGCAACCTCCGCCAGTTCACCGCGCACATGCCCCACAGCCTGGAGAACGCCCCGCCCCCCGTAACGGGCCGGGTCGCCATCGCGCAATTCGAGGGCTTCGTGCTTCCCGGTGCTGGCCCCGCTGGGCACGGTGGCCTCGCCCCGGGCGCCGCTGGCCAGGGTGACGATTCCCCGTACGGTGGGATGGCCCCGGCTGTCCAGCACTTCCAGGGCGTCCACGTATTCGATGGCACTCTTCCCTGCTTTCATGACCTGCACCGGGGTGCGGTGGTTCCCAGCCTGGTTTTCACGGCAGATTCTCCATCACCGCGTCGATGACGGAATCGACGGTGGTCTTTCTGTCCAACAGCGCGGCCTTGGCAATGCTCCGCACCCGATCCCGGGGACCTTCCTCGGTGAAGTACTCCAGGGGGCTTTTTCCGTCCATGCGGGCCAGCATGATTCCCGCCAGGTGGGTTCCCGCCCGGGCCCGGGATTTTCGGGGCAGGTCCACCCGGGAACGATAAATCTCCCAGAACATGAGCGCCGCCGCGGCAAATGCTAGCCCGTTCCCGGGCATGTGGATTGCCTTGCAGAGATAGTGAGTGAGCGCGAATCCGATGTCGAAGCAGGGATTGCCCCAATGGGCCACCTCGTAATCCAGCAACACCAGCCCTCCATCGCGGACGAGGACGTTTTTCGGGCTGTAGTCCCCATGCACCAGGCAGAAGCGCTCTTCCAGGCATTCCGCGCGCAGGGACTCCATTTGCTCCGCAACGTCCGGATGCTTTTCCGCCACCGTCCCATAATAGGGGGCAAGGCGGAGTTGATCGAAGTAGGTGGCATCGCCGAAGGCCTCGCGGGTTTCCGGGTCGGCGGTTTCGCTGTGAATCTCGGCCAGCAGAGCGCCGAACCGGGACGCCTGCGCCGGATCGACCTCGCCCCGCAGGAGAATCTCCTTGTAATTTTCCGCCGGGGGCAGTACTGCCTCCATGGCCAGCACCTTGGCTTCCCTGTGCAAATGCAACAGGTGCGGGATGCGGGGACCGCCGATGCGTTCCCCGAGCCACTGCATGGCCTCCGCCTCGCGCACAATGCGGCCCACGTCCGCCCGCCATTCCGATTTCACGGCCAGCCGGGGCCGGGCCTGCTTGACCACGCAGACGCCATGGGGTCCTTCCACCCAGAAGGCCCGGTTGCTCACCCCTCCGGTCATGACGCGGGCCCGCACTCCGGTGGGGCCGGCGAGCCATCCCTGTCCGGCCATCCACGCCGGAAGGTTCTCCTCGTTCAACTCGATGGGCAAATGTTGATCCATGAGCAAGAAACCCGGCTTGACGAACACCCCGGCTGGAATGCCGGAAGTGCTGGAGGATTGAACGCACAAGCATATGCGAGAAAAATCAGGGCAAATTCGCTGGGGGTTACAACCCGCCCGGCCGCTACAACCCGCCGGACGGACCCAGGGTTTCCGGGCGGGGGCCGCCGGTGGCCCAGTCCAGCAGTTCCACGGTGTGGACGACGGGAAGCCGGGTATACCCGGCGATCTGCTCCATGCACCCCAGGTTGCCTGCCGCTACCACCTGGGGGGAGACGGCTGCGATGTGGGCGGCCTTTTGCCGTCCCAGGTCGGCGGCCAGTACCGGCTTGAGCAGATTGTAGGTGCCGGCGCTCCCGCAGCACAGATAGCCTTCCGGAATTTCCACCACCTGGAAACCCGCGTCCTTCAGCAAAGCGCGGGGCTGTGTGCGCACGCGCTGGGCGTGCTGGAGGGAGCAGGCGTCGTGATAGGCCACCCGCAAGGCCTCGGGCGCCTCGGCGTCCTGCGGTAAACCCAACTCCGCCACGACCTCGCTGACGTCCTGGGCGATGGCGGACACGCGGGCGGCTTTCTCCCGGTAATCGGGGTGCTCCCGGAAGATATGACCGTAGTCCTTGACCACCGATCCGCATCCGGAGGTGTTGATGATGATCCGGTCCAGCCCGCCGGCCTCGAGTTCGGCATGCCAGTGGCCGATATTGTTTTTCATCAGGGCCAGGCTTCCCTTGCGCTCCCCCATGTGGAAGGTCAGCGCACCGCAACATCCCACCCCGGCCGGCAAGACCACCTCGCACCCGATGCGGGTCAAAAGGCGGATGGTGGCTTCATTGATGTGCGGGCCCAGCACCTGTTGGGCGCAGCCGGTCAACAGGGCTACACGGAACTTGCGGGCTCCCTGGGCGGCGTGCACCTGAAAATTACCGGCGCTGGAGGCGGTAGTAGCGGTGGGAATCCGCGAGGGCGCGGCCCGCAACATCGCACCCAGGTTGCCCGGCATGGCCCAGGCCAACGGCTTGGCCAGCCGCGCAATTTTCATGGCGGCCCGGAATCGGCGCGGATACGGGAGCAACCGCACCAGCATGGCCCGCTGGAGGCGCTCGAACAGGGGGCGCCGGTAGGCTTCCTCGATGCGGGCGCGCATGGGGTCGATCAGGTGGGTGTAGCTTACCCCGCTGGGACAGGTGGTCTCGCAGGAAAGGCACGACAGGCAGTTGTCGAGATGAAGGACCACCCGCTCGGTGATCGCCAAGCGCTCCTCCAGCACGGACTTCATCAGATAGATCCGCCCCCGGGGGCCTTCCAACTCGTTGCCCGTGGCCTGATAGGTGGGGCAGGTGGCGTTGCAAAACCCGCAATGGACGCAGGAACGGAAAATTCCCTCGGAGGTGCGGGCGTCCGGATTCTGCAGGATGACTTCGGCAATGGAGGTCTGCATGGCGCAATCGAATTCATTGAAACGGGTTGAGAAATCGTTCTCGCATACCCAATCTATCCGCGGATTTCGCAGATTGCACGGATTTGAACAACTACTTCAACTGCAAATAAACACCCAACCGCACGGAGTAACAGGCTGGAAGGGATTGGTTGGCGATGGATCGGGGTCCATCCGCGAAACCAAGCTTCTCCCCTTACAGGTCCGGGTACATGCGGCCCGGATTGAGGATGCGCTGGGGATCGAAGGCCAGCTTGAGGTTCAGATTGAGCCTGTGCCGCGCCGGGGAAAGTCCGGAGAAAACCGGCGCCTCTCCTGTGCCTCCGATGCCATCGGTGCCACCGATGCTTCCGCTGGCCGCCTTGACCCGTTGGGCCGTCCCTCCGTGTTCCGCCGCCAATTCATGCAGGGAGACGGGATCGCGGGAGGCGGGGAGCATGGCCCACAGCAAGGCCCCGCCCCAGTCATGGAAGTACCGCACGCGCCCGCCGGCCAGCAACCGCGCCGCCAAGGCCGCGCCGGAAGCCGGCGGCACGGAAAAACGCCACAAGGCTTCCCCCTCCTCCCGCTCTTTCCCCTCGGTGGTTTCAGGGTGCTTGTCCGCGCCCCCGAATCCAGGTTGCAGCGGTTCCAGCTCGCGCAGGGATACCCAGAAAGCGCGGGAGCCGTCCGCCTCGAGGATAGCCGGTTCGGCGAGAGTGGATTCCATGTTCTTCGCCACCGCCGTTGCGGCCTCCGCCACCATTTCTGCCGTCCCTTGCAGGGCGGCCTCCTGCAACCCGGCGCAGCGCTGTTTCACGGAAGGCTCGGGGCCTTCCATCCGGATCGCCGTCAGGGAGGCTCCCTTCTCCCCTGCCACGGCTGCCACCACCGCTTTCACGGGGTCCGGCAGAGGAAGTCCCGCCGGCAGAAAGGCCAGCCCGCTGGGTTCCAGGGAAGAGCGGGAGGCCATCTCCAGCAGCTTCAACCCCGGGGCGTTCTCCAGCCCGGCAAAGACCAGGGTGCGTTCCGTCTCCGCGCGGGGCAGGGCCTTCACCACCACCTCGGTGAGAACGGCCAGGGTGCCGAAGCTGCCGCACATCAGCTTGGGAAGATCGTACCCGGTGACGTTCTTCACCACCCGCCCGCCGCCGCGCACCACCTCGCCCCGCCCGGTAACGGCAGCGAAGCCCAACAGGTGATCCCGCGCCGCCCCGGCCTTGAAGCGGCGGGGCCCGGACAGGTTGCAGGCCAGCGCGCCTCCCAGGGTGGCATCCGCCCCCCAATGGGGCGGCTCGAAGGCGAGCATCTGGCCGGCCGCCTCCAGGGTGCGTTCCACCTCGGACAGGGGAGTGCCGGGCCGGGCCACCAGAATCAACTCATGGGGCTGGTAATCGACGATGCCCGCCAAGCCGGCCGTGGAAAGCGCCCGGGGCGCTTCCACCGCCCGCCCGTAGAAGCGCTTGCTCCCCCCGCCCCGCACCTCCAGCGCCTCGCCGCTGGACAGCGCCGCCTGGATGCATTCCTGCACCTCCTCCGGATGGGTCGGGGAAAGCACGCGCGGGGAGGATTCGGGGGGCTGGCTCATGGGGAGGGACGGTTCATGGGGAGGGACGGGGGGTTGGGGTCAACGAATCAAGGTGGTCCCGCATCCGCCCGGTGCAGGGAGGCCGCGGGAAGGCACACCCGACTGTGGTAGCACCGCCATCGCGCGGTAGGCAAATAAAAACCTCGGGCAAATGGAAATCAGGTGGTGGAGTTAAAGGGGGATGCCAGCGGCCCCCGGGAATGGGGGCCGCTGGGGGGATCGGTGCGGTACGAAAACCAAATCAACTGCATGCGCCTGGAGAACCGGAGGTCGAATCTGAGATTCTGGTGACACTGAAACTGCCGGTAAAGGTATGTGTCACCGAAACGGTATCGAAGATTACAAAATTGAAATCCCCCACAATGCTCCCTCCCACACCGTCATAGGAGGTGACATTCATGGTGCCGATGTCGTACCCCGCTATAATGGTGGAGTCCCACCAGGAAACATTAACGGGAGTCAAGCCGGTCCCGGTCGTATTCCCTGAAAAATCGATCTCGAATATCTCCGATGTCGTGCTAAGGTTATCCCAGCCGAAGATTCCCGTCACTGTGGTATCGGTTAAGTACCCTCCAGCCAGGCAACTTTCGGGTAAGGCCTGGGTGACGGTCACATCTCCCGCGCCGTCGAGGTTGTAGGTGAAGAACTCCGACCCTCCCCCGCCGGGGATTCTGCTGCTCACACTATCCTCGCCGCAGCCGGCCAGGGTAATCAGTGCGGCCAGGGTGATTCCCAGCCAAAATCGCGAGTTGTGCCAGATTTTCATCCCGTTCATCTCGTACCCCGTTTTGAGGTTTTGCGACCCTTTGTTCCCAGGGCGCTCCTGGGATGGAATGAGAGAGAATTATACCGGATATCGCTGAGCATGGAAAATTCCCGCGGGGACTGGAGGATGAACGCTGCCTCCCCGGTGCCGGGCTTTCGGTTTACCCCGTCCGCTTCAATTCAGGCAGCAGCGTTTGTATTTTTTTCCGCTCCCGCAATGGCAAGGATCGTTTCGGCCCAGATTGCGGTGGGGGTTGGTTCTGGGAGTTGGGGAGCGCACCACGGAATCGAATAAATCATCAAATCGGTCCATTTTCTCCCAATATTCCCTGGAAAATCCGTACCAGCGGGAAAACGTTTCGATGGTGCTGCCGAAGGGCGCCAGGCCTTCCTTTTCGAACAAGGCCATTCCAGCGGGATCCTCCAGGGTAACGGCCAGGTCTTTCCGAAAGTCCTCGAACGACATGACGCTGCTGGAAATCAGCCCCCTTCGAAAGGCCTTTTTCACCACCGGTTCGTACCAATACATGCCCAGCAGGGCGATCGCGGACTGCCACCCCACCCAGGCATGGTCCTCTTTCTCCCATGGGGCCGTGTTGTGGCATTGGACGAGAAACAACTCCGTGATTTTCGGATGGATTTTCCCTGTCCTGGCCAGATAGGCCATGGCCTCCAGCCCGGCCCAACGGATATATTCGTCAACCCGGGCATCCAGGATCATTTCCTTGAGGAGGTCCAGGTTTCCGTCGTAGGTGCTGATGAGCACCCCGGGCAGGGTCTCGGTGGTGGCGCCGCCCAGCACATATTCCACGACATCCGCATCCAACCGGAGCAGTTCGATCAAATGGGGAAAGGCCGCTGTCTCCTGGAATTCCGCCAGCAAATGAATCACCAGCAGGAGGGGACTGCCTTTTTCCTGCGATTGATCCTCCCCGTTTACGAAGTCCCGCAAGGTTTCCAGGAAGAACGGCGCCGCCTCTTCCCGTTGCGTCAGCGCGGCTTTCAGCACCTTTCTGGGAAGGAGTCTGGCGCTTCCCAATAAATCGACGATTACCCCGACATCCATGATCGGCCTCCCGCCATTCCGTGGCTTGGTGGATAGTAAGCGTATGGAAACTTCCCTTGCCCCTGCGCCGCATTCCGATTCGTCATGCGAATGGGAAATTGAAATTCCCAATTGATGGATCATATTGAATTTCCGGAAAAATGAAAACAGAACTCTCGGTAAAATTCCCGCGGGGACTGGAGGATGAACGCCGCCTCCCCGGCGCCGGTCCGGGCCTCCTTCGGCGGCGTTCGTTCATGACATCCCATCCATTGGATTCCCGGGCATTGGACAATCCTCCAGACCATGACCGGCGTCATTGGCCTCGGGGCGGTTTGGCCTCATTCGATCTCCAGCGCAAACTCACCGCTATTCTGGTGAAAGAAGTGGTGGAATATTTTAGTACCGGACGCTTTATTTGGGGGAAATGCAAAAGACAGGCGGCGGGACCTCATCCTGCCCCTACCTTCCCGCCGCAGGCGGCGGGGAATTCGACCCAAAAGAGATAAAATACAATCCTCCGGACGGAATTTGGAACTTAGCGTACGGTTTTTCCGTTACACAGACCGAGGGGTTTCAGGGGAGTTGGCTGAGTATTTTCAATAATGAAAATCATCCGATAAATCCCTGAATCCGTTTGTTTTTAGGGGTGCGTACCCAATCCTGCGGATTCTTGCGTCCGGCGGAATATTTGGCAGCGGGAACCAAAATGAACCGGTAGCAGGGATCGTAGTTTTGCTAAACCTTCCTCCATTCCGCCACAGGGTTTGCACATGCAGAAATTGCCGTCGATAACCGAGAACACCCGATCGCACATGATCCTGGTGCTGGCCGGCGTCCTGTTTTTGGGGGTGTTGGCCATGGATCTGTCGCTTCCGCTCGGTGTCGCGGCCGGAGTTTCCTATGTGGCGGTGGTTTTGCTGGGGTGGTGGTTGGATCGAAACCGGTACATCTTCATTTTCGCCATCATTGCCTCCCTTTTGACCTGGGTGGGATATCTCTACTCACCAGAAGGCGGAATCCATTGGATGGTGGTCAACAACCGCATCCTTTCCATTTTCGCGATTTGGAACACCGCCATTCTTCTTTACCTGGTGAAACGCTCCCATTCGGCGGCGCACGATTCACTGAAAAGTCTCCAACAGGAAATTGCCAACCGAATCCGGATCGAAGTTGAGACCTCTCAAGACCTGGTCTGGAGCCTGGACCGGGATGGGAGATTCACCTATCTTAATCCAGTTTGGGAATCCACATTGGGATATGATCTTCCAGAGATGTTGGGCCGAAGGTTTACCGACTTCCATGACCCGGAGGAGGCGTCCCGGACCTTTAAGGTTTTCCAACAAATATTGAAAGGAGAATCCGTCACCGATTTCGAGAGGACCTACCTTGCGAAATCCGGGAACGAAATTTTCCTAAATTTCAAGGTAGTACCGAAGTATGATTTCTCCGGGCAAATTTGTGGCACTCAGGGCACGGCCATTGACATCACCGAACGCAAAAAGGCCGAAGAGGGATTACGGGAAAGC
>CAZOXD010000148.1:0-1475 GCA_964583525.1 uncultured Pseudomonadota bacterium
GGAATCGACGTGATCACCCTCGCCGCCGATTACGATAACGACGGCGCGGAGGACGCCGGGGTGGTGGACCAGGCGCTGGCCGACGCCTCGGAGCTGATGGATTCCTACATCGGCGCGAAGTACGACCTGCCATTGCCCACGACGCCCGCCGTTTTGCGTCCATTGTGCGTGGACATGGCGCTGTTCAATCTTTCCCAGCGGCCCGGGACGATGACCGATGAAGTCAAGGAGCGCAACGCCGCCGCCATCAAGTGGCTTGAGCAAGTGGCGCGGGGCGTGGTCTCCCTCGGGTTGGAGGATTCTCCCGACTCGGCCGGGGGCGGGGGGGTTCAGGTGGAAAGCAACGAGCGCCGCTTCACCCGCGACACCCTGAAAGGAATCTGACCGTGGCCGGTGTGCAAATCGAGGTCGATGTGCGGGGAATAAACCGCATCCGGGCGCGGATCGCCAAGCTGGGCGGCCTCAACACGGGCGCCCTGCTGAATGCCATCGGCGCGGAAGTGGAAAGTCAGACGCGGCGGCGCATCGAGGAAGAAAAAGCCGACCCGGACGGTGTGCCCTGGCCCGATTGGTCCCAGGCATACGCCCGCACCCGCCACGCCGGGCACCGCCTGTTGGAAGGGGAAGGCGATCTGCTGGATTCGATCCAATACACCGTCACGGGCGATACCGTGGAAGTGGGGAGCAACCTGGTCTATGCGGCCATCCATCAATTCGGCGGGGCCGAAGTGGGCATGAACATCCCGCCCCGGCCCTTCCTGGGGCTTTCGCCGGTGAATGAGGCCGAACTGGCCGACGTCGTCGAGGACTTCATCGACGGCGTTTTGGCATGACCCTTCACGATTTACGCACGGCGATCATCGCGGCTCTGGCGGCGGGCTTTCCGGCCGGTACCGCCGTGGATGAATACGGGGGGCGCCTCACGCCGGAGGAAATCAAGCGCATCGCCGCCCAAGCCCCGGCCGTAAAGGTCGCCATCCTGGGCGTGGATGAGGCGAAGGACACGCCCTCGGGACGGGTTGAAGTCACTGCCGTATGCGGGGCCTTCCTGATTACGAAAAGCAAGCCGGGCAGCCCCCGCGACGCGGCGGCCCTGATTCTGGTAAGCGGGGCACTGGCGCTCATCCCCGGAAATCTGTGGGGGCTGGAAGATACGCAAATCCCGCAGGCGGTGCGGGCGCAAAATCTGTTTTCCGGGGAACTGGACAAGACGGCCGTCGCCCTCTGGGGCATCACTTGGCGTCAGGAAATTTCCGTGGGCGGCATCGATGAGGCCACCCTGGATGACTTCATTACCTTCCACGCCACCTGGGACATGGCGCCCCCGGACGCCCAAACCGACGCGGAAGACAACCTAACGGACCTCGATCAATGAAACGACCGGACACCATTTTTGTGAAGCCTGGCGAAGGGCTCATCGTGCGCGATCCGATCACCGGAGCCGCGCTTCCCTCAAAGGGGAAAAGCGTTCCCCG
>CAZOXD010000148.1:1575-5114 GCA_964583525.1 uncultured Pseudomonadota bacterium
GCCGGGAATTTCATCGACGTGCGCACCAATTATTACCAAGGGGAGAAGACCCCGGCCGGTGTGGGCCTGGCCATCGTTGCAATGGCCTCCGGCACCGCCAACCCGGACGTGGCCACGGCCATAACCGCCATCGGTGACACCCAATATCACACCGTCATCATGCCCTACACGGACGCGGCCAACCTGACCGCCTTGGAAACCGAGCTTTCCAACCGCTGGGGGCCGATGGTGATGAAGGAGGGCCATGCCTTCTCCGCTACGGTGGGCACCCACGCGGAACACATCACCCTGGGCGACGCCCGCAATTCGGAACACCTGACCATTCTCGGGGCGGGCAAGATGCCCAACACCCCCTGGGAGATCGCGGCAATTGTGGGCGCGGTGGATGCCTTCGAGCCGGACCCGGCGCGGCCCCGGCAAACCCTCAAGCTGACGGGCTTGATGCCCCCGGCCGAGGAAGACCGCTTTACCCGCGAAGAACGGGATCTCCTTCTCAATGACGGAATCGCCACCCACGTCGTTGATGCGGGGGGCGTGGTGCGCATCGAGCGCCTCATCACCACCTACCAGGTCAACGCCCAGGCGGTGCCGGACATTTCCTATCTGGATGTCACCACCATGCGCACCCTGGCCTTTCTGCGCTTTTCCGTGCGGGCCGTGGTCTCCCTCAAGTATCCGCGCCACAAGGTTGCCGACGACGGCACCCTGTTCGACGCGGGGCAGGCCATCGTCACGCCGTCCACCATCCGCAATGAAATGCTGGCCTTGTTCCGCCAGTGGGAGGCATCGGGCCTGGTGGAGAACTTCGAGCAATTCAAGACGGACCTGATCGTGGAGCGGGACGGCGCCGATGCGAACCGCATCAACGCCCAGATTCCGCCCGATATCGTGAATCAATTCCGGGTCTTCGCGGCCCAGATTCAATTCCGCGTGTAGGGCGGTCAATCACCCCTGATGGGGAAGGAGCATCATGCAAAAGATGGGTAGGGCCTTCATCAAAATGGACGGGAGCATGCTGGAAACGCTGCCCGGCGCCACCCTCAAGATCGGGGGCTTCGCCCGCAACACGGTGGTTGGATCGAACGCCGTGCTTGGGTATTCCGAATCGCCGGAAGCGGCCGAACTGGAATGCCAGATTTCCCTGGGCGCGGGGATCGCGCTGGAGGACTTCCGGCAGGCAAAGGCCGTCACGATCACCTTCGAGGCCGACACCGGGCAGACCTACATCATGTCCGAGGCCTGGCTGACGGAATCCCCCTCCATCACCCAAGGCGATGACGGGCCGGTCGACCTCAAGTTCGCCTCCAAGCCCGCCGAGGAAGTGACCTGATATGGACACGATTACGGTGCAATTGAAGCAGGGACTGGAATTGGGCGGCAAGCCGCAATTGGAGGCGCTGATCCGGGAGGCGACCGTGGGAGATTGGAAAGAAGCCCACGGGAATTTCAGTGACGATGCCCTTGCGGGAACGGAAATGGTCAGGCTGCAGGTCGTTTCCATCGGGGAAATCAAGGGGCCTCTTACGCAAGGGGAATTCGACAAAATCACCCTGCCCGATTTAGAGCGCCTGCAAAAAGCGGCGGATGAATTGGAGGCGCGGGGGCGCGAGGATGCGGAGGCTTGAGGGCCTGCAGTCCTCCGCATTGATTGTATCCCGGGCCACCTTGATTCCCATCGACCGCGTCTACCTCATGCCCCGCTCTGAATTCGATTTCTGGCTGTCCCTGGCGATAGAGGGACGGTGATAGCGGGCCGGGCAGGCTTGCCCGTCCCGCCAATAAAGCCTGCCCGGCCCGTTAATGGAACTGGAAGAAGATGGCTGAACTGAAAACCAGCATTAGCATCCGCCTGAAAAGCGACCTGGCCCGCAAGGCCAAAAGGGACGGGGATGCCCTGGTAAAGATGGGGCGGCGGGGCAAGAGGGCGATGAAGGGGTTGAGGACCGGTGTATCGAAAGTAAGCAAAAGGATGGGCCTGCTGGGCAACCGGTTCACCGCGCTGCTGGGCGTGGCCGGCATGGCGGGCCTCATCAAAACCGTCGTCTCCTTTGAAAAGAGGATCACGCGGCTCGGAACCGAGGCTAATGTGTCGCAAAAGGAAATAGAGGCTTTCGGCGACGAGGTTCGGAAAGTCTCTGAAATGCCGGATATCGGCATCGATCCCGATCAACTGCTGGACGCCGTCGATATGATCATCCAGAAAACGAGCGATCTGAAATTCGCCAGGGATAACCTGCGCAACATCGCCCTCGTGATCCAGGGCGCCGGAGCGGCCGGAAAAGACACCGGGGCCTTCATCGCCGACATGTTCGAGAAATTCGATATCCGCAAGCCCGAGCAATTGGCTCGGGCGCTCGCCTCCCTGGTTAACCAGATGGATGTGGGCGGGGGGCTGTCCTTTCGGGAATTCGCGACCCAGGGAGAACGGGTCGCCTCCGCCTTTGCCGCGCTTGGAGTGCGGGGTCCCGAGGGCATCAAACAGATGGGCGCGATGATGCAGATCGCAAAGAAAGGCACGGGGAACGTCGAACGCGCCGCCACGTCCGTGGAAGCCTTTGCAGCGGTGCTGTTGGAGAAGGCGGGCCGGCTGCAAAAGAGGGGGATTGAGATCTTCAAACCGGGCGAGGTGGACCGGATGCGCTCCATGCCGCAAATCCTCAAGGAAATCATAATCCTCAGCAAAAAAATCGCCGATGAAACCGAGGGGGCCTCTCAACAGGGAATACTTCTGAAATTCTTCGGGAAAGAAGCTTTCGACGCCATTAAATTCGCGGTTGCCGAGTTCAACAAGACCGGGTCTCTCGCGTTCATCGACAAGTTTACCGAAGTAAGCGATAGCGTGGCCCGGCTCAATGAAAAGTCCGCCAGGAACGCCAAAACCGCCGCCGCCACGCAGGAGAAACTCGGGAGCGTTTTAAAACGGAAGGCCGAGGACGTCTTCAAGGAACCCCTGAAGAGCGTCTCCAAAAGCATTGTAGACCTGTTGGAAGGGAAGTACAGAAAGGCGCTTAGGCCGGACAAGGCAATAGGCCGGGCGGAGAGAGCTCTTGCGTTCAAGGCCATTTCCGGGGGCGGGAAATCTAAAACCCTGATGGAAAACACCGCCCGGTTAAAAGAAGAAATGGGCGCTTTCGATAGAGCGCAAGCCCGGTTGTTGGAGCGGCTCAGGGTTGAAGGAAGGATCACCGTGGAATTCCAGAACGCCCCGGCCGGGATGCGTGTCAAGTCCGTGCAATCCCGGAATTTGGAACTGGAAGCGGATATGGGCCAAACGATGGTGAACCCATGACGTACCACAAACAGTTGCTGCAAGGGAAATTCCGGGGAGTCCCGTTCGACCTGGAGGATTCCTCCCTGGGAGGCGGGAGGCGCGTGGCCATCCATGAATTCCCCGGCCGGGAAAAGCCCTACACGGAAGACCTGGGGCGAACCCGCCGCGCCTTCCAAGTAGGCGCCCTGGTATTGGAGCCGGAGTATCTCAACAAGCGGGACGAGTTGATTGAGGCCCTTGAGCAGCCCTGGCCCGGGCAGCTGCAACA
>CAZOXD010000148.1:5214-7997 GCA_964583525.1 uncultured Pseudomonadota bacterium
AGCGGGACGAGTTGATTGAGGCCCTTGAGCAGCCCTGGCCCGGGCAGCTGCAACACCCCTACCACGGGGCGCGGTACGTGGTGGTGCAATCCTTCCGGGTTTCCGAGTCCACCGCGCAAGGGGGCCTGGCCCGCTTTACCATCGACTTCGCCGAAGCGGGCGAGTTTCCCTCCCCCATCGTGGCCGAAGACACGGCGGCTCTGGCGGCTCTGGCGGCCGCCGATGTGGAAGCGGCGGCGGAGGCGGAATTCACAGAATCGGCGACCGGGTTCGGGGTGGATGGCCAGCCCGAATTCGTGGAAGCGGCCGCCCTGGACGATACCAATTCCTTCATGGACGGATTCAAGGACGTGGCCGCCCGGGCCGGCCAGGCCGCCGCCTACGCCGATGATCTCAATAGCGAGTTGAACGCCGCCCTCACCACCGCAACGGGCGTTGTGCAATCCATAACCGATCCCCTGGCCGCCCTGGTCCGCTTCCCCGCGAACCTGGCGGCCGGGATTATGGGCGGGATCGGCCGCCTGCGGGCCATTGCAAACGATCCCCTGCAAGCGCTGGGGCTGTATTCCGGTCTGTTGGGATCGTCCCCTTCCGGCGCTGCCCCGCCGCTGACCACTCCCGCCCGCAAGGCCCAGGCCGCCAACCGCACGGCCCTGCAAGCCCTTGTACGCACGGGCGCCCTCACCGGGGCCGTGAACGCCAGCGCCGAGGTGGATTATCCCAATGCGGATGAGGCCGCCGCCGCCCGGGAAACCTTGCTGGGCGCCCTCGATGGCCTGGCGGAAAGCGCCGGGAGTGACTTGTACGTGAAGCTGACCGCGTTGCGCGCCGCGCTGGTGAGGGATATCGCGGCGCGGGGGGCATCCCTGCCCCGGGTGGTTACCTTCACGCCAACCACGGTGCTGCCCACCGTGGTGATCGCGCATGCCCTGCATGGGGACGTGGAAAGCGAGGCTGCCATCATCGCCCGCAATAACGTCCGCCATCCCGGGTTTGTCCCGGGTGGGGAGCCGCTGGAGGTGCTGACCAATGTCTAGGGCAACCCTGCTGATCGGCGGCGCGAAGTATGAGGGCTGGACTTCCGTAAATATCACCCGCTCCCTCGAGGCCATCGCGGGATCGTTCGAGCTGACCGTATCCGAGCGTTTTCCGGGAGAACCCCTGTCCCGGCCCATTCGCCCCGGAGCGGAATGCCGGGTGGAATTGGACGGAACGCCGGTCCTCACCGGGTACGTTGACGACGTGGAGCCGCGCTACGATAAGGGCGCCCATGAAATCACGGTGCGCGGCCGGGACAAAACCGGCGACCTGGTGGATTGCTCCGCCGAGGGCCGGGCGTGGAAAAACTCCACCCTTCAGGAGATCGCCGGGGACCTTTGCGCCCCCTTCGGGATTTCCGTCGCGTACAACGTCGGAGCTTCCAAGCTTTTTAAAGATTTCACGATTTCCGGAGGGGAGGCTGTGTTCGAGGCCCTGGACCGGGCGGCCCGCATGCGGGGGGTGCTGCTGACCTCGGACGGGCTCGGACGGCTGGTGATTACCCGGGCCTCAACGGAAAAAGCGGGGTCTGTCCTCAAGCGGGGTCTGAATATCCTCTCCGCCTCGGGCCAATTCAGCCACCGGGACCGCTTCAGCGCCTATACCGTGAAAGGCCAGGCGAGAGGGTCGGACAATACCCTTGGGCCTGCGGTTTTCAGCCAAAAAGGGGAGGCCAGGGATACCGGAATCTCCCGGCACCGGCCATTGATCGTCACAGCCGAAGACGCCGGCGATGCGGCCGATTTTCAAACCCGCGCGGATTGGGAGAAGAATCACCGCTACGGACAATCGAACCGGGTCAGCGTCACCGTACCCGGGTGGGCGCATCCCGGGGGGCTGTGGCGGCCCAACGTGCGGGTCAAAATTACCGATGATTGGCTGGGAATGGACACGGAACTACTGATCGCGGGGGTGACCTACCGCCTCGATGCAGGGGGAACCGTCACGGAATTGGAACTGGCCCCGCCCGGGGCGTTCGACGTGCTTCCGCTCCCGGAAAAAGCGGTGAAGGAGGACTTGTGAACAGGTGGTTTGACAAGATGATCGCCCCCCTCAAGCGGCGGGTGATGCTGATGGTGAGCCGGGGCGTGGTGAGCCTGGTCAATGACGGCCTCAAGCTGCAGGGCCTTCAGGTGGAATTGCTGGCCGGGGAAGTGGCGGACGATGTGGAGCGCTTCCAGGAATATGGTTTTACTTCCGTGCCCGCGTCCGGAGCCGAAGTAATCGCCCTGGCCGTTGGCGGCAACCGCTCCCACCTGGTGGTGATCGCCTGTGACGATCGGCGCTACCGGCCCGGGGGAATGGTAGCCGGGGAGGTGGCCGTTTACGCCAAGTTCGGCTCGAAGATCGTCCTCAAGGCCAGCGGGGACGTGGAAATCACCCCGGCCTCCGGCAAGGTGAAAGTGACCGGCGACGTGGAAGCCTCGGTAGATCTGAAAGACGCCATCGGTACCATCCAGGCCATGAGGGATGCGTACAACGGCCATAAACACGAGGAATCGGGGGGCGGTACAACCTTGATCCCGGATACCCCGATGATCTGATGGACATACGGACGATTTACGATGCCACCGGCCCCGGCTTCGGGTACGCCCTCGATGGCCCGGACCTGGAATCCGATGAGGGTTTGGAAACGGCGGTGGTGCTCTCCCTTTTCACGGACCGGCGGGCGGGAGCGGATGACGACCCACCCGGGGGCGCCGATGACAAGCGCGGCTGGTGGGGTGACGCGCTATCGGAAACGG
>CAZOXD010000148.1:8097-12810 GCA_964583525.1 uncultured Pseudomonadota bacterium
CCCGGGGGCGCCGATGACAAGCGCGGCTGGTGGGGTGACGCGCTATCGGAAACGGAAGGGGACCGTATCGGTTCCCGGCTATGGCTGCTGGCCAGGGAGAAGAACACCCCGCAGGCCATCAACAAGGCCCGCACCATCGCGGAAGAAGCCCTGGCCTGGTTGGTGGAAGACGGGATCGCGGAGCGGGTGGTCGTGACATCCGAGGCCATCACGCCCGAGGCGCTGGGTCTCACGATTGAGATTCACCGGCCGGAGGAAGCTCCGGTCCGCTACCGCTTTGAGCGCTTTTGGAACGCCCTTTAAAGAGCAATTAAAGAGTTATCGAATGCCCTTTCAACGCCCCACATTGGCCGAGTTGGTCACACGTATCCAGTCGGATATCGCAGGCCGGTTGCCGTCCGCGGACCCGCGCCTGCGCCGGTCCAATTTGGGCGTTCTGGGCACGGTGGAAGCCGGGGCCGTGCATGGGCTGTATGGGTACCTGAATTTCCTTTCCCGGCAATTGTTCCCGGACAGCGCCGAGGTGGAATTTCTGGAACGCTGGGGCGCCATCTATGGGGTGGAACGCAAGGCGGCCGGAACCGCAAAGGGCGACGTGGACTTCACCGGCGCCGATGGTGTGGATATCCCGGCCGGGACCGCCCTCAAGCGCTCGGACGGAGCGGAATTCACCACCGACGCGCTGGCCACCATCGCGGCGGGGGTTGCGACAGCGGCGGTTACGGCCTCGGAAGGGGGCACGGACGGAAACACGGCGGCGGCCTCCAAGCTGACCCTCGTAACTCCCATCGCGGGTATCGATTCCGAAGCCACGGTTGCGGCGGGCGGGCTGGCCAATGGCACGGCGGAAGAAACCGATGCGGATTACCGTGTGCGGGTGCTCTTGCGGATCGCCAGCGGCCCGCCCAATGGGAAGGACGGCGATTACGCGCAATGGGCGCTGGAAGTGGCCGGAGTGACCCGGGCCTGGGACTTCGCCGAATACACCGGCCTGGGCACCGTGGGCGTGACGTATGTCATGGATGACCAGGCCGGGTCCATCATTCCCGATGGGGCCAAGGTAACCGAAGTGCAGGATTACATCGATGCGGAGCGCCCCGCGCCTTCCAACGTGACGGTGTTCGCCCCGGTTGGGGTGGCCCTCAATTTCACGATCCAACTCACGCCCAATACCACGGCGGTACAGGACGCCGTGCAAGCCGAACTGGAAGACCTGTTGCGGCGGGACGCGGAACCGGGTGGGACGATTCTGCTTTCCCACATCAATGAAGCGATATCGCTGGCCCAAGGGGAAACCGATCACATCCTGACCGCACCGGCCGCGAACGTGGCCCGGGCATCCGGGGAAATTTCCGTGATGGGAATTATAACTTGGACTTGACATGAACGCGGCGGATTATTTGGAACATCTCAAGGCCCTCTTGCCCCCCGGCCCGGCTTGGCGCATCGAGCCGGGAGACACCCGGGAAAGCTTGTTGGCGGGCCTTGCGGAAGAGTTGGCGCGGGTGGAAGCGCGGGCCTTGGACTTGTTGGAGGAAGCGGACCCCCGCTCAACCGTGGAAATGCTGGAAGAGTGGGAAGCCGCGCTGGGCCTCCCGGACGATTGCACCCCGTCAAATCCGGGGTTCCAAGAACGGCGGGAGGCGGTAACGCAACGCGCCACGGAAGACGGAGATGTGAGCCTGGCCGGGTGGATCGCCCGCGCCGCCACCCTGGGGCACACGGTGACTCTCACCGAATTCCGGCCTTCATGGTGCGGTGTGTTGGAATGCGGGGAGGAAATCGCCCCGGAGGAAGTCGTGTTTCTGCTGGAAGTGGAAGCCCCGACCGTGCTCACCCACCCCTTCGAGGCTGGGGCGGCGGTGGCCGGGGATGAGCTGGGCGCGTTCGATACGGACCGCCTGCAATGCGAACTGAACCGGGTCAAGCAGGCCCATACCCGGCTGCAATTCAACTATACCTGATGAGGCAACATGCACCGCACCGACGCACCTAACCACGTTGCCAACCTGTTTGTAGACCGCGATCCCATCGGCGGAACCCCGGGCACCATCGTTGATGACGACTGGCTCAACGCCGTCCAAGAGGAAGTGGTTTATGTGATCGAACAGGCTGGGATCGTGCTGGCAAAAGGCACCAACACCCAACTCCGCCAGGCGATCCAGACCATGCTCACCGATTCGCAAAAGCGGATCGCCCTGCAAAATGCGGTGTTCGAGGGGACGGTAGCGGACGGGGATATGGTCTATTGGGACAACGGCAACTCCCGCTTCGACAAGGCCAAGGCGGACGGCACCGTGCTCAACCGGGCGGTGGGGGTGGCCGATGTGACCAACTCCAAGGTGATCGCCTACGGGGAGTCGGACGCCGTATTCGCCGGGCTGACTCCGGGCGCACGCTATTTCCTGGATGCAACCACGGCGGGGGATGTTGCAGATGCTCCGCCGCCTGATCGTATCTTGGTGGGGATTGCGAAGACCGCAACCACCATGTTTGTGGATATCGACCCGGAAACCACCGACTACACCCCGCCCATGAGCATCCAGGGGCTAGTGATCGCCAACAACGGCGCGGACGCCGCCAAAGACATCGATATCGCCCCCGGAGAGGCACGGGACACCACCGACGTAGACACCCTGGTACTGGCCGCCGCCCTGACCAAACAGATCGACGCATCCTGGGCCGTGGGCACCGACGCAGGCGGGCTGGACGGAACGGAAAGCGTGCCCGGAACGCCGGATGCGGACACCTGGTATCACGTCTGGCTCATCAAGCGCTCGGATACCGGCGTGGTGGACGTGTTGTTTTCAGAATCGGCGACCGCTCCCACCATGCCCACAAATTACGATCTCAAGCGGCGCATCGGCTCTGTGCTGACGGACGGGTCGAGCAACATCATCGCGTTCAACGCTGATGAAGTGGCCGGAGGCGGAACGCGGTTTAGGTGGAAAACCCGGATACTGGATTACAACGCCAACTGGTCAACAGGAGGCACGTTGGTTCCCCTTTCTGTCCCGTTGGGCTTGAAAGTTCATACAATATTGGTTGTTTGGGCTGATAGCGCGTCAAACTTGTCGTATCTCATCACTGGCCCCGACGAGACGGACTCGGTACCTAGTAGCAGCGCACACGATTTTGTAACACACTCTTCTTCGCGCTACGCATCCGCAGAGATGCAGCGCACTACGGACATAAACGGGCAAATAAGAGAGCGGGCGACAGGCACGGGAGTTCTACGTATTTTCACTCTAGGTTGGATAGACAACAGAATAATATAAGCTATGATTTACATTCAAAGAGACAGCGAGAGCAACATGACCGGGTACTCCCGCTGGCCCCTATCTGAGGGCCAGGAACGGCTGTCAGAGGATCACCCGGACGTGGTGGCCTTTCATAACCGCCCGGAGCCGCCCAGCCTCTTCGATGAGCTGCTGGATGCGCTGGACGAGGTGGCCGCGAACCTACCGGCAGGCGAGCGCACTAAGCTGGATGCGCTGCTGGCGAAGCGGGCGGGGGGATAGGAAAGGAGCGCAAGGTTCGGGGTGTCTCACCACCCCAAACGACCGGAAGAAACCCGGCCACGGCTACAAACCGCCTCACGCTCCCGTCCGTGGAACAACATCGATGCGGCAAATGCCGCGCACTATTATTTAAGGCGGGAGCCGACGCAGTGCAAGGCCCCCTGGAAATAAAGTGCCGCAGGTGCGGCACCCTGAATCATTTGAGGCCCGCGAGGCCCCCAACCGAACGCCCCCGAGCGTCCATTGGAAAGGACGCTTGTGGTGGACAAAACCAGGAAAAACCTTCCTCCGCTGCCTCCGGAGGCGCCGGGGAAACCGAAGGATGAACGCTACAAGGAACAATACGGGGTGATCGTGATCTGCCAGGACGCGGGCCACCAGGAACGCATTTACAACGCCCTGCGCGACCTGTCTGAGCATCCCCTCAAGACGCGCGTGGTGGTGACATGAAGATCGAAATCCACAACCGCTGCAGCGATTTCGAGAGCTACCGGGCCGCCCGCGTGAAGTCCCTTTTCAATGCGGAATCCGGCTGCAATTTCGACCTCGAGGCCGAGCTTCCCATTGACGACCCGGACTGGAAGGTGGGCCTGGTGGTCGGGCCGAGCGGCTCCGGGAAAACCAGCATCGGCCGGGAAATCTTCGGCGCGGAATGCCTGTATCGGCCCGAGGGCTGGCCGGGCGACAAGCCCATCATTGACGCCATCGCCACGGGAGGCGACTTCAACGCCGTTACCTCCGCCCTCTCCGCCGTAGGCCTGGGGTCCGTCCCGGCCTGGCTCCGGCCCTACCCCGTGCTGTCCAATGGGGAACGCTTCCGGGCCGACCTGGCGCGGGTGATCTGCGAGGCTCCGGAGCGGATCGTGATCGATGAATTCACCAGTGTGGTGGACCGGCAGATCGCCCGCATCGGGGCGCTGGCGTTTCAAAAGGCATGGCGGCGCACGGGCGGCCAGTGCGTCCTGCTATCCTGTCATTACGACATCATCGAGTGGCTTGAACCGGATTGGGTATTCGACACCGCCACCGGCAAGTACTCGGGGAGGGGGCTTTGGCGCCGCCCACGCATCGAGCTTGAAATATGGGAAACCGACTGGCGTTACTGGCCGCTCTTTGAGCCGCATCACTATTTGAAGCTCCCCCACATGATCGCCGCGACCAATTACGTGGCCACGGTCAACGGGGAGCTTGT
>CAZOXD010000149.1:0-9479 GCA_964583525.1 uncultured Pseudomonadota bacterium
TTTGGATCGGGTGGTTTCCGGCTCATGGATTATCCACCAAAATTTTACGCCCGGAGCCGATCCAAAACGAAAAACATGAACCCAAGTCGGACAGACTGCTAACCTCCAAGTCCGTCGTAGAAGTGATCAGGGCGGGGTACGTGCCAGGGGTGCATGGGTTGCTACCGCAGTCGTAATCGATACATCAGGTGGTTTGGGGAAACCTCACCTTCAGCCTCAATTTGACGGAACCCGTTCTTTTCTCGTACCCGAATTGACACCGGATGGGCTACGTCAACTCCACCGGCCAATGTGGCAATGGGTGCCTGCGTTCGACACCAGGCAACAAATCCCTTGACCAGTTCGGTGGCCAGTCCTCTGCACCAAGCCGGTTCTGATAGCAGGTAGCCAAGCCGAACCTCAATACCGTCGATGGCATTTTCAGAATCCACTTCTATCAAGATCACCAGCCCGACAGGTTCCTTGGTCGATTTATTGATGACCAGAAGGGTCGTTCCCTCCCTGTCACGCTCCCTTACCCACTCACGGGCACGGGATGCCGTGTAGTCGCCTTGCCAGGCCGTCGGGAGTGTCCGCGTGACCGGTTCGGTAAGCATGGTACTGTCCCAAACTCAGTTGGAAGTGGGTGGCGGCATGAAATGATATGATCAAGCCACCTTTCCTTTATCATCTTCCATTTGATTGTCCAAAGCAGCCTTCAACATCCATAGATCGCGATAGCCCTGGATGCGCCGGAAGTTCTTTTCGGTAGCCAGGAAGGCCGAGGCGGCCCATCGCAACACCATCTTTCCATTACGCCAACGGCTGACCCTGCGGGTACGCATTCTGACACCGGAATGGGGATTCTCGATGATGTTGGTGGTGCCCAGGCACCGGCGCAGGGAGGGTGAGAGTTCGAGTCGGTTGATGGTGAAGGTTTCCTCCAGTCCTTCCAGCAGGCTGGCCGAGGCGTCCGGGTGGTGTAAGGAAAGCCATTCGGCCTGCTTTTTCAGCTTGGCCATTCCCTCCTTCCAGGGCAGCTTGTAGGCGGCCTTCATCACCGATCTCACCTGATCCTTCAAGTCCTCGGGCAGCTTGTCGGAAACGTTGCGGACTTTGTGGGCGCGGCAGCGCTGCACCGGACTGCGATTGCCGAAGACCCGGCGGATGGCCGAGCGGAGCGCCTTGGAACCGTCGATGACGAACAGGTAGCGGCGCGCGGGCTCCAGGCCGCGCTCCACCAGGCTTTCCAGCAAGGATGTGACGGAAGCCCCGTTTTCCGATGCGCCTTCCACCAAGCCCAACACATGCTTGCGTCCATCGGTGTCCACGCCCACCGCGCCGATGACGTGATGGCCGCCGAAAACCATGCCGTCCAGGTAGATCACCAGCAATTCCACTTCATCGAAGCGCCGCTCGCAGAGTTTCCGCAATTCTTCCTCGCTCGCCTCGATGAACTCCCGGCTCACCGCTGACTTGCTGATGCCCACCGTTTGGGCCATTTCCGGGATCACCTCGCCATAGCTGCGCGTGGAGACGCAGTGCATCAGGATTTTCAGCATTCTCCGGCTCACGCCTTCTCCGGTGTTCATGGCCTCGTAGGCTGGAATCTCCACCTCCGCGCCATTTCCCTGGCCCTTGTTGCGCAGGCGGGGTTTGTTCACCCGCAGCTTGCGATCCGAGAGGCAAACGGTGCCGCGCTGGGTACCGTGCCAACCGGTCTTGCCTCCCTTCCTGCCCTGGTGCTTTTCCCCGGCCACGCCCTGGGCCGACAATCGCAGCACCGCTTCGATACTGGCCCGTCCCAGCAGATGGACCAGATCCTCCACAGCCATCCGCGAGGACTCGATCAACTCCACCATCGGCAGCAGCAGTTCTCCATTCGTGGCAAGAAATTCAGCGATTTTTCGGGTATCGCCTTTCTCGGCAATCCTGTAGTTTTTCTTCATGGCGGTTCTCCTGTTTCTGGTTTTTGCCAACCCGATTCTACCAAACGGATCGACTGGGTGAACCGCCACCCTTCTCAACTTTCAACTATGATCGGGACAACTCCCACAACGAGGGAATCATTGGCAAGCCGGTGGTTCAATTCAACCGGTAATAAACGACTTGATTTCTATGGCCAACATTCTCTTGCGATTGACTTCGCCAAACGCAGCGTCAAATTCCTGAATGAGATTCTGTAAGGCATCGGACTTCATGGTCTCAGTCAATTTTTCCTGACTCTCAAACTCATAGAGCGCCATGTAGTTGTACCCATCGCCACCATCCATGATCTTGTAGCGACGGCCACTTATCACACCGGGAAATCGATTCAAGGCTTTGGGCATATGATCCTCGTCGTACCACCGATTGAACGCGTCTTCTTGTTCGGTTTTGACGTTTGCCTTCACGATGAATACGGCTTTGTTTTCCATGGTTCGATAATCTCCTTATGGAATTGAACGACAATTTTTCGGTTTGAAGCTGGCCGAACACGAGGCAGAAGAGAGGGATTGTTGGAGCATGGCGATTGTCAACTCCGCATATCGCGGTGTGATACACGGCCTCATGTCAGCTTGTCGAGACTCCATCTCTAGCTCATTGGGAAGTGAATCTTGGTGGCGGCCTCCATCTTGGTATTTTCATCCCGGCGGTCGTAGCGAGACGAAGTCACCGGCAAAGTGTGGCCGATCAGCTTTTGAACTGTAACGATTTTAGCAGCTATTCCCCAATGATCTTCACCAGAACCCGCTTGCGCCGTCGCCCGTCGAATTCACCGTAGAAAATCTGCTCCCAAGTACCGAAGTCAAGTTCTCCGTTGGTCACGGCAACCACCACTTCCCGGCCCATGACCTGCCGTTTCATGTGGGCATCTGCGTTGTCTTCGCCAGTATCGTTGTGGCGGTATTGGCCGATTGGCGCGTGGGGTGCCAATCGTTCCAACCATTTCGCGTAGTCGTTGAGAAGCCCACTCTCATCGTCATTGATGAAAACGGACGCGGTGATGTGCATGGCATTGACCAACACCAATCCTTCTTGGATGCCGCTTTCCCGTGTTGCCTTGGTTACCTCAGGGGTGATATTCACAAATCCCATCCGCTCTGGAATTTCAAACCACAATTCCTTCCGGTAGCTTTTCATAGTATTGCTCTGTCCTTGCGAGGAATCTAAGATTGCCCGTGAGCGTGAATTATCCCAGTATACGGAAAGTGAATCTTGGTGGCAGCCTCCATCTTGGTCTTTTCATCCCGGCGGTCGTAGCGGGAAGTGGTCACTGGTGAGGCATGGCCCATGAGGTGTTGCACCGTCACCAAGTCCACACCCGCATCCAACATCTCTCCGGCAAACGTTCGCCGGAGGTCGTGGGGGGTGAACGCCTTAATCTTCGCGGCCTTGAACCGCTTTTCCAATATCACCCAAATGGCCTGATCGGTCAGACGACCGGCCACTATTTTGCCCCCTTTGCGGATTCGGTACAGTAGTGGCCCCACATCGTCACCCCGGACATTGATCCACCCCGTCATGGCGGCTTTTGCCCCATTGCCCAGATACACCATTCTGGCCTTGTTACCTTTGGAGGCCACAATTTTCAGGCCGCCGGTTTCCCCGTCATAGTCGGCCAAGTCCAAATCCACAACCTCGCTCCTCCTCAGTCCAGCCGCATACAATAACGCTAGTATGGCGGCATCCCGGATTCCCGCAGGCGATGGATCGGACAGGCAATCGGCTACCAGGGCACCCATTTCACCCGCCCCCACCGACCGGCCTTTGGGAATTGTGGTGCCCTTCACAGTTTTTATGTCGATGGCACGATGGTAAGCTTCGGCGTCCATGAACCCGAGCCGCCAGGATTCCCGCAACACACCCCGCAAAGCTGCGAGCATTTTGTTGGTAGAGGCCGGACTGTACCGCTCCATGAGCAAACTGCGGATCGCCTGGGTGTGCTGATACTGGATGTTCCACCAGGGAAGCGAAGCCGGATCGGCTTCAGTGCCGGTCAGCAGTTCAGCAATGACCCGAAGGGCCTGATTCATTGCCCTACGTGACCCCGACCCTAGGGAAGCAAGATAAACAGCAACAGGGTTAGCCGAGGGCTGCAAGGACGGGTGATCCTGCTCAATGATTGTTAGGGAATTGGATGTATTCATATCGGAAATACCTTCCATAATAGAATATGTGAACAGTAATACTCATAAGTAATTATAACACAAAATAACACGGTTTTGAAGGGGTTTTCGGGCAATCTGGATACTTGAAAACCGGGGCAAATTGAGCCGTGTCGTGCCCTCGGAATTGACCTGTACCTTCAACATCAAGGGTTTGACACCATCAAGCCCTCTGGGCGGGCCATGTTCCAGATGTGCGGTGTCTTTGCCGAGTTTGAATGCTCCATCATTCGGGAACGGATCGTCGCCGGGCTCGTAAGAGCCCGGTCGCACGGGATTTTTCGCCCCAAACACTTGTCCCTCACCGGAGCATGAAATTGCTTTTGCTTCAGTTGGCCAGATTAAGAGCCGCCCTGGCCCGGCTCGACAGCATTGACAAGCGCCGCCATGTTTCCGGATGGATGGCGATTTTCCAGCATCAATTGATGAGCCAGGCCGATCTCATCGAAGGAGAAGGTCTGCGAGAGGCAAGGATCTACCTTTTGCTCCATGATAAGTTTATTCACGGCCTCCGCCTGTTCATCGTTGGACAAGTGACTCCCCTGAAAGCGCTTTTGGCGCATCCAGTGATAGCGAAGATCCATGGTCACATTGTATCCGGTGGTGCCCGCGCAAATGACGATCATGCCACCCGTTGCGGCGACGAAACCGGATGTGGGGAGCGTAGCTTCTCCCGGATGTTCGAAAACGATACGGGGGCTGATCCGCTCACCGGCGGCTTCCCAGATGGCCTTGCCGAAGTTGCGTGCGCCCTTTGCCCATGCGCCGTAGTCAGGGCTTTCCGTGTCCGGCATGGGCCCCCAGTGGTCGAAGTCACTGCGGTTGATCACACCGACCGCCCCATGATCGAGGCAGAACTGCCGTTTGGACTCGTCGGAAATCACCGCGATCGGCTTTCCTCCTTGCGCCGCGGTAATCTGAAGCGCCATACTGCCCAATCCCCCCGCAGCACCCCAAACCAACACGGCATCCCCGGGCTCCACCACGTTGGGCGCCCAGCCCATCAACATGCGGTATGCAGTGGAGGCGCACAGCAGATAGCATGCGGCGGCCTCCCATGAAAGGTGCTTGGGTTTGGGCTGGCATTGATGCGCCTGAGCGCGCGCAAACTGGCAGTAGCTGCCGTAGTTGGTCTGATAGCCCCAGATGCGGGTACTTTCGGCGAGCATGGGATCGCGTCCCGACAACACCCACGGATCGTCGGGATCCCACCAACCGCTGTGTACCACCACTTCATCACCGGGTTTTACGTTTTGCACCTGCTCTCCCACGGCCCATACGACGCCCGAGCAGTCGCTGCCCCCGGCATGAAAGTCCTCCGGTTCTCCGCGCTTGAGACGGTCAGCGATCACATCCACCGGCTTGCCCAGTGCGGCCCAAACGTTGTTGAAGTTTATCCCCGTGGCCATCACGTAGACCAATACCTCGTTCGGACTAATGGAGGGCGTGGCGATGACTTCCCGCTGCCACGCATCCTTCGGCTGTCCGAAGCGATCTTGCCGGACGGCAAAGGCATGCATTTTCTCCGGAATTTCCCCGAGAGGCGGTTGGTCGCCAAGGTCGCAAAGTTCCATAGTGCACTCCTTGTTGGGTTGGTACTCGATGAAATGGCCCCACCCGTCTACGTAGCATACCGCCTGCGAAGATGAAGTGCGAAGTCGGATTTCCCTGCTATCCAACGGACCTGGACCATGCCAAGCGCCACGGAAATACGACGCACGACCTGTGCTGAGACGACTGCATTTACGTATGCATCATTTTTCAAATAGATCGGTCTGATGATTCCATGTCAACCGGGCATTCATTCCATGGGGAGTTTCTCGACAACCCCTGACGCGGGATGAAGTCTTGAACCCCCATGCCGGGCCCCAACGACCATGCCCCTCGGCAACCTCTAGGACCCTTCCAGTGAAACGATGAATATGTAGGCTCACCGCCCAGGTTGGGGAGGGAGAAAAATCATGTTCCTGCCTCGCTCTGCCTACCATCCGAGTGCGTAACCGGCCCGGCGGAAATCGGCTGCGGCATGGAAGACGCCGGTATCCTGGTCGAACAAGACCGCGCACACGCCGCCTGTGCGGGCGGTGCGATCCGGAAGCCACTGCACATCGTGGCCCTTTGCGGCAAGTGCTTGGCCCACCTCCCGCGAAATGCGGCCTTCCAAGTTGAGTTGCCCCGGAAAATAGCGATGGGGCGAAAAGGAGTCCGGGTGGCTGCGTGTGACAAAGCGTGCCGCCTCCACCGCCGTCTGAGGCTCCATGCCAAATACAGCGATGTTCAGGAGCACCTGCAACATGGCCTGGGGTTGAATGTCACCGCCCGGTGTACCGAACGCCAGCCACGGTCGCCCGTCTTTCATGGCCAGGGCAGGGTTGGGCGTGAGCCGGGGCCGTTTGCCGGGCGCGACCGAGGAGGGGTGGTTTGAATCCGTCCACGACTGCGAGCCACGCGAGGAAGGGGCCAGCCCCGTGCCGGGCACCACTTCCATATCGTAGGACGGATCGCTGGGCGAAACGGTGAAAACGTTGCCGTGCCGATCCGTTGTGCAGACATAAGAGGTATCCTTTTCCATCCCTCCGCGTTTCCCCACTGGCGCGTCCCCAAGAGGCAGCGCGGGCAGCTTTCGCCCCAGTTCTCCCGGCGGCGGCATTTCCGGCCATGCCTCATCCTCCCGAATCATCGTGCGGCGTTGCTGGGCATATTCATCGGAAAGCAATTGCACGCCCGGTACATCCACAAGGCGTGGATCGCCATAATAATAGTGCCGGTCGGCGAAGGCCAGTTTCAGCGCCTCGGCCAGCGTATGAATATAACGGGCTGAATTGTGTTCCATTCCGGCCAGATCAAAACCCTCCAGCAGATTCAATGCCTGGAGCAGCATCGGGCCCTGGCTCCAGAATCCGCAGGTGCAGATTTCCAGGCCCCCGAACATCACCCGTTCCGGCGGTTCGATCTCCACTCGGATTCCCTCCAGGTCCTCTGCCTTGAGCAGGCCCCCCTGTTCACGGTGGTATCGCACAATGACGTCCGCTACGTCCCCGCGATAGAAGGCGTCGTGAACGGCTCGCAGGCTTTCCTCGCGGCTCCCGCCCGCTGCGGTTTCTGCATCGGCGAGGTATTGCAACGTGGCGCCCAGATCTTTCTGCACGAATAGCTGGCCGGGCTGCGGAGGGCTTCCACCGGGCAGGTAGATCGCCGCGTTGGCCGGCCAGCGCTTGTAGAACTCCTCATGCTTCCGTAACTCAGCGGCTGTGTAGGGGTGAATGGGAAAGCCGTCGCGGGCAAGCCTGATGGCCGCTTGCGCAACCTCCGCGAAGGACATCGTCCCGTAGTGTTGCAGGGCCATCACCCATGCGGCGGGGGCCGCCGGGACGACCGCACGCAGCAATCCTTCGGGAATTTCTCCCTGGTGCTCATTTTGGAAGTACTCGCAGGAAGCCGCCTTGGGCCAAGTGCCCACACCGCTGATGGTGACCACTTCGCCGGAGTCCGCCAGATAAATCATGATCGGGGCGACGCCCGCGAAACCTACCTGATCCGACTCCACCACCGACTCCACCAACCCCGCGCCGACCCCCGCATCCACGGCATTCCCACCGGCCTCAAGAATGGCGAACCCGGCCTGGGCTGCCAGGTAATGCCCTGCGACCGAGGCGTGTTTTGTTCCGCGCACCGTGGGTCTATAGGGCCAACTGCCCAGAATTTCCTCTTCATGAGCCCCATACAAATAGCTTGAAGTAGCCATCGCTGAAAGGATCCTTACCGTAGTTCGGTTTTGTTTGGTGCGGTTGGTTCGGTTCGCTCGCAGCCACCCAGCCGCTTTGCGGGACGCCGGGTTTCCGGTTATGCCCGAATTCGCTTGTTGTCCGGGTCGTAGAGTGGCCTCAGGCTCGCCCGTGCCGGGATGCGTTCACAAGCGACCTCGATCTCATAGCTTCCCGAGCGGATAATGTCCCGCGTCACGCCGTCCGGATGGTGGACATAACCCAGTCCGACCGCCCGACCCAGGGTGTGCCCGTAATTGCCCGAGGTGATGTGCCCCACGATTTCGCCGTCCCGGTAGATAGGTTCGTTGTGATACAGCAGCGATGAGGGATCCTCCAGGGCGAACTGCACGAGCCTGCGCGTGAGGCCTTCTTCCTTGAGGCGCAGAAGGGCGTCGCGGCCGATAAACGGCACGGTCTTGTCGAAGGCGCAGGCGAACCCGAGGCCTGCCTCCAGCGGCGTGTCCTCATCGCTGATGTCATGGCCCCAGTGGCGGTAACCCTTCTCGATGCGGCACGAATCGAGCACATGCATTCCCGCCAACTTGAGTCCATGCGCGGTTCCGCTGGCGGCAAGTTCATCAAAGACCTGAACTGCAAATTCCGTCGGAATGTACAACTCCCAACCCAACTCGCCCACATAGGTAATGCGTAGCGCCCGCACCGGCACCCCTGCCACGGTAATGTCGCGGGCCCAGCCAAAAGGAAAACCCTCGTTGGACAGGTCCGCATCGGTCAGGCCGGCCAGCAACGCACGGCTGTTGGGGCCCATCAGCCCGATCACGGTGAAGGCGGGGGTCTCATCCGTAACGGAAACTCTTGCCCCATCGGGGATATTGCGTTGCAGCCACGTCCAATCGCGCAACGCGGTGGCGGCGCTGGTTACGATCTGGTAGGTATCCTCGGCCAACCGGGTTACGGTCAGGTCCGCCTCGATGCCTCCACGTTCGTTGAGCCACTGGGAATAAACGATCTTTCCTGGGGCCACCCCCACGTCGTTGGCGCAGATGCGTTGCAGTACGGCCTCGGCATCGGCGCCCTGGACGCGATACTTGGCGAAGGACGTCTGATCGAAAAGCCCGACCGCCTCGCGCACCGCCCGGTGTTCCTCGGCGGCAAAAGGGAACCAGTTTTGCCTTTTGTAGCTGTATTCGTAGCGGGGTTCGATGCCTTCGGGGGCGAACCAGTTTGCGCGCTCCCAGCCCGCCACTTCGCCGAAGCACGCACCCCGCTCCGCAAGCCGGTCGTGCAAGGGCGATTTGTGGATGCCGCGCGCGGTTTCAAACTGACGGTAGGGCCAATGCATGTCGTAGAGCAGGCCCAAGGCTTCCGAGGCGCGCTGTTCGAGGTAGGCTGCCTCGCCCTGGAAGGGGAACATGCGCCGGATATCGACATCCCACAAGTCCAAAGGGGCGTGCCCGGCCACGATCCATTCCGCGAGCACCTTTCCCGCGCCGCCCGCGGACTGGATGCCGATGGAGTTGAATCCCGCGGCGACATAGAAATTGCGGACTTCGGGTGCCTCGCCCAACAGGTAACGCACGTCCGGGGTGAAACTTTCCGGGCCATTGAACCAGGTGTGAATGCC
>CAZOXD010000149.1:9579-12761 GCA_964583525.1 uncultured Pseudomonadota bacterium
GGTAACGCACGTCCGGGGTGAAACTTTCCGGGCCATTGAACCAGGTGTGAATGCCTGTAGTTTCCAGGGCAGGCAAGCGGCGTGTGGCCTGCTCCAACACGGGGAGGAAGTGTTCCACATCCTCGGGCAGCCGATCGAAACAGAAGTCCTCCGGAATACCCTCCATGCCCCATGGCTTTGCGTGGGACTCGAAGGCGCCCAGCAGGAGTTTACCTGCATCCTCCTTGTAGTAGGCGCACCCGTCCGTATCGCGCAGGATCGGCAAGTCGGGGGAGAGGCCGTCCATCACCTCGGTCACCACATAGAAGTGTTCGCAGGCCTGCAAGGGCACGTTGACCCCACACATTCGGCCCACCTCCCTGCCCCACATGCCCGCGCAGTTCACGACGATTTCCGTGCGAATGTCCCCCTTGTCGGTGGCCACTTCATTGACCGTGCGGTGGCAGCCTTCTTTTCGCGTACGGATGGCGGTGACGCGAGTATCCTCCAAGATCTTGGCACCACCCATCCTGGCGCCCTTGGCCAGCGCCATGGTGGTGTCGACTGGGTTGGTCTGGCCGTCCATGGGGAGATAGATCGATCCCACCACGTCCGAAACATCGATCAACGGCCACATGCTTTTCAGGGTGTCGTTGCCGATCACTTCGACTTCCAGTCCGAAGGTACGGGCCATGGAGGCCCCGCGTTTGAGTTCCTCGAACCGCTCCTCATTGGTGGCGATGCTCAGGCTGCCGTTCTGCTTGAACCCGGTCGCCTGCCCGGTTTCCTGCTCCAAGGTGGCGAAAAGGTTGGTGGTGTATTGCGCCAGTCGCGTCATGTTGGCCGTCGCCCGCAGCTGGCCCACCAGACCGGCGGCGTGCCAGGTGGTACCGCAGGTTAGTTTCCTGCGCTCCAGCAGCACCACATCGCGCAAGCCCAGCTTCGTGAGATGGTAGGCCACGCTGCACCCAATAATTCCGCCCCCGATGATCACCACCTGCGCATACCCGGGTAGTTTTTCACTCATTGGCAATATCCGTTTAGTCCCCGCATCTTGACCGCCCCTGCGCTACGGCATGGCCCGCAAGCTCCTTTAACCAGCCCCCGAGATCGGCTCACTCCTGATTTTGTCTGGCATGGTGGAAGAACGCTGAAATTCGTGGAGGAGATTCGCCTAATCCGAAGCGTTGGTGACACTGACCCGCCCGCGGTAATTGAACCGCATGGTACGTTAGCACGGAAGGCTATGAACTTACCCATATTCCTGTACCAGGGGTCATAGACGCCCTGGGCCTGACTCAGTCATTGCCCCAGGATGGACGTTATCCAAGCCCAGCCATCGGGAAGTGAATCTTGGTAGCTGCCTCCATCTTGGTCTTTTCATCCCGACGATCATAGCGCGACGTTGTGACGGGCGAGGCATGACCCATGAAATGTTGCACTGTCACCAAATCCACACCGGCATCCAACATTTCCCCGGCAAAGGTTCTTCTCAGGTCGTGGGGCGACCTCCGGATCAACGGATGAGCGTACTGTCCCTTACCCGCAGAATATCCTATAAGCAGGAAATACCTGATTTCGACATTTCTTGTGGCACTAGAGCCTAGGGGCAATATTTTGCTCCATGCGGTGTCAAACGGAGCGGAACATGACTGATGCTGACCTACACGGAGACCTGATCGTTTTCGACGGCCTGAATGTGTCCAATTGGAGCCGGGCCGTCTTCGAGGACATGCGCGCAGGTGGGCTCACCTGTGCAAACTGTACCTGTTCGATCTGGGAGGATTTCCCGGCGACAATGGGAAATATCGCGGCATGGAAGCGCTGGTTTCGCGATCACGCCGATCTAATACTGCCGGTGTTCAGCACGGAGGATATCCGCCGTGCCAAGCGCGAGGCCAGGACGGGTATCATCCTGGGTTTCCAAAACACTTCCGCCTTCGAAGATCGGATCGGCTACGTGCAACTGTTCAAGGAGCTCGGGGTCGGTATCGTTCAGCTCACGTACAACACGCAGAACCTTGCCGGAAGCGGCTGCTACGAATCGACGGACACGGGCCTATCCGATTTCGGTCGGGAGATCGTGGCGGAAATGAACCGCGTGGGAATTATGTGCGATCTATCCCACGTCGGAGCCGCGACATCCAGGGATACGATCCTGGCCTCCACCAAGCCGGTGTGCTACTCCCATTGCCTGCCCTCGGGTCTCAAGGCGCATCCCCGCAACAAATCGGACGAAGAAATGCGTTTCATGGCGGATCGTGGAGGATTCGTCGGGGTCACCATGTTTCCGGCCTTCCTCAAGAAAGGTATTCACTCCACGGTCGACGATTATGTCGAGGCGATCGACTACGTCGTCAATCTCGTGGGCGAGGACTGCGTCGGCTTCGGCACCGATTTCACCCAGGGTTACGGCCCGGAATTCTTCGAGTGGCTCACGCACGACAAAGGATATGCCCGGCGCCTGACCGATTTCGGGGAGATCATCAATCCCGACGGCATACGCACTATTGGCGAATATCCTAATCTCACTGCGGCGATGGAGCGCGCCGGGTGGCCGGAACAGAAAATTCGGAAAATTATGGGAGAAAATTGGGTGCGCGTCCTGGACGAGGTGTGGGACGTATAGTAGCCACCTGTATTCCGCGCATCCAACCGACCACCACCGCAAGCCACCAGGGCCGGCTTGATGCCTCAAGAGGATGTCCGGATTATTTTAGTTAAATGGAATTCATTCCAAAATAGCTTGTAGCGAAGGGGCGAAGAGTCGTTTGGGTTATAGTATCGGCTCCATCTGGGAAATGTCGGTTCACCAAATCGAAATGGAGAGGAAGACCATGCCCACGTATATTTCGCTCGAGAAGTTCACCTCGCAAGGGGTGAAGGAAATCAAGGACGGCCCGGCGCGGGTGGATGCCTACAGGGCGCTGTGCAAGAAGATGGGGGCCGAGCTCAAGTCCTTCCACCTCACCATGGGCCGCTACGACATAGTCACGATTGTGGACGCACCGGACGACGCAACGATGGCAAAGATCTCGCTGGCCGTGAGCAGCCTGGGCAACGTCTCAATGGAGACCCTGCGCGCCTTCAACGAGTCGGAGTACCGCGATATTATCGCCGGGCTGCCGTAGGCGCGGGCCCCCATCCCCCAACGTGTCACATACATTCACACTCAAACCCGTGCAATGGTGGGGCAGTGAGTG
>CAZOXD010000150.1:0-3377 GCA_964583525.1 uncultured Pseudomonadota bacterium
CTGAACTTCCATTACCTCTTCAAGGTCGAGCGCGAGAAAAAGGGAAAGTAGCGCTCCCATGCCGCTCCTGTGGCGTTCCCTTCCCCAGCCCCGGCAGCCCTCAGCCCCGCTCCACTCCTCCCGAGGGAGAGGGAAATGTCAGGCAGAGATCGCGCACCTGGGAACGGATGGCGGCGAGGTCCGCCCCTTCCGTGCAGGCGGCCACGATCCATTCCGCGACGCGGATCATCTCCGGCTCCTTCAGGCCCCGGGTGGTGGCGGAAGGGGTCCCCAGCCGCACCCCCGATGCCTTGAATGGGGGGAGGGGATCGTCCGGGATGGCGTTCTTGTTGAGGGTGATTCCGGCTTCCTCCAGCCGTTCCTGCACCTGCTGTCCGTTGAGCCCGAAGGATTGCATGGTCTCCACCACCATCAGGTGATTGTCGGTACCGTTGGTGATGAGCTTGCAGCCGCGTTCCATCAACGCGCCGGCCAGGGTCTTGGCGTTCTTGACTGTCTGGGTGGCGTAGTCCCTGAACTCGGGCTTGGCCGCCTCTCCCAGGGCCACGGCGATGGCCGTCACCTTGTTCATGTGCGGCCCCCCCTGCAAGCCCGGAAAAACCGAGCGGTCGATGAGGGTGGGCAGGTTCTCGATGGTCTTCTCCGGCGCCCGCAGCGGATTTCCCACCGTGCCCATGCTGAGAATCATCGCCCCCCGGGGGCCGCGCAGGGTTTTGTGGGTGGTGGTGGTCATCACCTGGAACCCCGCCTCCAGGGGATTGGGCAGAGCCTTGCCAACGATCAGCCCGGCAATGTGGGCCATGTCCGCCATGGCCACCGCCCCCACCTTTTCCGCGATGCCCGCGATGCGCCCGTAATCCAGGGCGCGGGGGTAGGAGGAGAACCCGGCGATGATGATCTTCGGCTTGTGCTCCAGGGCGGTGGCTTCCAGGGCGTCGTAATCGATCTCGCCGGTCTCCACGTCCTTCATCTTGTAGCGGATGAAGTTGAAGGCCCGTGCGGCGAAGGTCACCGGCGCCCCATGGGTGAGGTGCCCTCCATGGGAAAGATCCATGGCCAGCACCGTGTCCCCGATCTCCAGCCAGGCGGCATAGACGATCAGGTTGGCCGCGGCCCCCGACAGCGGCTGCACGTTGGCGTGGTCCGCGCCGAACAGGGCCTTGGCCCGTTCGATGGCCAGGGTCTCGATCCTATCGGTGTAGGTTTGACCTCCATAATAGCGGCGGCCCGGAGTGCCTTCGGAATACTTGTTGGTCATCAGGGTGCCCAGGGCCTCCAGCACCGGCTGGCTGACGTAGTTTTCCGAGGGGATCAACTCCAGCCCCTCCATTTCCCTGCGGGCCTCTCCCTGGAGAATCTCGAAAACTTCCGGATCGGTGTCCGGCAACCGTTCGTATTTCATATTATATCTGCCCTTAGTGGCCTTTGATTTTATATGTTCCCGCTTATCAATTCGAGGCCGTTTCCGAATGTGGGCACATAAGAACAACCAAGTTCACGCAGCCTCTGAGTAATCAAAGGATTGCCTAAATCTTTCCGATCCCTTGAAATGAAAACGCTTCTTGTTCTTTCCGTGGAATTGGCCAAATGTTCATGTACCGACGCGAAGACAATCGCATCCTGCATGCCCAGGCCAAGCTGCATGGAAAAAGATAATGCGGCTTCGAAAACTGGAGCAGAAAATTCAATCACATGGGCGGGGTTTAAAATATCCCTGGAAATCTGTTCAAGTTCGTTTCGCTCGGTCTCTTCGATCACACTTGTTTGATCGATGAATTGCCCTAGCAATTCGGCAAAACCTTCCCACTCGCTTGATCTGCTTAATGTTCTCTGCTCACGCGCTAGCACATCCAAAGATTCTTTGCGATTTTTACTGCGATGGGTCAAAGTCCAAAACGGTTCGGCAAGAGAAAACGCCGGGATGAATAAATTGATTTTACCGCGATTGGCGTGTTCCAGGATGCTATTTGCCGGTTCCGATTCTTCTTGTCTTAAGGCAATTTCCAATATGAAATTCGATTCGACATAAACATTCATGCCGCCATTCCAAAGGAAATATCGGCGTTCCTAATCGCATCTACGAATCCGGAATCTGCAAGAATTTCATCGGCTTGAGTTTTCCTCCGGCGATTATTTGCTCTCATATCCAGCAGCCAACGAAATACTGCGTATTCCAAAGTCTGGCCCCTTGAGGATTCCGCATAATGAGGCGGATCAAAATAATCTTTAAATACATCCTTCATATTAAATTCAAAGTTCGGTAACCCCTCCGCATGCAAATCATCTTCTATCCACAGATATCCAACATCTTGTAAAATAAGAAGAAAATTTGGAGCGGACGGTTTTGATACCGAATTAATATAATTGCGGTGGATATCTCCGGCTTGGCCTGTAAGCAGCTTTTGCATGGCTTTGACCTCAACAATCGCCACCAGGTTGTGATCTGAATCACGAACGGTAATATCAGGCTCGTATCGCATGACGCACCTTGGAAAGATTCAATGGCCAAATTATGGCATATGAAATGTGCATAGGCAGTTCCCAAAATATATTCTCCATCATCATTTCACAATTTGTGAGCAAACCACCATTCCTTTTCTAAGAGAGCATACAAACATGGAAATCGCAGGCAAGACGGCATTGATCAGCGGTGGGGCGTCCGGATTGGGCGCGGCCACCGCGCGGATGATTCATGGCGCGGGCGGTAACGTGGCGATCCTGGACATTTCCGGGGAAAACGGCCAGGCCCTGGCCGGCGAGTTGGGCGAACGCGCCCTGTTCGTGCAGGGGGACGTCACCCGGGACGGTGACGTGGGGAGCGCCGTCCGCCAAGCCGCCGAGAGCTTCGGCGGATTGAACTTCGCCATCTGTTGTGCGGGCATCGGCCCCCCCAAGCGGGTGCTGGGCCGCGATGGGGTGATGCCCCAGCAGGACTTCGAACGCATCATCCAGATCAACCTCAACGGCGCCTTCAACACCCTGCGCCAGGCCGCCGAGGTGATCGCCCAGGGCGAGCCGGATGAAGGCGGAGAGCGGGGCGTGGTGGTTTTGACCGCCTCGGTGGCGGCCTTCGAAGGGCAGATCGGCCAGGCCGCCTACTCGGCCTCCAAGGGCGGCATCGTCGGCATGACCCTCCCCATCGCGCGGGAGTTCGCGCAGTTTGGGATCCGGGTGATGACCATCGCTCCCGGGTTGTTCGACACGCCCCTCCTGGCCGGGTTGCCCGAGGAAGCCAAGGCCTCCCTGGGGGCGCAGGTACCCTTCCCCTCCCGCCTGGGCACGCCGGAGGAATTCGCCGATACGGTGCGCAATATCATCACATCCCCCATGCTCAACGGCAGCGTGATCCGCCTCGACGGCGCGATTCGCATGGCGCC
>CAZOXD010000150.1:3477-10446 GCA_964583525.1 uncultured Pseudomonadota bacterium
GAACCCAGAATCGATGAAGATCCATTTTCCATTGAACAAACGCACTTGCCTGGAATCGATACAAGATAATGAAATATTGCTAGGATATACTCCACAATAATGATTTGATCTTTCTTCGGATAATTTCCGATTCAACTGGTATTTAATCCGTATTGGCCCATGGAACAGCAACACGCCGAAAAACAAGGGCTGGACCCGGAACGGTTCACCCGGGAAAAAGGGCTGGCCGCCCGGGAAGCCTTCGCCCACACCTCCCTGCGTTCCACGGAGGAAAAGAACGCGGCCCTGGCAGCGATCGCGGTGGAGTTGGAGGCCTCGGCCGACGCCATCCTGGCGGCCAACGCCCTGGACATGCAGGCCGGGGAGCGCGCCGGGCTGGGCGCCAAGCTGGACAGGCTGCTGCTGACCCGGGAGCGGATCCTGGCCATCTGCGCGGACATCCGCAACGTGATCGCCCTGGACGATCCGGTGGGGCAGGTGCTCTCCGAGAGCGAGCGTCCCAACGGCCTCAAGGTGAGCCGGGTGCGTTCTCCCTTGGGGGTGATCGGCATCATCTACGAATCGCGGCCCAACGTGACCGTGGACGCCACGGTACTCTGCCTGAAGACGGGGAACACGGTGGTGCTCAAGGGCGGCTCGGACGCCATCCATTCCAACCGCGCCATCGTGGAGGTCATTCACCAGGCCCTGGAAAAAAGCCCGCTCCCCGCCGCTGCGGTGCAACTGCTCGACTCCACCGACCGGGCCGTGACGGCGGCCTTCCTGCAATTGCAGGGTGTGCTGGACGTGATTATTCCCCGGGGCAGTCTCTCCCTGATCCGCTTCGCCCGGGACAACGCCAAGGTGCCGGTGATCGAGACCGGGGCGTCGGTGGTGCATGCCTACGTGGACAGCGAGGTGGACGTGGCCCAGGCCGCCAGCCTGATCGTCAACGCCAAGACGCGCCGGGTGTCCATCTGCGGCGCGCTGGACGTGCTGCTGCTGCACAGGGACATCGCCGCGGAAGTGGGCGCTGCCGTGGCGAAAAAGCTCGCCGGGTGGGATCCTCCCGTGGAAGTGCGGGCGGATGCGGGTGTCTACCCGGCCATGGAGGGCGCGCTTTCCGGGGAAAGGCTCGAGCCCCTCGATCCCGCCACGGATTTCGATACCGAGTTCCTCGATTACGTGTTGGCCGTGGGAACGGTGGACTCCATGGAGGAGGCGATGGCCCACATCCAGACCCATTCCCTCAAGCACACCGAGGCCATCTACACCACCAATGCCGAAAAGGCGGAACGCTTCCTGGCCGGCGTGGACGCTGCCTGTGTCATGCACAACGCCTCCACCCAGTTTACCGATGGCGCAGAGTTTGGCCTGGGCGCGGAAATCGGCATCAGCACCCAGAAGCTGCACGTGCGGGGTCCTTTCGCGCTGGAAGGGTTGACCTCCATGAAGTGGCTGGTGCGCGGGCAGGGCCAAATCCGCCCCTGAGGGGGTTAGGCTCTGTTCGAAAGGTGTTTTTGGCTGCCTCTTTCGAGACGCCCTATGATGTTTTGCCATTAAACACCGGCGGGGCTCTTCAGGAAGGCGGTATGAAATGGACCCCCTCAACAATCCGCGTCACTGAGGAGAGCCCGTAAGGGCTCGTCTCGCCTGTCCTGAGGCTCCCGAAGGGAAGTGCGCTTTTTGGGTTTTCAAACAAAGCCTAACCCCAGGTTACCCCGACCCATTTACCGCCTCTCCGGTTCGACTCCCCGTGAAGATTCTGCTCAGTTCCTACGTTCATTGGTGGAACGCGGAGGCGGCCTACGCCGCCACCCTGGGCGAGGTTTTGCGGGACGATGGGCACCAGGTTTGGATGCTGACCCGGCCCGGCACCCGCAATCACGATGCGCTGCAATCCCGGGGGCTGGACGTGATCACGGAGTTTCCCCTCTGGAGCCGCCGTCCCCGGGAGGTGATGCGGGGCATCCGCGCCCTGAAGGACTTCCAGCGCCGCGAGGGGATCGAGATCGTCAACGTGTTCCGCTCCCGGGAGATGGCCTGGCACCTGTTGGCCGCGCGGGGGGAGGACGCCCCGGCCCTGGTGAAAACGCGGGGCAGTGCCCAGCCCATCCGCGGGGGGTGGCTCAACCGCAAGCTGCACCGGGACTGGTGTCATGGCCACATTGCCTCCTGCGAGGTGGTGCGGGCGGACCTGCTCTCCTCCCTCGGCCTGCCGCCTGACCGGGTGCGCACCATCTACTACCCCACCGAGGTGGCTCCGCTGCCCGGGGCGGAACAGCGCCGGGCCGCGAAATCCCGGCTGATGGAGGAGTTGGGCCTTCCTCCCGGCGCGATGGTGCTGGGAATCGTGGGGCGGGCCCGGCCGGAAAAGGGCCAGCATCTGTTGATCGAGGCCTGCGCGGAATTGAACGCCCGCCATCCTTCCCTGGCGCTGCTGGTGCTGGACAAGCACTACGACGATCCGCCGCAATTCCGGGAGAAAGTACAGGCCCGCACTGCGGAACTGGGGCTTTCGCACCGGGTGCGCTGGCTGGGGTTCCGGGACGACGTGCGGGACGTCATGGCGCTGATCGACGTGGGCGTAATTCCCTCGGTGACTTCGGAGATGAACTGCCGGGTGGCCGTGGAGTTCTTTTCCGCCGGTGTGCCCGTGGTGGCCTTTCCCACCGGCGCCCTGCCGGAGGTGGTGGAGGAAGGCGTAAGCGGCCGGGTGACGGAAAGCCACGAACCCGCGGCCCTGGCGCGGACCCTGGAGCCGTTGCTCTCGGATCGGGATCTGCGGGAGCGGCTGGGGGCCGGTGCGCGCAAGCAGGCCGAAACCCGGTTCTCCCGCGAGCGGTTCCTGGAAGAATCCCTGAAAGCGCTGGAGAATGCCCTGAGGCGCCGCTAGCGGGCGCCTGCTGGGGTAGTGTCGTAGCTTGGGTTTCTCTTGGTAAATAAATACGATGTCATGCTGAACGGAGGGAAGCATCTTGAGGATTGGCGGGGAAGATCCTGCACCGGGTTCAGGGTGGCATATGCAAAATGAGTCACTACCCATGCTGTGAATCCCCGCCCCCTTTGGGTACAATAGCTTTGGAAAAAATGGCTGTGGGTATAATGACTGCATGGCCCAGGATAATCCCCGGACGCTTGCGATTCACCGGAAAATTCATGTTAAATCCCCGCCTATCCAGCCAGACAGAATCCGCCTTCCGGCCTGGAAAGGCCGTATGTCAGACTGCGCCCTGGGCATGGGAGCCGGTATTCCTCTGCGTGCTGATATTTCTCTGGGTAATAGTTTGGCCCGGGGCCGGAATGGCGCAGCTTTCCGACGACGCCACCACCTCCACCCAGGGCACGCAATTCGTGGGAGAAGAGGAGAAGAAGCCCTCCCAGCCTCCTCCCGAGGACAAACCCCCTCCCCCCGATCCGGCCGCGGTGAAGGCTCCCGATCCCCCACAGCCGCCCCCCAAGGCGCCGCCCCGCTATCCCTCGGTGATCTTCCTGGTGGATACCTCCGATTCCATGCTCAATAAGGTGGCCGGAGGAAGGCGCCGGCAATTGGACGAAGCCAAGGCCGCCTTGGTGTCCGTGCTGCGGGGGATGTCGCGGGAAACCCGGGTGCAAATCTGGACCTTCAACACCGTCTTGCGGCCCGTGCTGGTGAAAGGCGTGCGCAAGGGGAGGTTCATTCCCATCGGGAGGCGCAGAAACCGCGCCGCATTGATCCGGCAGGTGAATAGTCTGCGCACTTCCGGCGGCACCAACCTCTACCGTTCCATCGTCAAGGCGCTGGCTTTTTTTTCCAACCCCCGCGATCAAAGGGCCTACCGCTCCGGGCAGCGGTTTCCCGTGTTGGTGGTGCTTTCCGACGGTGAAGATGGGGGGAAAACCCGCGAGAAACTGGAAACGGTGGAAAAAGAAAAGAACAAATATCCGCTGGTGACCATCAACACCGTCGGTTTCAACATTTCGAAAAATCCCGAATGGCTGGAAATTCTCTGCCGCATCGCCACGGAGCGGCAGGGATGCGCCACCGCCGACGATGGCCCGCAGTTGCAGCGGATGCTCGACAGCTTCTACCGCCCCCGGGCCGCGCTGGGGTCCGCTTCCCGGTAATAGGGGTGCGGGGGAGAGCGGCGGAGAACGGAGGAGGCCCGCTCAACCCGATGCGCTCGCTTTTTCCTCGAGAAGGGATTGCAGCACCGCTTCCAGCATCTCTCCCTTGGCCGTGCCTTCGTGAACCTCTCCCACGGCAATGCTGCGGATATAGCCATTCCGGTCCACCAGGTAAAAGGCCGGCCAGTAGCGGTTGTGCAACGATTTCCAGTAGGCGTAATCGTTGTCCATATACAATGGGCCTTTCACCTTGTAGCGCTTCACAGCCCGTTCCACCCGCCCCCGCTCCTTTTCGAAGTCGAACTCGGGCGTGTGAATGCTGAGAACTTTCAACCCATCCTTCGCGTACTTCTTATCCATCCCGTGGACCCACGGAAAGCTGCGGATGCAGTTGATTCATATGGAAGTCCAGACCTCGATCAGGACCACGCTGCCCTTGAGATCGGCTTTTGTCAGGGGCTTGCTATTGATCCAGAATTCCTGGGACTGGTTCCTGAGTTCCGGCATGGGGATGTCCGTGAGCTTCACCTGGGCGCTGGCTCCCTGGGCCCATAGAAGGGCCGCCAAAGCCAGGGTCACCCACGGCACCCGAAGTGGCAGCCCCCGCAAAACCCGGGAACCCGGCATAGCCTTCATGGCGCACGATCCGGTTCGATGGAAGATGTGCATTCCCGTTCTCCTGGAGTTGTGATTGAGCCGCCCGCTCTTTGTATTTCAGCCGGCGCGGAATCCTGATCGCATCATTCCCTTCCCGTCAGGTGCTTACCGGCAGAACTTCGTGTCAGAAATTTCCAGGCTAACGTATTGTTTTGCATTATGAATATTGACGCTCGGTACTACCGGAACTTCTGACACGAAGTACTATGGAAAATCCTCACGAATTGATCCCCATCCGGTAACAAAATCGAGTGTACAGGGGCGAATCCGGGGAAAACGTAACCGTAATTACCTCTCGGGGAATTCCATTTGCGCCGAATCCACCGAAAATCCCGGGCCGCCATCTACCCCGTGTCCTTGCCATGGCCGGCGCGGGGAAGATCCGAGGCCAGATCGTGGAGGTTGAAGAAATTGATGGCGAAGTGCAGGACGATGGCGGGCCAGAGGGATTGGAAATATTCCGTCAACCCTCCCAAAACCAGCCCCAGCACCAAGGCGAATCCCGTCCAGGGTATCAGGGAGCGCTTGAAGGGAAAGTGCAACGCCGCGAACAATAGAGCGGAGAGGAAGATTCCCATCCTTGGCAGCAGCACGCCCCGAAAGAGCACTTCCTCTCCAAAGCCGGAAAGAAGGGCCAAGGCCAATATGCGGCCCGAATCCAGCGGCCCCAAGACCGTCCGGAATTCATCGTGCAGGCTCCGCCCCCAGGCGCTTTTCCGGGCCGCCACGCGGGAAAATGCGATCACCACGCCGCTGAGGGCGAGGGAGGCCAGCAATCCCCACCCAAGCAGGCGCCACTCTCCTCCTCCCAACACCCCAGGAGGACGGATGAACCATCCGCTGGCGATCATGGGCACATAGAAGATCACCGCCATCCGCACGACGCTGGGTGGGGATTGTAGAGGGTTCATCGGCAGGGAAATGGGCAGGGTGCGGTATGCTGTGCTCCCTTTTCACCGGGTGCGGGTGCGGAAAACCGGGGATCGTGGTTGAAAACCACCCTTCCTGTTGTTACCATTTTTCCTTGTACGGCGATATCGCACGAAACGCACCCCTGGCCCGCAGTGTGGGATGTGGAAAGCGGAGTTGGAGGTGGTTGCGCCCGGATATTGCATCGTGCAAGGGCACGAAGAGCGCAGTGCAAGGGCACGAAGGGCATCGTGCGAGAGCACGAATGGCAGGGTGCAAGGGATTTCAATGCGTGGTTTCCCAGGAATGAGGGTGTTGATCGAAATCGCATGATGAAAGAACAGACCAAATTGAATATCCCCGGGCGGAACGATCCCTGCTGGTGCGGGAGTCGTAAAAAATTCAAGAAATGCCATCTGGGGAAAGGGGCGCCTGGACCAGGCAATGCCCCCATGGGGTCCCCCACGGAGGTTGCCTCGGAGGTGCTTAGAGCTTCCTCGCTGTTCAACAAGCCCCGGGGACGCGGCACGTTGATCAAGAGCGCCGGGCAGATCGCCGGCATCCGCGCCGCCGGCAGGCTCACCGCGCAGCTATTGGATATGCTGGAAGAGCGGATCAAGCCGGGCATCACCACCAATGACATCGATTCCTGGGTACACGAGAGCACCCTCGCTCAGGGGGCCACTTCCGCACCCCTGAATTACAAGGGATTTCCCAAGAGTGTCTGCACTTCCATCAACGAGGTGGTCTGCCACGGGATTCCCGGCGAGCGGGTTTTGCAGGAGGGGGATATCATCAACGTGGACGTCTCCCCCAAACTCAACGGGTACTATGGCGACTCCAGCCGCATGTACTGCTTGGGAAAGGTTTCCCCGGATGCCGAAAAACTGGTGCGGGTGACCCGCGAATGCCTGGAGGAGGGGATTGCCCAGGTGCGTCCCGGTGGGTTCGTGGGAGATATCGGGCACGCCATCCAGACCCATGCGGAGAAACACGGCTATTCCGTGGTGCGCGACTTCGTCGGCCACGGAACGGGCGTGCGTTTTCACGAGGATCCGCAAATTCCGCACTTCGGCCGGCCGGGCAAGGGGCCGCCCCTGCGGGAGGGCATGGTATTCACAATCGAGCCGATGATCAATGCGGGGGACTGGCCGGTGAAAATCCTGGACGATGACTGGACCGCCATCACGGCGGATGGCTCGCTCTCGGCTCAGTGGGAACATACCTTGCAGGTCACCGGGCAAGGCTACGATATTCTGACGCTTTCCTGAAATCCGGATGGCCTTCCGCTCCCAGACGTTCCCCTCCCTCAGCCCG
>CAZOXD010000150.1:10546-12673 GCA_964583525.1 uncultured Pseudomonadota bacterium
TTAGCCCCGCTTCACTGTGCGGCCCGGATCACGATTCGGGGCGTGGGATCTCCCGCGAGGCTCGCACTGCCAGGTTGAAATAGGCCCCGGCCAGGGAGATTCGCTCCTCCCGCTCCGGGTGGTCCTCGGGAAATTCCGCCAACCATTCACTTTGTAACAACCCGGCGTGCATGGCCCGCAATACCTGGTAGGCCGGCAGCAATTTAACCAGATCCCGGTCGTGGGAGGAGGAGGCGTACCGTTTCACGAACAACTCGGCCAAATCATCGGCGCCCATCCTCCGCAATTCATTGGTCAGGGTCGCCACGTCATTGGTGGAATCGAGAATGCGGTATTTGGGCTGGCCCTCCAGCGGCGAAATCGCCCGGATATCCATGCCCCGGATGTAGATGTGCTCCGGAATGAAGGCGCCATGACATTCCACGATGCGGCCCCGTTTGATGCGGCGTAGAAAGAGCTTGCGGAAATCCTCCACGAATCGCGCCAGGGGTCTGGAGATCATTTCCAGCATGGGCTCGGTCAGAGTGAGGGGCACGTACTTCCTGGACTGATAGACCACCTCGTCCACCAGGGCCATGTAATTTTCGGGACGGCCCGCAACCGTGGTTTTTTCCTCCACGATGGATTCCGCATGCCGTTCCGCCAGGAACCGGGCCAATCTCCCCATGGCGGTGGGTGTGATTTTCCCTTGGGCCAGCAGCTTGTCGAGCCAGTAATTGTCGGAAAGCTGTGTCATTTTCAACGCATATTCCACAGGCTCTCCCTCCCCGCCCAAGGCAAACCCGGCTGGAGTGCGCACGATGGGAACCACCTCCTCCATCAGGTTTCCGCCCCAATGAAGTCCCAGCCGACAGGCCTCCCGGGTAAAACGTTCCTTGACGGCGAGGGAGGAATACAGAGGGCCGGGTTTGCGGATTTTAAACAGGTGCGACCCGGTACGGTAGAGATAGGAGCGGTGGGTTTCCTCGAATTTGATTCGCCGTGGCGCGGAAGGATAGGCGGATTTGTCCAGCAACGTCTTGTGATACTCAGGGTAGGATTTCCTAGGCATTCGAGCATCCGTCGAGATGGATTATCGCAGCGGTGGGTTTCACGGGATTAAGGTCGCCCGCCCGGCCTCGCTTCCTCGGGCTGGCGTGTCTGGATTGGGACCAAACCATCCCCCCGCCGTATTCCGGCCCTGATATGCGGCCAAATCCGGCTGTGCATCAAACTGGATGTATAGGCTTTGAATGTTACAACTTTCCCACGAAATGAACAGGATATTGTTCTTGCGCCTTCCGGGCAATCGGGAGGATTGTATTAATATTGCATGTATTATTTCAGGTGCCCTGAGACACGAACATGTTGATCGATTTCTGAAATTTTTCCATAAAAGCTTGAAATATGGGAACAATATAATGTAAGGCAGGATTGAACAGCGAAGCACACCGGCTCTGAGACGGCATCTTGCCCGAATTCAGGGCCACAGGCAACGGTACCAACATGCGGTTCATGATCGTAGACGATGCAGAAACCCCGCTCCGGTTTCTGAAAAAGTTCCTGGCGGAAACGGGTCATCTGGTGGTGGGAGTGTCCCGGAACGGGAAGGAAGCGGTGGAACAATACCGGGAACTCCGGCCGGATATCGTCGTGATGGACATGATCATGCCCAAGCTCAACGGCCTGGAAGCACTCAAGTTGATTCGCCGGGAAAACCCCCAAGCCAAGGTCATCATGTCCTGTTCCCTCAATTCCTGCGATACGGCCCTGGAGTCGGAACAACTCGGCGCTTCCTACTGTCTTTCCAAGCCCTTCGATCCAATCCTTCTCACCAAGGTGATCGACTGCATCCAGGAAGGCGCGACTCCCGGGCGCCGGACGGTCGGCAAGACCGCCAAATCGCATCGGCGGACCTCCCGCTCGGCGTGAATTTCGGGTAGCATCCCGAATCGCATCCCAACCTCGTCTCTCTCCTTGATTCATCTTCCTTGATTGTGTGTGATATGGTTTCCCGGGTACTCTTTTTTGGCGGATTTCAGATGTTTGCGGTAAAATCCGCAAATTTCCGGAATGTTCCGGTGTGTTCCCATGGGGACGGGAACAACTTCTTTTGGATCGTTGCGTTAGAGGGGGTGACGGCATCTT
>CAZOXD010000151.1:0-12653 GCA_964583525.1 uncultured Pseudomonadota bacterium
GGTGTGGCGCCGGATTCCATCAAGACCACGGAAATCTACAAGGGTGTGATCCCCTTCGTCCTCATTCAAATCCTTTCCCTGGCGATCTTCTGGTTCATCCCCGGTATCGCCACTTGGCTGCCCGAAGTCCTTTTCGGCCTCTAAGTTTGATGGGCGGAACCCCGTCCCTTCGGATGGGCCCGCCCTAACGCCCGGATGGGCTCGATCTAACGTCCGGATGGCCCTCGCTGCCGCCAAATCCCCATGCAATCCTCCTCTCTCCCTGAAATCATTCCGGTATTTCCACTGACCGGCATCATGCTGCTTCCCGGGATGTGGCTGCCCCTGCACATCTTCGAACCCCGGTACCGCCACATGATCGCCGATGCGGTGGGGGTGGCGGAGGATTCCTGGGGCGGCGCCGGCAAACCCACCAACAATCCAACCGCGCCGGAGCCGGTGGAGGAAGACGCCACGGGTGTGATCGGGATGGTGCAACCCCTGGTGCCGCGTCCCGATAACCGTCCTTCCCCCGAGGCACTGGCTAATCCACAACTGGCCAATCCGCACCCGGAAGAACCGGAATTGTACACGGTTGGCTGTGTGGGCCGCATCGAGCGCTGGGAGCGCACTCCCGACGGCCGGTACGCCATCGCTCTGAAAGGGGTTTCCCGCTTTCGCATCACCGGGGAACTTCCCTTGCTGAAGGGATACAGGCGGGTGCGGGCCTCCTACGATGAGTTCAAGGGCGATACCCTGGAATCTGATCCGTCCTACGATCCCTCCCGGCTGATGGCCGCTCTGGATTGCTGGAAGCGGGGGAAGAGCCTGCCCATGGCCTTCGGCGAATTACGAAAATTGCACGGCTTGGCGGCCCTCAATACCCTGGCCATGTCTCTTCCCCTGGCTCCGGTGGAAAAACAGGCCCTGCTGGAAGCCCCCACTCATGTGGAACGCGAAAAGCTGCTGCTGGAACTGCTGGAAATGGGGATCGAGGAGCGCGGGGAGACCGGCAACGTCACCCCGCCCAAAAGCAATTGAGATCGATCGCAGTCATCCGGTTATGTGATTTGATTCCCAACAGATTGACCCGCCACGATTCCCATTATTCCCATCCGGCCAATTCCACTCCGTTTCCCGGCTAAAGTGCGGCTCCGATCATTGCAATTCATTCCAGATTATGTACAATAAATCTGTACATAATGAGGAGAAAAAATCATGCAACAAATCAAGGTCACCGATTTACGGAAACATCTTCAAAGCTATTTGAAGCAGGTTCGGGAAGGGGAAGAAATTCAAATCACCCTCAATGGAAAGCCCATTGCCCGGCTGATCCCGGAACAGGAGCGGTGCGAGAAGGCCAAAACACTGCTGCACGGTCTGCGCAGGACAGCCTGGGTGGGCGATGTGATCACTCCGATTCAGGAGGATTGGGAGGCGGGTGATGATCGTCTGTGATACCCACACGTTGATATTCGATGCCCTGGCCCCTGAAAAGTTGGGCCGGAAGGCGGCTCAGGCTATTTCGCAGGGGGAAGCGTCGGGGACGCTCTCCTGTGCCGGAATCTCGCTCTGGGAAATTGTCATGCTGATGGAAAAGGGGAGGGTGCGGGTGGAGAGCACTCCCCGCGAATTTCTGGAAACGCTGCTGGCCGCCCGTAATATTCGGGTTCTCCCCATCGATCCGGACATCGCATCCTTGGCGGGCTCTGCCACCTTTCGGCATGGCGATCCCGCGGATCGGCTCATCGCGGCGACTGCCATCGTCCATCAGGCTCCGCTTGTCACCAGGGATTCGGTGCTGGAAAACCTGCCCGGCCTGACCACGATTTGGTAATCCGGTGTCCTGATGAGGATGGCAAAGCGAGCGAGTGGCACCACTACCCCGCGCAAGGCGAATTGAGATCGGTTGAAGGAAGGTAAAGGGCGCGTAATTAGGGTAGTGGGTCAGTTTGAAAATTGTTTGTTGGCAGATGGCGCAATCGCAAATGGGACAGCGGGCGGAAAATCATGGGTGGAAATGCAAATTGATCCACTACCGTAATTACACCGGATTTTCCAGGAATGTGGCCAGGCTCATCCGTTCTTCGCTGCGTTGGGTCATGTCGCGCACCACCACCTCGCCCCGGGAGAGTTCATCGGGCATAAGGAGCACGGCCTTGCGCACCCCCAATTCCTCCGCCCGTTGCAGTGCGCGCTTCAATTTGCGGAAGGTGAAGTCCACCTCGGCCCGCAGTCCCGCGGTGCGCAGAGCCTGACCCACGGTGAGGGCGATTTCCGTTTGGGCCTCGGAAAAGGGAATCACGGCGTAGTCGATGGCGGCGGAAAGTTGGGGCAGCAGCTTCAGGTCGCCCAGCAATTCCAATATCACGACATCGCCGAAGCCAAAGCCGATGGCCGGGATGGATTCCCCGCCAAAAGTGGAAAGCAGGGAGTCGTAGCGCCCCCCTCCGCAGATGGCCCGCAGGTTGGCTCCCGCATCCCGGATTTCGAACACCGTCCCCGTGTAGTAGGCAAGCCCCCGCACGACGGTAATGTCGAACTGCCCGTACCCGCCGAAGCCGACCGCTGCGAGCATTTCCAACAGGCGGGTCAGCTCCTGTATCGGGGGGATGTCGCCCAGTTTCCCCCGCACCTGCTCCAGGTTTTCCATGTGGAGAAACTCCCCCAGACGTTTCACCTGTTCCGGGGAAAGTCCCTGCTCGGCCAGCATGCCACCCAGCGCTTCGGCGGAGACCTTGTCGCGTTTGTCCATCACCACCATCACCGGTATGTGCTTCTCCTCCGGAACTCCCAGGTGCTCCAGCACCGCGTTGAGGATGCGCCGGTCGTTGATGTGAGCCCGCACATGATTCGGGGTGAGACCCATCTTCTCCATGGACATCAGCAGCAGCGAGAGCACTTCCACCTCCGCCACCAGTTCCGGCTGACCTACCACGTCCGCATTCCATTGATAATGTTCCCGCTTGCGGCCCCTCGTCATCCGTTCGTAGCGGAAACATTGGGGGATGGTGAACCATTTCAGGGGAAAGGAGAGCGTGTTCTTGCGTTGCAGGATCAACCGCGCCAGGGAGGGCGTCTGCTCGGGACGCAGCGCGAGACGCCGGCCTCCCTTGTCCTCGAAGGCGTAAAGTTGCTCGGTGATCTCTTCTCCCGCCTTGCGGATGTACAGTTCCTCGCTTTCCAGCACACAGGTGTCGTACTCCTCGAAGCCGAATTGCCGGGATGTTTCCCGCCAGATTTCAAAGAGCCAATTTCTCAGCCGGTAATCGCTGGGATAAAAATCCCGGGTGCCTTTAACGGGTTGCAGTGTAATGGTCATGGAACGGCAGCCTGATGGAATAAGGGTGCGCGGAAAACGGGGGGTTTCAGAATACAAGCAGTCTCAAAAATTTGGGAGCGTCGCGTACTTCGAGACGCTCGCTTCGCTCGCTCCTCAGCAACGCGGTTTAGAAAGCCCGATTCCCTTAGATCCAGGGACGGACACGCTTGTCCGTCCCGTCATGGAAGGCTCCGAAGGAGCCTGTCTCGAAGGGTCGGGATTTTGCCAAAATCCATTTTTGAGACCTCTTATCGTATGGTCAACCGGGTGGCGGGAAATTGGATTCCGATTGCGCCGCGATTATCGCCAGTACTTCCTTGCCAAACCGGTCCACCTTGTGTTCCCCAAAGCCGTTTACCGCAAGAAGCTCCCGGGGTGTGCGAGGATATTTGACGCAAATATCTTTCAGGGTTTTATCGCTAAAAACAAGAAATGCCGGCATTTCGTGTTGCGAGGCAAACTCCCTGCGCCATTTGCGCAGGGCTTCCATCAGCTCCAGGGCCGTGGGATCGAGGATAGGCCCTTGCAGCGGGGCTTTCCCTGCATCGCTCCCTGCGCTGCTCCCTGCATGCCTGGCTTTCCGGGTGGATTTCCGCACTCTGGAGGGTTTGGGAACGGCCCGTGAGGATTCCGCATCGCAGGTGTCGCAGTGCCCGCACCGGTCGATTTTCTGCTCGTCCCGGAAATAGGCGAGGATTCCCCCATGGCGGCATTCCCCGCCCTCGGCGAACTGGATCATCGCATCCAGGGTTTCCCAACGGTGACGGATTACCCGGGGGGGCGCCTCGGATTCGCGGATGAAGTAGGACTGCAACCCCTTGTCCTTTTTGGCGTATAACAGCAGGCAGGTGGACTCCCGTCCATCCCGCCCGGCCCGGCCGATTTCCTGGTAATAGGATTCCAGGTTGGCCGGAATCTGGTAGTGCACAACCAACCGCACGTCGGGATGGTCGATTCCCATCCCGAAGGCATTGGTGGCCAGCAGAATGCGCACCGCGCCGCGGCCGAAGTCTTCCTGGATGCGGGTGCGATTCTCCGGGTCCAGGCCCGCGTGGTAATAGGCGGTGCCGGGAAATTCCGGCGCCAGTTGGGTTGCCAGTTCCTCACAGGCTTTGCGGGTGCCGCAGTAGACGATCACCCTGCCCTCCGGGGTCTGCCGCAGCGCCAGCCGGACAGCCTCCAGTTTGCTCTCATCATTGCGGGCGTTCATCACCTGGATGTACAGGTTGGGGCGGTAAAATCCATGAATATGCCGTGCCGGCCGGCGCAATCCCACCTGCCGGGAAATATCGGCCACCACCAGCGGAGTCGCGGTCGCCGTGAGCAGGAGCATGGGTACCTCCGGGCGGATTTCCCGGAGCAGGGAGAGCGCCGAATAGTCCGGGCGAAAGTCGTGGCCCCATTGGGAGATGCAATGGGCCTCGTCGATGGCGACAAGGGAGATCTTCCGGTTTTTCACCCAGCGGACGAAGCCGGGTTTTTGCACCCGTTCCGGGGAAAGGTAGAGGATAAAGGAGGGGCTGTGTTTCATCTGAGCGAACACGGCCTTCTTATCGGCAACGCTTTGCCCGGAGTGAATGCATCCCGCGGGAATCCCCAGTTCCTTCAGGCTCTCCACCTGGTCCTTCATCAGCGAAATGAGCGGGGAAACCACAACCACGACTCCCTCCCGCACCAGGGCCGGCAGTTGATAACAGAGGGATTTTCCGCTCCCGGTGGGCATGATGGCCAGGGTATCCTGCCCGCCCAGGATCGAGTCCAGAATCTGTTCCTGCCCTTTGCGGAAGGATTCCAGGCCAAACCGTTCGCGCAATATTACCTGCGGAGATGCAGCCGGGGAGATCGCAGCGGATTCGGGCACGGGCGTTCAACAGCCTTGTATTGTGAGGCGCGGCGGAAGTTCCGCCCGCCTGGAGGATGGAGATCGAAGTTTTGGCCTGACTGCGTGCATGCCTGGCCAGCCACCGGAGCGGAGCAGGGGGGCGAACCCCGTCTCTGCCCTGCCCGGGGTTTACTTGTCGAACACCTTGGAGTCTTCGAAGAATGCCTTCATGCCCTCATCGGAGAGAGGATGATCGGCCACACTCATCAGAATCGGTGCGGGAACGGTGAGAATATCCGCGCCCGCCACCAGGCATTCCGTTACCTGCACGGCATTTCGGAAGGAGGCCGCCAGCACTTCCGTGTGAATGCGGTAGTTGTTGAATACCGTGACGATCTCATTGATCAGGCGCACGCCGGAATCCTTGCGGTCTCCGTCGGTGGCCACGTAGGAGGTATTGGCCTCGCGGTCCGGGCCGCCCGCGGGCATCTTGTGGTCTACCATGTAGTACAGGGAATTGCCCGGCCCCCGCTCGGGGTGGTCGTTCTTGTACAAGTAGTCCGCCACCCGTCCCAGGAACGGCGATACGTAGGTGGCGCCGGCATTGGCCGCCCAAAAGGCCTGGGTGGTATTGAAGATCAAGGTGGCATTGGTCTTGATGTTCATCTCCCACAGCTTGCGGATGACCTTGAGCCCGGTGAAGGAATCGCGGTCCATGACCGAATAGCCGCCGGTTGGCACCTTGACCACCACGTTGCTGCCGAAGGCCGCCAGTTTCTTGCCCTGCGCGATCATCTTCTTCGGTTCCAGCTCGGTGATTTCCAGGGATACCGGGTAGGGCGCCATGTATTTCACGATCTCTTTTTGGATCTTGTCCGCGGTGGCCCAGGACTTGGCCCCGGCGCGTTTGAGGAGGGAGGGGTTGGTGGTGACGCCATTAATGATGCCGCCCTCCATCAACGGCTTGATTTCGTCGATGGTGGCCGTGTCCGCGAAAATGCGGGGAGCGTACGCCGCCGGGTGGGCGAGCTTCTTCCCTTTCTTGGTCAGGTTGACGATCTCCATTCCCGTCCGCCGTTCTCCCGAGCCGGGGTGAATTTCTGCCGGTTTCAACATGATGATTTCTCCTTATCGCTGGATTTCCCCAGGGGTGGGTTTAGCCGTACTCGCATATTTTTCTCGTTGTTGGATAGGCGGGGAACTCAACCCGAATATTTAGCGGGAGGGGCCCCCTACTCCGTATTTTCGGTTAGTTCATCGGCGGTGATGGCGAACAGGTCGTGATCCTCCCAATTTTCATTGATGCGCAGGTAGCGCAATGCACGTCCTTCGTACCGGAAATTGCATTTTTCCGCCACACGCAGGGAAGCCTTGTTGCGGGGTATGATCGACGCCTGAAGCCTGTGCAACCGCAAATTGCGGAATCCGAACAGGATTACCCTGCGCAGCGCCTCGGTCATGTAGCCCTGCCCGGCTCGTGACCCCGCTATGGAATACCCCACGAATCCGTTTTGCCAGATGCCCCGGATGATGCCGGAAACGCTGATTCTCCCCAGCACCTTTCCGGGTTCTCCATTGCGCTCAAAGATTCCGAACATCACCCCACCCTCCGATTCCCGGTCTTCCATGCATTGCAGGAGGATGTTTCGCTGTCCTTCCAGGGTGAAGTAGTTTTTTGGATGGGTAGGCTCCCAGGGTTCGAGCCAGTCCTTATTTTCCAGCACGTAGTCCAGCAGCAGGGGGGTGTCATCCGGCTCCAGGGGCCGCAGCAACAACCGCTCTGTTTTCAGAATGGAGCCAATCACCATATCCTTTCCAGCCAGGCTTTCAGGCTCCCGTTGTTCAAATCCGTTGTTGTTCAAATCCGTGTTTTCCCCGGAATGATGATTTAAATCCGCATCCCGATTTTTACCGGCTCGGCGTAAATAGCACAAGCAGCGGGGAAAGTGGCACTGGACCCGATAGCATCACCCAATCAGGGAAGGATGGAACCTGATTGCAATGGATTTCCAACTCTAGGGATTTCCGACTCCAGCCCTCCCCGGGCGATCGGAAAAGCGGGTCTTTTCATGAAACGCCGGCAGGTACCGTTCCGGTTCCGAAAAAACCCAATTGAGTTATTCTTTACGGCTGCTATCATGACGGAATACCGCCCGGCATATCTCAGCCGGCACCTTATTGTGGAATCAGCCATCCCTCCATGGGCCAGGACGGCATCGAGGCAGCCCATCCTATCAAGTGCAATTCCTGGAAATAAAGGAAACGGTGGCGAAAAGGAACGATTATGCTCCCTGAAACGACTGTACAGAAAGTGATCGACCGAGGCATCCAATGCGGAGCCGACTTTGCGGAGGTGTTCGTCGAGGATTCCTGGGTGTCCGCCATCGACCTGATGGACAAGAAGGTGGAGGACGTCACCAGTGGTAATGCATTCGGGGTGGGCGTCCGCCTCCTGTTTGGAGACGAGGCCTATTACGGTTACAGCAGCGACCCCGTGGAGGAGGAATTGCTCAAGCTGACGGACAATCTGGCTCTCTCCGGCAAGGCGGGGGCGCCTGCTTCCGCCTCTTCCATTGTCCCGTTGCAGAAGGAGTCCATTGCAAACCGTCATCGTGTGGAGATCGCCCCGGATTCGGTGCCCAAGGAGCAACGGGTGGAATTGCTGCGGCAACTGGACGAACTGGCCCGCAGTCATGGGGAGGCCATCCGTCAGGTGGGGGCCTCCGTGCTGGAAAAAGAACGCAAGGTGCTGATCGCCAACAGCGAAGGCCTCTGGGTAGAGGACGCCCGCCAATATGCCCGCCTGCGGCTCTCCGCCGTGGCGGAAAAGGAGGACGGCCCGCAGTCGGCCTCGGAGAGTCCCGGGGTGCTGGGGGGGTATGAGTTCTTCCAGGAACTGGATGTGGAGCGCATCGCCGGGGAGGCGGCGGGAGCCGCCATCCGGATGGCGGGCGCCGGGTACATTGACGGCGGCGTGATGCCGGTGGTGCTGGGCAACGGTTTCGGAGGGGTGATCTTCCACGAAGCCTGTGGCCACCCCCTGGAAACCGAGGCCATCCGCAAGAACGCCTCCTCCTTCGAGGGCAAGCTGGGGGAACGGGTGGGTCAATCCATTCTCACGGCCATCGATGACGGCACCCTGGAAAACCATTGGGGGTCGTTGAACGTGGATGACGAGGGGTACCCGGCCCAGCGTACGGTATTGATCGAAAACGGCATCCTGAAAAATTACCTCTCGGACCGCATCGGAGCCGGGCAGGTGGGCATTGCCCGCAGCGGATCGGCACGGCGGGAATCGTACAAGTTCGCCCCCGTCAGCCGGATGCGCAACACCTACATCGACAAGGGGCCCCACAGCGTGGAGGAGATGATCGCCTCGGTGGAATTTGGCCTTTATGCCCGCAAGATGGGCGGCGGTTCGGTGGACCCGGCCACGGGGGAGTTCAACTTCGCCGTGCAGGAAGGATTCGCCATCCGCAAGGGGAAGATCGCCGAGCCGGTGCGGGGGGCGACCCTGATCGGCAAGGGTTACGAGGTGCTGCCCCTGATTTCCATGATCGGAGACGATCTGGAACTGGCGGCGGGAATGTGCGGGGCTTCCTCGGGTTGGGTGCCCACCACGGTGGGGCAGCCCACCATCAAGATCGACAGCATCCTGGTGGGAGGGCGCTGATGGATTTTCAGCAAGCCGCGGAATACGCGCTCTCCCTGGCCCGGGAACATCGCGAGAAGGACGTGGACATCCTGCTCACCCGCGACGAGAGCATCACCATCCGGGTGCTGGGGGGCAAGGTGGAGAAGGTGGATCAATCCACCGGGCAGGGATTGGGCGTGCGGGTGCTCCGCGATGGCCGCACCGGCATCGCCTACACGGAACGCCTGGAACCCTCCAACATCGAAACCGCCTTCCTGGCGGCCACTGAAAACTCCGGGCTCAACGATCCCACCGAAGTGGTCATGAACACCGCCTTCCCCGATGTGCCAGATCCGGAAACCCTCAACCTGTACAATCCGGATCTCCAGGATCTCACCATGGATCAATTGGCCGCGTTTGGGCTGGAAACGGAAGCCGTGGCCCTCAAGGCCGATGGCCGCGTCAAGGCCGTGCCTTACCTGGCGGTGCAGCGGGAACAAAGCTCGTACTGCGTCGTCTCCACACACGGCCAGCGCTACGAACAACACTCCAATTCCGTGGGCGCCTATTGCGGGGTGATGCTGGAAGAGAACGGGCAGCGCAAGAGCGGAAGCCATTTCTGGAACGCCCGCACCTGGCAGCCGGAAAAAGCGGCCGAATTGGGGAGCTTGTCCGTGGAAAAAGGCGCAGCGCTGCTCGGAGCCAATCCCATCCCCGGCGGCGCCATCCCGGTGGTGCTGCACGAGGATGTGGCCCCCCAGTTATTGGGAATGTTTTTCGGCAGTTTTTCGGCCGAATCGGCGCAGAAAGGGCTCTCCCGCCTCAAGGGACGGTTGGGAGAAACCATCGCAGTGGAAACGATCACACTGACGGACGAGCCCCACCGGGACGGGGCGGAGGGTTCCCGGTTCATGGACGTGGAAGGCGTGGCCACCCAAACCCTGCCTCTCATCGAAAAAGGCGTATTCACCAATCTTCTCTACCACATCGAATCGGCCCGCAAGGAGGGCCGGGAATCCACCGGCCATGCGGGACGCGGATATTCCGGAGGCATCTCTACGCGCAGCAACAATCTGGTGATGAATCTGGGAACCCACGACCTGGATGGGCTCTGTGCATTGCCGGAACGCTGCCTGCTGGTCACGGAATTGGAGGGAGGGGCCGGCTGCAACCCCATCAGCGGGGATATCTCCATCGGTGTGCAGGGATTCCTGGTGGAAAGCGGACAGCGGGGCCGGCCCGTGGACAGGGTGACCATTGCCGGAAATTTTTTCGATCTGTTGCAGAACATCGGGGCCCTGGGAAATCAATATCAACCCCGTCTGACCAAGACCTTCATTCCGGCGCTGCTGGTGGAAGGATTGACCGTGTCCAGTTGAGCCGTTCAAAGGGCGCGGGGGAATATATCCGCTCACATCCAATTTCGCTGTCCTTGGGATTTCCGGCCCCCTGGCGTGTTGAAAAGGGGGAGACTTTTGCAGGGGGCCTCCAATCGTGAAGAATACCGCAGGGAAGGCCATGGTTCGGGTAAGGTCCGCCAACTTCAGGGAAGATTCTCCGCAACCCGCCACCGTGCACGATCCCGGTATCGAGGCCCGGGACATCCCCCATCAAGTCCACTTCATCTGCCGGCGTCTCCAGGAAAAAGGCCATACCGCCCTGCTGGTGGGAGGAGCGGTGCGCGATTTATTGCTGGGCCGCCAACCCAAGGATTTCGATCTGGCGACGTCAGCGCATCCCAACGCCGTGAAGCGTCTGTTCAAAAACGCCCGCATTATCGGACGGCGTTTTCGCCTGGCATTGATCCGGTACCCCACCACCTCCATTGAGGTTTCCACCTTCCGCGGTGAGACCAGCGAAAAAAAAGGGGGAATGATTCACCGGGACAATCGTTTTGGGAGCTGGGAAGAAGATATGATGCGGCGGGATTTCACGATCAACGCTCTCTTCTACGACCCCCTCTCCAAATCGCTTTTTCATCCCCCCCGGGCGCTGGAGGACCTGGAAAACAGGATGATTCGCACCATCAAACCTCCCGCGGCATCCTTCATGGAAGACCCGGTGCGCATGCTGCGGGCGGCGCGGTTCAAGGTGCAACTGGGCTTTGAAATCGAGTCCGGCGCAGTGCAGGCCATCGCTGAAATGGAGGAGCGCCTGAATCAGGTTTCCCGGCATCGGCTGGCCGATCAGACCCAACGATTTCTGGTGGGCGGACGGGCTTTCGAGATATTCCAGGAACTGGATCGGCTCGGACTGTTGACAGGCCTCTTGGAATCACAACGTCACCGATGGTTCTTCGCTGTCCAGACGCGCCGAGACTCCATGTCCCGCCTGGCTTCCTTCCTGCGCCGGATGGATGACTGGGGAAAGCAGCACGGGGAACCGATCCCGCCCACCGTGGCCCTGTTGGGACTATTGTGGACGCTGTCGGACGACTCCCACCGCCACCGTCTCGCCGGAAAGAAATCCGGAAAGCCAGAGGATTATATGGGGAAACTGGCGGGGATGCTCGCTGATTGGGGTCTTCTCAATGGGCAGGTAGCGCCGGCCCTGACTATTCTCGGCAGGGCGCAGGCCTTGGCCAGGGAATCCGGCCGGGGGGCGCCCACATCGTTTTCCCACGTCCAGGGAAACCGGGAGGCGATTCTGCTGCTGGCCATCCTGGCTGGAGAAATCTCCCTGGACGCCCGATTCGTGGCAGCAGGGCTTGCCGCTCTGCCGGGCCTCCCCGACCTTCCCATATTGGATCATCCCCGGCCTGCTTCCGTTGTTCTTGCGGCCAAAAGAAGGCGCAAGGGGAAATTCATCCACTCCAAAGGCCGTTCCTCCAGACGGAGGCGAACTTCCGGACGGCCTCATTCTTCTCGGGAAAGGGGGTAGAATGAGGGCCTTCATGCAGGCCCACGGTCTTCCTCTTCCCAGGGAGTGGAGGGGATACCCATTGCCTGAAGGTTCCTCCGGCTTCCACGAGTACTTCGCGTCAGAACTTCGCGTAATAAGTGCTGATAATATTTATGTTAAATAACAGGAGAAAAGCTCGGTAGCTTCTGACGCGAAGTTCCGCCATTACGCACTAGTGGGCAGCCCATCTCATGGCGGGAGGGGGGCTCCCCTCGTTGCCGGGAACGGGTGGTGTAATACGGTAGCAGGGGAAGCCCCCTCCCTGCAGATAGCGGAGGGGCAGCAATTCGATGGGATTGAGGAATGAATTGAGATCGAATCGAAACGGCGTTAGGAGCCGTTTTTTTCCTAGGATTTGTTTTTGTCGGATTCCTCTTTCCGCTTTCCGATCCGCAGTTCGATCCGCTGCAGCACTTCCCTGAATTCCTCGATGGCCGAGAGGGGGTCCACCTCGTAATAGCGTTTCAGGAGCGCGATGTATCGGTCGACCACCGGTAGATGGTTGATTTCCACTTGGCGAATCTGGTTGTCCACCTTGGAAAGAAGAGGTTCGATATTCTTGATCTCCCCTTTGAGGGATTCGATCTGCTCGGAATTGCTGGGTTGAAACAGGATCGCGCCTTCCTCGTGAACACCAGCCAGGGCGCCCGGGCCTCTTCCTTGATATCTGGGAGAAGCGCTGAGGTATTCATTCCTCTTTTGCTCATCCAGGAACACCGGTCCCGTGCCGTTGAGAATCCACATTGGGTTGGCGCCATACATGTTAACGATCCCCAATAACAATTCCACATTGGGTTTGCTGGCCTGAGCCCCAATGAAGTTGTTATAGGTTTGGGGCTTCATCCCAATGTCGGCCGAAAACCTGCTCTTGTTCAACTTCAGCAAGTTACGTAGATATTCGATTCTTTCTATAATTTCTGAAAATTTCTTTGATTGTTTCATATTTCGATTGACTGCCTGTTCTATAATTATTGAATTTATGCGGTTAAAATTAA
>CAZOXD010000152.1:0-12447 GCA_964583525.1 uncultured Pseudomonadota bacterium
CGCAGTTTGCGCAATGGCGGCAAAGGGGATAAGGATTTGAACCGGTAGCTGGACGGATGGTGGCCGGATGGGAGGGAATACGGCCCTCCGTTCTACTGGCCCTCGGCCCGCCCACCATCTCCCGGGATGCGGACAAGCCTGTCCGCTATCCCCATTAACCCAGATTTCGATCCGTCACCACAAGGACGCAGCAATGAAACTGATTCGATTCGGAGAGCCCGGCCAGGAAAGACCGGGCGTATTGCAGGACAACGGGAGCATCGTGGACCTTTCCCAGCATATTCACGATTACACGCCCGACTTTTTCGCGGCCGGCGGGGTGGAGCAGGCGCGCGCCCTGGTTGCGGGCGGGAAGTGCCCACAGGTGGAGGGGAGCCCGCGGCTGGGGGCCCCGGTGGCCCGGCCCCACAAGTTCGTGGCCATCGGGCTCAACTACCGCAAGCATGCCGCCGAGGTGGGCGCGGAGATTCCCGCCGAGCCGGAGATCTTCACCAAGCACACCTCCTGCATTTGCGGCGCGGACGACGGCATCCTCGTGCCCAAGACCAGCAGCAAGCTGGATTACGAGGTGGAGCTGGCCTTCGTGGTGGGCAGCCGGATCAAGGACCTGCCTTCCATGGATGGGGCCCTGGAGTTCGTGGCGGGATTCATGATCTGCAACGATGTGAGCGAGCGCGATTTCCAGTTCCGGGGCAGCCAGTGGGTGCGCGGGAAGAGCCACGATTCCTTCGGCCCGCTGGGGCCGTGGCTGGTTACGCCGGACGAAGTGGGCGATCCCCACGCCCTGGAACTGGAGTTGAAGGTGAACGGCCAGGTGCGCCAGAGCAGCAACACCAGCGATTTCATCTTCGACCTTCCCCACATCATCTGGTACACCAGCCAGTTCTTTACGCTGGAGCCCGGCGACGTGGTCACCACCGGGACTCCCTCCGGCGTTGCCATAGGAATGAACGACCCGGCGGCCTTCCTGAAAAAGTGGGATAAGGTGGAGGTGAGCATTTCCAAGCTGGGCCGGCAGACCCAGGTCGTGCTGGGTTGAGACGCGTATTGCAAGGAAGGTGGCGAGGGGGGAACAGCAACTGCGAACTGCATTTGAACCGCAGATAAACGCAGATAAACGCTGATGGAAAATCGAACAGCAACCTCACCCCACCGCGCGCTGTTCCATTGTACTGCCGCGGCGCTCCTCCCCTCTCCAAGGGGAGAGGGGAATTGAGTCCTTCCACCTCATATTCTCCTGGACAAATCCGATTTATCGTGTCATAATGTATTGATATATAAGGATAAAATGTCAAGAAAAAGATATTACGAAAGAAACCCATTTTGCCGGGGTGGTTGCATTTTGCAGTTTCCCTCTCCACGCCTGTCCTGAGCCTGTCGAAGGGTTTTGTGGAGAGGGAGGGAGCCCCGTCAGGGGCGGAAGGGTGAGGCTCGCAGTTGCCGTAGCAGTTCCATCAGCGCTCATCTGCGTTCATCGGCGGTTACGCTGGGCCGTTCCGGTTCCAATCCGCGCAATCTACGGCCGGATCAGCCGGATTCCCAATTCCCTCAATTGGCCCTCATCCACCGTGGCGGGGGCATCCACCATCAAATCCCCGGCCCGCTGGGTTTTGGGAAAGGCGATCACGTCCCGGATGGAGGCGGCGCCCGTCAGGAACATGATGATGCGGTCGAAGCCCAGGGCGATTCCACCGTGGGGCGGGGCGCCGGTTTTCAGGGCGTCGAGGAGGAATCCGAATTTCTCCCGGCATTCCGCCTCCCCCAAACCCAGCAGTTGGAACACCCGCGATTGCAGTTCGGTATCGTGGATGCGGATGGACCCGCCCCCCAACTCCACGCCGTTGAGCACGATGTCGTAGGCCCGGGAGCGGATCTTAAGGGGATCGCTTTCCGCGTATTTTTCCAGGTCCTCTGCGAACGGCGCCGTGAAGGGGTGGTGCATGGAGGACAGCCGCCCGGATTCCCGGTCCCGTTCCATCAGGGGAAAGTCGGTCACCCACACGAAGTGGAACTGGGAATCGTTCGCCAGGGAGGTGCGGCGGGCGATTTCCTTGCGCAGATTGCCCAGGGAATCCGCCACCACCTGAGGCGAGTCGGCGCAAAACACCACCAGATCGCCCATTTCCAGTCCCAGCCGCGCCTCCAGCGCCGATTGCTGTTCGGGAGTGAAAAACTTGGCGATGGGAGACTGCCACCCGTCGCTTTGCATTTTCACCCAGGCCATTCCCCTGGCGCCGTAAATGCCGGTGAATTCGGTCCACTCGTCCAACTCCTTGCGGGAAGTCTTCGCCCCGCCAGGAACGCGGATGCCTTTCACCTGACCTCCCTTGGCGGCCACGTCGGCAAATACCTTGAACTTCGTTTCAGCCACCAGATCGGAGACGTCCACCAGCTTCAGGCCGAAGCGCAGGTCGGGGGCATCGCTCCCGTATTCCTCCATGGCCTGGGCATAGGTCATGCGCTCGATGGGCAGGGGAATCTTCACGCCGAGCAGTTCGGCGAACATGCGCGAGAACATGCCATCCACCAGGGTGAATATGTCGTCCCGGTCGATGAAGGACATCTCGATATCCACTTGGGTGAATTCCGGCTGCCGGTTGCCCCGCAGATCCTCGTCCCGAAAGCACCGGACAATCTGGTAATAGCGGTCCACACCCCCCACCATCAGCAATTGCTTGAAAAGTTGGGGGGATTGCGGCAGGGCGTAGAATTGGCCGGGAGACACCCGGGATGGAACCAGGTAATCCCGTGCGCCCTCCGGGGTGGAGCGGGTCAGCACGGGCGTCTCTACCTCCACAAATCCGTTCTCGTGCAGATGGCTGCGCACCAGCCGGGCGGCCTCCGAACGCAGCCGCAGATTGCGCTGCATGGCCGGCCCACGCAGATCGAAGTAGCGGTGCTTGAGCCGCAACCGCTCGTCCACGTCGTCCTCCCAATCGAACAGGGGAGGCACGGAGGGATTGAGGATATCCAGGACGTCCACCAGGATTTCCACTTCCCCGGTGGGCAGTTTGGGATTGACGTTTCCCTCTTCGCGATGCTCCACCCGGCCCCGCACTGCGATGACGAACTCGTTGCGCAGGGCGTCCGCCTCCACATGGGCCGTGGGGTTCACCTCCGGTTTGAAGACCACCTGCACCAGTCCGGTGTGATCGCGCAGGTCCACGAAAATCACCCCACCGTGGTCCCGGCGTGTGTTGACCCAGCCACACATGACCACTTCTTCGCCGATCCTGGCGGCGTTCAATTCACCACAAAAATATGTTCTTTTTCCAATTTCCATGAAATACCGGGATTCCTTCGCGGATTCTCCGCGGAGACTAAAATGGGAGAGACTATCCAAACTGTGAAGTGTAAGGGATTCGTCCCGTCGCTTGTCAAGAAAAATCGCGCAAACCCCCGCGCCCCGCTGCTTCGCGGGAGTTTGATTTCCTGTAATTCAACCCATTCAAGGTTTGGGAAAAGATGCCGATAAGAAAAAAAGAACCCCCTGTCCCATCCTGGATTTCCGGTGAAATTCGGGAATGGATTTATCATGAAAAGGTACATTTGAGTTTTCTTTCAATCCGATCTCTGGTAGAATGGCGCAACATTTGAAAGGTAATGAAAAGTAGAATGAAAAGAGGACGGAAAAGAGACAGGATTGGACGAAAACTTGAATGATTGGATCCGATGGATGTGGTGATTCAGTAGAACTTAAAACGAACCACGCAGGGGTTGATATTTACCGGATCGATAATAACCGGAGAGACGATCCAAAACACACCGGAGGAACCATGCCGGAGCACCTATTCAAACCCCGCCATCCAGTTGGCCCATCACGCTGCAATCAGGCCGGGAAGATGATGAAACGAACCACGGTATTGATCGGATTGACGCTGCTGATGTTATCCGGGCCGGTTTTCGGACAGGTTGCCGCCCCCAGGATGAACTCCCTGCAGATCGAATCGCCCTTTCCGTATAACCCCGCGGTGCTCCCCTGGAGCCCCAACACCCGCATCACGCTGGGCTCGGCAACCACCTCCGCAACCCAATCGGTCGCCGGGATTACTTCCGACCTGGCATCGGGGAGCGGGTCGCTCGTCCAATTCCGGCTGCTGGGTAATACCATTTCCATCATGGCCGAAGTCCTCAATCTCGGTTTGTCCATCGAACCGGCTCTTGGCGGGGGCGATGTGTCCATCGACAACACCCTGGTCGCTCTGTCCTATCAAATCGGGGGTTGGCTTTCCTTTGGGATCGGCTCTCGAACCAATCAATTTTCCGACCCGATTTCAGCCGATAAGAGCGCGGCCACCACCTTCGGTACGGGAGTACGGCTCTGGGATAATTTCTATTTCGGGTATTCGGTCGGGAACATCAGCGAAAGCAACTCCCTGGGAGAATCTTCCCGCCCGGTATCCACCTACGGCTTGGCCATCCAATGGCGCGAGGGCCCGGAGGGCATGCACCTGGAAGGGTATGTGGAAAACCGCGGCGATACTTCGGCGCCCTTATTCATTGAATCCGAGGTGGTCACCGGGGCCATTGTGGAGGCGATTCTTTTCAATCTGTTGTTCAGCTTCGAATCCATATCCAACAAGATCAGCGATGCAGCGGGATCCACTGTGAGAACGGTGGACGATTCCATCGCCAGCTTCGGTTGGCTTCCCGAGGATGGCTTTACCATCGGGGTGACCATTCACCGCACCAAGGAAACGGATATTGCCACCGGGAACGCGACCTTCATCGATACGACCTTTCTCAATTTGGGATGGATGTTTTGACGCCCGGCAAGGGCAAAAACGGGGCATTCGGTGTCATTTTTGCACCGATGGACCAGAGGCCCATGTTTTGGATGAATTTTTGGCAGTAATGCTGATGTTTCAACGAGGGGAAATGAGCAGTACCTGGTTGCAAGGCAGTATTGAAACGAAACTTCAAGGAGAAAAAAATGCGTAAATTCGGATTAATTCTGGCCGCGCTGATGATGTTCGCGGCCGCCGGGGTGCAGGCGCAGGTAGCCGCGCCCTCAATGAATCCCTTCTTGGGGGGAGCCAATCCGGCGACACTTCCGATGCAGAGCTCCTCGCAAATCGGATTGGGTTATCTCACCGTCGATGTTAGAGCTACCTTTGGCGGGACGGACGTTGATTTAGCCAGCGGTGAGGCCATCGGGATCAACCTGAGCTACGTTGGAGAATCCTTCGCCATCGGCTATTCGCAATTGGGCCACGACCTGGAAATTGACACCGCTTGGGGAGGTGGGACCATCACTTTCGAGGAATCCAGTTTGAACGCTGGTGCGCGGTTGGGCGAATCCTTCCTCATTGGCGTAGGCCAGGAGACAGCGAAGGATACGGATTCAACTTCGAACGAAACCGAAGAAACCCAAATGATTGTCGGGGGGGGCATCTGGAAACTGGGTGATGTCTTCTATCTCGGAGGCTCCTACGGCACCGAGACGAGTTCGCGGAGCGACCCATTAAACGTGGAATCGGAAGCGGATCACGAGGTGACCCGCTACGGAGCAGCCCTATACAATCGGGACAAGGAAAGCGGTTATCACTTTGAAATCAACCGGACAGAAACCACCATCGTCGAACTGGTGGACCCCGCGGGAAACACCCAGTACCTGGAATCCTATGAGGATACGGGAATCACGCTGGAGGTGATATTCTCGAACTTCCTGATTGGAGTCCAAGCTCTCTCGTCCTCCGAGGAAACCGCGGATATCAACAACCTGTTCACCGTGGAGACCCTTGAAGTCAGTGAACAAGTCATCTCCCTGGGTTGGGTCCCGGAAGAGGGCTTGAATATCATATTGACGATCATGGAATCCGAGGAAGACGATGGGTCTGGATCCACCATCAATATATCGGCTACGGGCGTGGTGGTGAGTTGGGCGTTCTAACGTCCACCATACGCAGTTTTTCCTCCTGATTTCCGGCTCCCCACTCTTTTGCAGATGGGGAGCCGGGATTGTTTTTGGGAGCCCATGCGTCTTCACTCCCGGTAGTGAATGCGCTACGCTGGGCCTCCATGCGCCCGTTCAAATCCCATTCCTTCCCCGCGGTTCATTGCCAAGCGCGATTTCGCGGAAAGATCCGCCGCGCCGGAGCGTCCCGGGCGGTGCGAACCTCCCATGCACGGTAAACTGACCCTGGGGGAGGTAGCCCGCTTCTTCGTCCCGCTGATCTTCTGGGCGCAGCTGATGATGATCACCCATACGGTGATCCATTCCTGGCTGGCCCGGCAGGGGGATCCCACCGTGGCCATCGCCGGCTTTTCCCTGGCTTTCGCCCTCAATGCCCTGTTGAGCAGCGTCTTCCGGCCCATTCACCAGATCGTCCTGGGATTCATCACCAGCCGCCGCTCGGTGCGCCGGGTCTGGAAACTCGGCGCGGTGATGGCGGCGGCCAACATGGCCGTGATCTCCCTGGTGGCCCTCACGCCCCTGGGGGATCTCATCTACGCCGGGTTCTTCGGCGCCGGGCCGCGGGTAGCCGCGGAGGCGCGCGGGGCCTCGCTGGTATTCGTGCTGCTCTTTCCGCTGCAGATGACCCGCAACGTGGGCGCCGGGTTGTTGATGCTGCACCGGCGCACCCTCTTCATCACCTATGGCACGGTGCTGCGGCTGGGATCGTTGGGCGTGTTCCTGCTGGCCCTGTCCTTCTCCCTGGCCGGCGCCCAACTGGGGGCGGCGGCCCTGGTGCTCTGCATCGCGGTGGAATCCCTGTTCGTGCTGGTCTTCTCCGCCCCATTCTACCGGGAGCGCCCGGAGGAGGGGGATGTACCCCTCCCCGGCTACGGGGAAATCCTGCGCTTCGCCTGGCCGCTTCTCCTCAACGCGATAATGGAAAACGCGCTGGTGGTGATCGTCAACCTGTTCCTGGGGCGTCTGGCCCGGCCCGACCTGGCGCTGGCCTCCTTCGGCGTGGCGCGGGGTCTGCTGATGCTGATGATGAGCCCCCTGCGCAACATGGCCCAGACCGCCCAGGCTCTCACCCGGACGGTGGCGGACCTGCGCACGGTGCTGCGCTTCACCCGGCTGGCGGCGGGATTGTTCACGGTGCTGATCGGGTTGGTCTTTTACACCCCCCTGCAATTTGGGTTGCTGAGCACGGTGATGGGCTTAGGTCCGGAACTGTCGGGAGCGGTCGGAACGGCCCTGCTCTCCTTTGCCATCACTCCCTTCCTGTGGGCGCACGCGGCAGTGTACCGGGGTTTGCTGGCCGGGGCCCGGCATACCGGCGTCCTGGCCACCACGGGACTGGCCCGCATCGCCGCCGTGGGCGCGGTGTCGTCGCTCTGCCTGTTCTGGCCGGCAGCCGATGGGGCCCTGGTGGGGGTGCTGGCGCTGACGGCCGCCTACGGCATCGAAGCAGGCATGTTGGGCCGCACCCTGCACGGCCACGTCCGGGCCGGGCGCGCCTACGCGGAGAAACCGGCGCGGGCATGAACGCTTCCACTACCTTTCTCCGTGACTCAGAACTCCATGGCTCAGGTATAAACCAATCCGAAGAGGGCCACCGCGATCAGCAGTCCCAGGGCGATGCGGCGATAGATGGCGTCGCTGGCATGGTGAAACAGCCAGGCCCCCATCCCCAGAGAGACGATCTGCGCGGGGAGGAGCAGGACGATCCGGGCCAAGGTGTGGTTGTCCACTACCCCCTGCACGTACAGGGCGGCCAGGGTCAGTCCGTTGAGGAAGACATAGTAGGAGATCAGATTGGCGCGGTTGGCGCCGGCGGTGTTCGGCCCGGCCAACAGGTACAACACCACCGGCGGTCCCCCCACTCCGGTGGCCCCATTGATCAAACCGCTCAACCCCCCCGTCCCCAGGGCTCCCAGGAATCCCGGCTTGACCGGATAGCGCCAGCCGGTCATCAGCACCAGCACCATCGCCAGAATCGCTGCGGAGATCACCCGGCGCATCACCTCCGGGTCCAGGGAAAGCAGGATCATCGAACCCAGTGGGATGGCCAGGGCGGCCATGATGGTGATGGGCAGCATTTCCCGCCAGTCGGTGCGCGGGAGCGCCCCGGGCAGCAGTTGCAGGGAGGCCAGCGTGCCCAGCCCGGTCATGGTGGCCACGGCCTGAGGCGCCGAATACAGAATCGCGAAGACGGGCCCCAGCATCATGGCCGCCCCGAATCCGGAAAAGCCCCGCACGATCCCGGCCAGCATCACGAAACCCATCGCGATCCAGAGGTCCCGGCCCCAGACCGGTTCGATCCACCCCCAAATCGGTTCAATCCATTCCATCCAGCCTCCGGTAGTGGCTCAATTTGAATATGTCACCCTGAACGCAGTGAAGGGTCTTCGGGGTCATCACGTGAGATGCTTAACTCCGTTCAGCATGACATGACATTTTTTTTCCATGGAATCCCAAACCGAGACACTACCCGGCCTCCCTGCCTCCAGCATGAATTCCCTTGCATGAACTCCCTTGCATGAACTTCATGGTGACGATTCGCCGCCCTGGAAACGCCAATCCCGGCCGCTCACCATTCGTTCACGCCAGTTCCCCCAGGGCGGCAAGGAAGCGCGCCACCTCCTCCTCGCTGTTGTAGTAATGCACCGACGCCCGCACCATGTCGGAGATTCCCCGTCCTTCCATGTCCAGCAACGCGCCCGATCTGCTGCTGGTTGAGACGTTAATGGACCGCTCCCGCAGGGCCAGCTTGAGGGCCTCGGAATCGCGCTCCTCCACAGTGAAGGTGACGATTCCGCACCTCAGTGCGCCCAGGTCCCGCACGGTCACACCCGGCACTTGCTCCAGGCCCGCGCGCAGTTTGCCGGCCAGGGATTGCGTGCGCTCCGCGATGGCCTCCAGGCCCCAGTCCAGAGCATAGTCGATGGCCACGCCCAGGGCGATTTTCCCGGCGAAGTGGGTCTCCCAGTTCTCGAAACGGCGTGCGTCCAGACGTATCTGGAAGGCATCCGGAGCCGTCCATTCGGCGGCGTGCAGGTCCAGGAAGACCGGCTCCAGTTGCTCCAGGAAGTCCCTGCGCACGTAGAGGAACCCCGTCGCCCGGGGGCCGCGGAGGAACTTGCGCCCCGTGACCGACAGCATGTCGCAGCCCAGCGCTTCCACGTCCAGGGAAATCTGCCCGGCGGCCTGGCAGGCGTCGAGCAGGTAGGGTATCCCGGCAGCCCGCGCCACCCGGCCGATTTCGGCGGCGGGGTTGATCAATCCCCCATTGGTGGGGATGTAGGTCACGGCGATCAGGCGCACCGATTCGTCGAGCATGTCTTCCAACGCCGGGACTGAAAGCGCGCCGTGCTCGTCGTTGGGCACCGCCTCCACCCGCACCCCTGTGCGACGCGCCACCTGCAGGTAGGCGATGTAGTTGCTGGCGTACTCGGAAACGGAGGTGAGGATGCGCTGCCCGGGCGCGAATGGCAGGGAGTAAAAGGCCATGTCCCAGGCCCGGGTGGCGTTTTCCGCAAAGGCCAGCTCATCCCGGTGGCAATGAAGCAGTTGGGCAGCCGCGTCGTAGAAATGCTCCAGGCGGGCTTCCTCCCGCTCGGCGGCCTCGTATCCACCGATACGGGCCTCCAGAGCCAAGTGACCCTGCAGCGCCTCCAGCACCGGAGCCGGCATCAGCGCCGCGCCGGCATTGTTGAAGTGCAGCACATGGCTGCATCCGGGCGTCTCGGCCCGGGCGCGGACGACGTCTATGGGCATGGGTCTATGGGCATGGATCGATGTCCAAGGGGTTATGGGCAAGGAGAGGGTCTTCGCAGATGGATGAACAGTAATCAGCCGCGCGGATCGTCCAGCACCGGGGCCAGCAGGGCGCGCACGTCCCCTTCCAGCCGTGGTCCGATGCGCTGGATGACCTGGGCCGCAAACCGGGCGCCCAGCCGCCCGCTCTGGAAGAGCGAAGCCCCGCTGGTCAGGCCGTGGAGGAACCCGGCGGCGAAGGCGTCCCCGGCGCCAGTGGTGTCCACCGGTTCCACGGGCAGGGCGTCCAGGTAGACATGCTCGTCCCCCCGGGTTGCGAAGGCCCCGCTGCCCCCCAGGGTGATGGCTGCGCCGCCGCACCATTTCCGCAGGGCCGCCATGGCCTCGTGCGTGCTGTCCGTCCCGGTCAGTTCCAGCGCCTCCTCCCGGTTGGCGAACACGAAGTCCACGTATCCGTCGAGGATCTTCACGAAATCCTCCTTGTGCCGCACCACGCAGAAGGGATCGGCCAGGCTCATGGCCACATGGATGCCTTCGCTCCCGGCGGTGCGCAAGGCCAGCAGGGCCGCCTCCTTCTGGGTCTCGGTGTCCCACAGATACCCGGTGATGTAGAGCAGCTGGGAGGACTTGATGGCGTCCACGGGAATATCGGCGGCGGTCAGTTCCTGGCAGGCCCCCAGGAATGTGTTCATGGTGCGCGCGGCGTCCGGGGTGACCATGATCACCGTGCTCCCCGTGACGTTGCCATCGGGGGAAATATAGGAGGCGACTCCCCCTTCTTCCAGCTTGCTGATGTAGACTTCGCCGTAGACGTCCCGCCCCACCTTGCCGCAATAAGCGCTCTTGCCCCCCAGTTGGGCGATGCCCAGCATGGTGTTGGCGCAGGAGCCCCCCGGCTCGGATTGAATGTGCACACCGTGCAAGTTCTCCAGCAAGAACTTGTGACGCTCCTCGTCGATGAGCATCATGTGGTTCTTCTTCAACTGAAGCTTGTCCAGGGTTTCGTCGGGGACCTGCACCAACAGGTCGATCAATGGATTTTCAATGCCGATAACGTCGTATTGCATGGGTATTCGATGTGCCGATGGTTGGGTTTCTGTGCTTCCCGGTCGAGACGATGCGGATCGATGATGGGCCATGGTCCTGACCCGCCGGGTGTTTTCTTCGACGAGAGTTGACGAACACCATGCCAAACGGGTTTTATGGGACAGCACATCGTGTCACGATTCGCCGCCCAACGCCACTGGAAGGCTGGGGCCGCATCTGCTTCTCCCGAACCGGCATGGGAATGGACGCCCAATACGAGGATCGGAAAATCGAGTTGCCGGGACTGAGCCTCGCCTACCGCGTGCGGCGCAGTCCCCGCCGGCGCACGGTAACCCTCACCATCGATCCGGAGGACGGGCTGGTGGTGCATTGCCCGCGCCGCCATGCCCGCTGGCGGGTGGAGCAGGCGATCCGCTCCAAGGCCCGCTGGATCCTCGCCAGGTTGGAGGAAGCCCGCCGCAGGCAGCGTGGCCGGAAATCCCCGCGCTGGCTGCCGGGGAGTCTGCTGCCCTTCCAAGGCTCCGAGTACCGGCTGGAAGTGGTGCGCTCCGCCGGGCGTGGGAAGACCGTTGCCCCCGTGCGGTTGGAGGAAGGCCGTTTGTGCCTGCCCTTGCCCGCCGGCAAGGATGCAGGCGGTGATAAAAGCAGTGCACCCGCCGCCATAGCGCCCAACAGCGAGGCGGAAATGCGTGAATGGATGTTGCAGGGATACATGGCCGCGGCCGGGGAAATGATCGCGGCGCGGGTGGCCCACTTCCAGGCGCTGCTGGACGTGCAGCCGCGCACCATCCGCATCAAGGGGCAGAAGCGCCGCTGGGGGAGTTGTTCGGCCAAGGGAGGGCTCAACTTCAACTGGCGCCTGATCCTGGCGCCGCCGGAAGTGCTGGACTACGTGGTGGCGCACGAGCTTTGCCACCTCCTTCACATGAACCATTCGCGGCGCTTCTGGGAAAGCGTGGCGGGGGTGCTGCCCGATTACAAACTCTGGCGGAACTGGCTGAAGGAGCACGGGTTCGAGCTCTACATCGATGACGCCCCCCTGGTGCGCGAGCGGCAGCCTGCGATTCCGAGCGCCCTTGACAGCCCGCAACCTTATCCCATTCATCCGCCCCTGCAATTGGAACTATTGTAAATTTCCTTCAACCTACCGGCATGCCGGCAGCCACGCAGTCACGGAACTACGGAGCCATCGTGAAATATCACCACCTGTACGCGGACGAGAACGGCGAATCCCACTTCAAGAACGTGAACGTGGAATTCGTGGAGGAACTCTTCATGGGAAACCTCTCCGCCCCCGTCCCCGTGAAAAACCTGATCTTCCGGGAAGTCATGCCCAGTTACGACCTGGACTGGCACAATGCCCCCCGCCGCCAGTTCATCGTCAACCTCACAGGCGGAGTGCGCATCACCGCCAGCGATGGGGAGGAGCGGGAGATCGGCCCCGGGGAAATCCTGCTGGTGGAGGACACCACCGGCAAGGGCCACCTCAGCCAGGCCCTCGACGGGAAAATGCGCACCTGCCTGTTCGTGACCTTGGAGTGAGGGGTGTGCGGGAATGCGATGGAGGGAAGAAGATAGAGGAGGGCCGCGCCGCGACCCGGGCCCGGAACCCCGGGGGGTTCTCAATTGACAAAAAAAGGTCAGCTTCTATAATTGAAACAGCAATCGGGGTCGTAGTTAAGCTGGTTATAACGCCGGCCTGTCACGCCGGAGGCCGCGGGTTCGAG
>CAZOXD010000153.1:0-12376 GCA_964583525.1 uncultured Pseudomonadota bacterium
GGAACCTCACGCCGGGCCCGGCGCGGTCACCCGTTCGTCCAGGTAGAACGTCCAGTGCTCCTCGGAGACGATGGCGGTCTTTCCTCCCGATTCGCGGTTTGCGAGGACCAGTTCCACCTTCTCCCCGTGGGTGCTGTGGGTCCAGAAGGGACTGCCCAGCGCCCCGATCACCAGATAGTCGGTCTTCCGTTGCGGTTGATTATGGTAGATGCCCCCTCTTTCCTCGATATTTTCCCGGCAACGCGCCTTGGATCCCATCACGAGGATTCCGGTGAAGCAGAAGGATTTCCCCTTGAACTCCACCTTCGGCTCCGGGTCGTCCAGGGGCAGCCGGGTGGCCAGCGGTTCCGCATCCGACACGCCGGGTGTGCCCCCGGTAAAGCGGGCCAACAAACGCGTCAGTTCCTCCTGCTCCTGTTCGTCCACGATGCCATCGGAGAAGATCTTCACCAGCCGTTCCTGCAATACGTTGGCCGGCCACAGATCGGCCACCTGCTGGTTGTTTTCCAGCCAGGAGCGGAGGAATTTCGCCTCGTTGGGGTCCACCTTTCCGTCGGCGATGATCCCCTTGCAGAGTCCGATCAACTCGTTGATGCCGCGCTCGAGCAGATGGGTCTTCGACTCCGCCCCGGATTGCGGAGCTTTCAGCTCGATGGCATCGGCATCCTCCTCCCGGATGTGGTCCGCCGGCACCCAATCCGTGCCACCGGGCTGACCCACCCAGAAGTTGGGCCCCTTGCGCACCCGCCCCTTGATCCACGACAGGGCATGGGGGCCGGATACGTTCCGCAACGCGTCCATGATGTACCAGTCGTTCATTTCTTCCCTCGGGCTGCCGGGTTCGCTCCAGCCAGTCTGCCTCCCAATGCGCTCCCTTCCATCCGATGGGGGAGATGCGGCCGGGGCATGACCGCCTTTCCTATGGTGCCAGCTTATCCTATTTCCCAGCATAATTCCTGCCTGCCCCCGGAGGCGGTGGCAAGGCATCTCACGCCGGAATGCCTGGATGCACTGAATGCACCGTGGCCGGATGCTTCCGGTCAAACCTGTGCGGGCGCGCAGGGTTGGAAAGGGTGATGATATAGGTTTTCACGAAGAAAACGGCGGGAGGTCCCACTCCCTTCCGCATGGAATCGCTGCCAGGGCCTCCCCGCAAATCGCAGGCCGCCGGAAGCATCGGGGCGTCTCCCGCCCGCCGGCCTGCCCCATTTCGTCCGTACCGCAGCCGGGACGGGAAGGGACGCGTAATCAGGAGGGGGATGGGGGGTTCAGCGTCAGGGCCGGTTTCTCAATCGGCAACCTTCGGCAATGGGCTATCCGCCCGCCAAAGGGCCATCATCCGTTTCCATTCATCCCGTGCAGTGGCGATGTTTTTGGCCTTGATGCTCCCAAATCCACGGATTGATTGTGGTACCTCGGCGATTTCGACGGCCATGGGATGGCTGTCGTGATTGAGCCGGAGCATTAACTCTGCGAGAATAGCCTCGTATTCGCGGATCAGTTCCCGTTCGCCGCGGCGCTCTTTTGTGTGCCCGAAAATGTCCAGGATGGTTCCCCGCAATCGCTTTCCCTTTGCGAGAAAGCGCAGGAAGGGAAAGATCCAGGGGCCATACACGCGCTTTCGCACCTGCCCGGTGTTGGGATCGGGACGGGCGATCAGCGGCGGCGCAAGAAAAAGTTCAATCCGTTCGATTCCTTCGATCTGCGCTTCCACCTGCGCCCGCCAGGATGGAGTGCTGAAAAGACGCGCCACCTCGTACTCGTCCTTGTAGGCCATCAGCTTATACAATCCGGATGCCACCGCATCGGCCAAACCCGTGAGTCCGGGCGTGCGTTCGGCTTCCGCCGCCTGCACTCTCCGCACCAGACCCTCGTATCGCTTTGCGTAGGTTATATCCTGGTAGGAGACGAGGTCCGCCGAACGATGGGCGATCAATTCTTCCAGGGTTTCCGGGTTTGCTTCCCCAGACACCGGGATACCGCCTGCCGCCAGGGCCTCCACCGCCTTGAGATCGTGGGCGGCGCGGCGGCCCCATGCAAAGGCCGCCTTGTTCATGTCGACTGCGAGGGCATTCATTTCAATCGCCCGTTCGATCGCCGCCGCGGATACCGGCACCAGGGCCTTTTGATAGGCGAAGCCCAACATGAAGAGGTTGCTTGCGATGGAATCGCCGAGCAGGGCCGTAGCCAGGCGTGTCGCGTTGAAAGCGTCGAGCATGCCTTCCCCCGCTTCCGACTCGATTCGCGTGTTCATGGCGTATTCCGGAAAATCCAGGTCCGGATCGAGAGCGAACTGGCCCGTGATGACTTGGTGAGTGTTAACGATAATTCGCGTGGTTGATGGATTGATGACATCGAGCACCAGGTCGCCTGCCGTGACCAGGCTGTCGCAACCCAACACAAGATTCGCAGTACCGGTACTCAACCGAGCCGCGCCCAAATCTTTTTGATCGCGCGCAATCCGGACGTGGCTTGTCACTGCGCCACCTTTTTGCGCCATGCCGAATTGATCGATGGTCGAAAACACCTTGTTTTCCAGGTGGGCGCCCATGGTCAGCAAGGCGGCGATGGTCACCACCCCGGTGCCGCCGATTCCCGCCACCAGGATGTTGTAGGATTCACCTTCCCTTAATTCCGGAAGCCGCGGCTCCGGCAATAGGGTCACCTCTCTGGGCACCGGTCCCTCCACTCCCGATTTTCGGAGGGTTCCCCCGATGACCCTGACGAAGCTCGGGCATAACCCGTCGGCGCAGGTATAATCCTTGTTGCAGGAGGACTGTTCGATGACCCGCTTCCGGCCAAATGCGGTTTCCAGGGGAAACACCGACAAACAGTTGGAGGTGCGGCTACAATCTCCGCAACCTTCGCAAACGCGGGGATGGATGAACATGCGGCGTGGAGGATCGATCATCTCGCCACGTTTGCGGCGGCGGCGTTTCTCCGCCGCGCAGGTCTGGTCATAAATCAGCACACTGACACCCGGCGTTTCCCGCAACGAACGTTGGATCTGATCCAACTCCCGCCGGTGCCCGATCTCGGTCCCTTTGGCGAATCCTGCATTGGAGGGGTATTTTTCCGGCTCATCGGATACTACCACGATGCGCCGCACCCCTTCGGCATGCATCTGCCGGGAAATCAACACCGGAGACAACGGTCCGTCGAAGGGCTGGCCACCGGTCATCGCAACTGCATCGTTGAAGAGAATCTTGTAGGTGATGTTCACATCGGCTGCAATGCAGGCGCGAATGGCCATCAAACCGGAATGGTAGTAGGTGCCGTCGCCCATGTTCTGGAAGACATGCCTGGTTTTGGTGAAGGGTGCATGGCCAATCCAATTCGCCCCCTCCGCTCCCATGTGGGTGGTCACATTCGTGTTCCGGTCCATGTAGGTGACCATGAAATGGCAGCCGACTCCTCCCTGCCCGCGGCTGCCCTCCGGCACCTTGGTAGAGCTGTTGTGCGGGCACCCTGAACAAAAATAGGGGATACGCGCTATCGGCAACTCGGACTGCTCCTGCATTCGGCGCACCTTGGAATTCAGGAAGGCCAGCCGCGCATCCATGCGGCCGCTGGAGTGGAAGCCGGCAATCCGGTGCGAGATCACCCTGGCTACGTCCGCCGGCCCGAATTCGCCGCACTCGGGGAACTGCACACGGCCTTCCTCATCGGTCAGGCCGGTAATGCGCGGCCTCCGTCCTTCCGGCATGTCATACAAGACATCCCGGGTCTGCATCTCGAGGAAAGGCCTTTTCTCCTCGACCACGAGGATTTCTTCCAGCCCGTCGGCGAAGCCGCGCACGGTTTCGGCGTCGAATGGAAACGGCATTCCGATCTGGAGGAAGGAGATGCCGATTTCCCCGGCGGTCCGGTCGTCAAGGCCAAGTTCCCGCAAAGCTTCCCTTGTATCCATCGCGGCCTTGCCCGACGAGATGATTCCGAAGCGGCGGCCCGGGCCGTCAATGACGCGGCGGTTGAGTCCATTGGCGCGGGCGAAGGCGATGGCGGCAGGAATCTTGTAGCGGCGCAGACGCGGCTCCTGCTCCACCCAACGGTCCCCGGCCCGGATCGACACCCCGTCGGACGGGAATTCGAAACTGGGCCGGATGATGTGCAAGCGGTGGGGATCGCCCTCCACAACCGCGGCGGTATCGACCGTATCGGCGATTATCTTGAACCCGACCCAGGAGCCGCAGAAGCGTGACAATTCCCAGCCGTACAGACCGAAGTCGAGAATTTCCTGTACCGAGGCCGGATAGAGCATCGGCATGAACAAATCGGCGAACATGGTCTCGGAGGCGGCCGGAACGTCCGTCGATTTCATGGCCGGATCATCGCCAACGGCAACCAGCACTCCCCCATGAGCAGATGTGCCAGCCAAATTCGCGTGACGAATGGCATCGATGGAACGATCCAGACCCGGCCCCTTGCCGTACCACATGGAGAAAACCCCATCGTGGCGGGCATCCGGGGTCAAGGCGGCCTGTTGGGTACCCCAACAGGCCGTCGCCGCAAGGTCCTCGTTGATGGCGGGATGAAAATGAATGTTTCCACCTGCGAGAAAACCTTCGCCCCGCCACAGTTCTTTGTCCACATTGTGCATCGGGGAGCCACGGTAGCCCGTGATGTAACACGCGGTATCGAGGCCCGCGGCCTGGTCCCGGCGGAACTGGTTCATTGCCAGCCGAAGCAGCGCTTGAGTTCCGGTCAGGTAGATCGGTCCGGAATCTTGTCTGTACTTGTCAGCGAGAGAGATATTCGCAAGGGCCATGCGGGATTCCTCCCATCGGAGTTGATCGGAACTTGGCGGTCTTTGCGGCAGGGCTTTATCGCATCACCAGGGATTCCTGTTTTGCCGGATCCCTTCCGGTGCGAAGGCCGGGGAGATTCGCTTCAGGAGGCAATCGTTCCATTTCCATCGGGCGAGGCCCCGCTGGGTGTTCGGATCGGAGCCCGGGAAAGGCCCATCTCGGCCGGGATGTCTGTATGCCGGCACGTTCTCCCGGAATCGGTCATCAGAATCGTCGTGGACCGGGAACCGGAACAGGTATCGCATGGTCATCGTTACCATATTCGCAAGCTACCAGCCATGGATGCGGGACGGAAGCCCGGGGCAATCGCAAACAGGGCAACCACAAAGTCTATTTGGAACGATGAAAAACACAAATAACGACAGTGAAAATAGTTGCCTGTGGCCAAACAACTGAAATCCGGCCAATTTGACAGTTCAAAATAAGTGACTCTCGCTGGTTGCCGCCAACTTTGCGGTTGCCCTGGAGGAATCCCCCAGGAGCGCCGGCAGGGCCACAAATCCTATTTCCATGAGCACCGGCCTTGGTTTTCATCGGATTGCCTGTCCCTTCCTCAGCGGTTTCCAAGCGATTCGCAACCTCGGAATCTCATCCCATGCCTGCGTACTTAACTGTAACTACAGCAAATCCGCAAGGTTATCAAATAACACTTGACAACTAAGTAATACTCAATATAAATCTTGTCCGGACGGCGCGAAGTCCGTCAAAGATCAAAACCAAAGACCAATACCAAAGGCCAACGGAGCCCACCAGGCGCGGTCAGGCGAAGGAGGCAACATGTTTCCCGGGTACAGCCAAGAGCACGATTCCTTCCGGCAATCCGTGCGTGGATTCGTGGAGCGGGAAATCCGCCCCAATATTCCTGCCTGGGAGGAGGAGGAAAGCGTCTCCCGCGACTTGTTCAGGAAAATGGCTCGCTTGGACCTGCTGGGAATCCGGTTGTCTCCCGAATTGGGGGGAAGCGGGCTGGATTTCTGGTACACCACGATCCTTGTGCAGGAGCTTGTGCGAAGCCACTCCATCGGGGTGGTGGTCAGCATTCTCGCGCATGCGGAGTTCGCCACCAGGGTGATTGACTTGGCCGGTTCGCCGGAACTCAAGGAAAGGTTCGTCCGCCCTGCCATCGCCGGAGAAATAATAGGTTGCCTGGGTGTCACGGAACCGGGGACGGGTAGCGACGTGGCCGCCATTCAAACCAGGGCGGTACGGGCCGAGGAGGAACTGGTCATCAATGGGAGCAAAACCTTTATCTCCAACGGCAGCCAGGCGGACTTCGTGACGCTGGCCGTACGCACCGGGGAGAAGGGATATGGAGGAATTTCCCTGGTTGTCGTCCCCACGGACACCGCAGGCTTCGCCCGTGGCCGGAAACTGAAAAAAATCGGCACCCACGCATCGGATACCGCGGAACTTTTCTTCGAGAATTGCCGCGTCCCGGCCTCGCATATCGTGGGCAATGAGAACAGTGGCTTCAAACTGATCATGCAAGGATTTTCCGGAGAACGGTTGGTTCTTTCGGTGATGATCTGCGCGCAGATGCGCCTGATGTTCGAGGAAGCCAGGCGCTATGGCCATGAGCGGCATACCTTCGGGCGGCCTCTGCTGGGCAATCAGGTCTGGCGGCACCGCCTGGCCGATGTGGCCACGGCCATCGAGGCCGCCGAGCGTTTGACCTATCACGCGATCGATCTGTACGTGCGGGGGGAGCCGGCCAACAAGGAAATTTCCATGGCAAAGTTGTTTGCGGCGGAGGCTTGCAAGACCGTCGCGTATGAATGCGCCCAGATCTTCGGCGGCAACAGCTACATGGAGGAATATCCCATCGCCCGGCTGCACCGTGACTCCCTCGCCTTCGGCATCGGAGCCGGCACGAGCGAAATGATGCGCGAATTGATCGCCCGGGAATGCGGCCTCGCTGCCGGGGACGGGAATTGATCATGAATCCTCACCACGGCTCGATTCAAGTGGCGGGAATCGGAGAGACCGAGACGGTATCCGCGGACCCGCGCTCGATCCCCGAGATGGTGCTGGAGGCGGTGGAGCGGGCCCTCGCGGATGGAGGTGTAACCCATGATCGCATCGATGCGGTGGTCACGGGGTCGGTGGATATGTTCGATGGATTGACCGCTTCCAATATCGCCGTCACGGAGGTGGTGGGCGCGGTGATGAAGCCCGAAACCCGCATCGCGGCGGACGGATTGGGCGCACTCATCCATGGCGCCTGTCAATTGGCGGCCGGAGCCTATGGCAGGGTGCTCATCGTCGCCCATGGCAAGCCGTCCATGGCGGACTACCAATGCCTGACCCAATGGGCCCTGGACCCCATCCACACCCAGCCATTGGGCGTGGATTTCCTCACCTGCGCCGCCTTGCAGGCCCGGGTGCTCGCACTCGCGGATCCGGATTGCGAAGGGCGCTGGGCCGCCATCGCAGCGCAGCGCCGCACCGCGGCCGGGGATGCCGGGTTGCTTCCCCCCTGCACCGTGGAAGAGGTGTCCAATTCTCCTCCCGCCGCCTCACCCATTCGTGAAGAAATGTGCGCACCGCTTGCAGACGGCGCCTGCGCCGTCGTTCTGAGTAGCAGCGTTCTGAGCAACAGCGAAGACGGGGCCGCCCATCCCGGCGTATTCATCACGGGTCTGGGACACGACCTGGAGTCCCATGCGCTGGGGGAGCGTAATCTGGCTCAATGGGAGGGCCTCAAGAGGGCATGCGGCAGGGCGTACGCCCAAGCCGGCCTGGGGAATCCGGCGCGGGCCTTCGCCTTTGCCGAGCCTTCCTGCCTGTTTCCCCACGAGGAGCAGTTGTTCGTGGAAGCGGCCGGGTTGAGCGAAGGCACGGCCATTTCCCCCAACGGCGGCCTGTTCGCCGGAGCAGTGCCGGTGGCGGCGGGACTGTCCAGGCTTGTCGCGGCAGTGCGAAGAATGCGGGAGAGACCCGGGGAGGCGAGAGCCCTGGTGCATGGCGCGTGGGGGCCGGCCGGTCAGGGCCAGGCGGTCGCTATCCTGGAAAGCGGCAGGGAAAGGGAAGCCTCATGATTCCGGTGGCGATTATCGGCACCGGGCAGACCGACCATACCCGCAAACGGGATGACGTGTCCCAACCGGAGTTGGTGCGGGAGGCGGTGGTGAGGGCCATCGAGGATGCCGGCATCGCCGGGAACGATATCGAGGCGGTGGTGATCTCCAATATGGAACTGTTCGAAGGCCGGGCCTACCCGGAGTTGTGGGTGGGCGAGGGGGCGCTGGCGGTGGGCCGGCCCTGTCTCAAAGTGGCCACCGGGGGCACGTCGGGCACCAGCGCCTGCATCGCGGGTTTCCATCAGGTCGCGTCGGGGATGTTCGACCTGCTGCTCGTGGCCGGCTTCGAAAAACATTCCGAAGGACATACCCAAACCGGGATGGCGCTGACGGATCCGTTTTGGGACCGTTCCGTCGCCTCCGGCGCCTTGGGAAATTTCGCCCTGTCCATCTCCCAATACATGGCCGAGCGGGAGGTCACGGAAAAACATTCCGCCATGGTGGCCGTGAAAGCCCGCCGGAATGCGGCCCGCAATCCGCACGCCCATCTGCGCATGCCGGACATCACGGTGGAAGAAGTCCTCGCCTCGAAAATGCTGGCGCACCCGGTGAGATTGCTCGACATGTGCCCGCAATCCGATGGGGCCTGCGCCATCGTCATGGCCAGCCAGGAAAAAGCCCGCCAACTCTGCGGCCGTCCAGCCTGGGTAAAAGCGGCCGCGACCCGGCACGAGCAGCCCTATATCGGAGATATCGACCGGCGCCTGGTCACCATGCGCACGTTGCGGGATGCGGCGCGTCAGGTGTACCGGCAGGTGGGCATCCGGGAGCCGCTCAAGGAATTGGACGTGGCGGAAATCTACGAGCCGGTCACCTACGCCGAAATGGCCTGGTACGAGGCCCTTGGATTTTGTGCGGAAGGCGAGGCGGGACGGTTGGTGGAAGACCATTTGACGGACATGGATGGCGAACTGCCCGTCAATCCCTCGGGAGGGGTGCTTTCCACCAACCCTGTGGGCGCATCGGGTGTGATCCGGGTGGCCGAGGCCGCCCTGCAGATCATGGGGCGCGGCGGTGACAGGCAGGTGGAAGGAGCCGCGCTGGCCCTGGCAACCGGGTACGGCGTCTATGCCTGGGCGGACGCCCTCATCCTGGGGGATTCTCCATGAGCGAACGGATGGTGGTGGAGATTGCCATGGACCAGGCATGGCGGTATGCCTCCGGCGCGGCCATGGAGCGGTTTTGCGCCTCCCTGAAGAACAGGGAGATCGAAACCTTGCGCTGCGGCGGCTGCGGCCGGCGGATGCTTCCCCCCCGCCCATTTTGTGGCAATTGCCGCCGGCGCCTGGAGGATTGGGTTCCGGTGCGGGACTCCGGTGTCCTCAAGGCCTGGACGGTGGTTCATCTCCCCATCCTCGATGCCAGCTCGGGAACCGTGCGGGAGGCGCCCTACGGGATGGGCCTGATTCAGTTGGATGGAGCGGACACCACCCTCAATCACTACCTGGACAGGAACGACCCGGCCCAATTGAAGATTGGAATGCGGGTCAGGGCCGTGTGGAAGGTGCAACGCCGCGGGGCCATGGACGACATTCTCCATTTCGAGGTGATGGAATGATTCTGGAAGGCACGATTCAAATTCCCTTCCGATATGCGGCGGGGAAGGCCGGCAGCCGATTTCTGACCGCGCTCCAGGAGGAACAGACGATATTGGCTTCGCCCTGCCTGGCTTGCGGCCAGGTCTACTGCCCGGCCCGCTCCTTTTGCGCCCGCTGCGGCGCTGAATTGGAAGAATTGATTCCCGTCGGGCCGGAAGGCGAGTTGCTTTCCTGGACGGAAGTGAAAGGGAAGGGCGCATTCGGCCTGGTCCGTCTGGACGGGGCGACCTCGGCCCTGCTCCACAGGCTGTTGGCCCTGCCTGCTGCATCTGGTGCCGGAATCCGGGTGCGGGCCCGGTTTGCCACGCAGCGCTCCGGCAGCATTCTGGACCTGGAGGGATTCGAGCCTGTCGAGGAGGCTCGGCCATGACCATCCGCTCCGAAACCCGCGGGCAAGTGCTGTTGATCACGATGGACCGGCCGGACGCCCGCAATGCGCTCAACCTGGAAATGAGCCGGGCCCTCATAGAAATCTGGGAAAAATTCCGTTCCGCATCCGCCCTGCGGGTGGCAGTGCTCACGGGCGCCGGAGACAAGGCCTTTTGCGCCGGCGCGGACCTGAAGGAAATTGCAGCCTTCCATGCCGGAGTCTCCCCCATTCAACGGCGCGAAATGGGAGAACGGGAACCCGGGTTGGGCGGCATCACCAGAAACCTGGACGTGGGAAAACCGGTCATCGCGGCGATCAACGGCCATTGCCTGGCCGGTGGGCTGGAAATCGCCCTCGCCTGCGACCTGAGGGTGGCGTGTGAATCGGCTACCTTCGGGTTGCCCGAGGTGAAACGGGGCATCATCCCCGGCGCCGGAGGCACCCAGCGCCTGCCCCGGATGCTGCCGCATGCAGTGGCCATGGAAATGCTGCTGACGGGCGAACCGATCGACGCCCAAACGGCCTTGCACATGGGACTGCTGAACCGGGTGGTGCCCCGGAACAAACTGTTGGACACGGCGCTTTCCCTCGCCGAACGAATTGCCGGCAACGGCCCCCTGGCAGTCCAGGCCGCCAGGCAGGCGGCATTGCGGGGGCTGCACCTTCCCCTGGAAGAAGGGTTCCGCCTGGAACAGTTCCATGCGGAACCCGTGCGGCAAAGCAGGGACGCCAAGGAAGGGGTGCAGGCATTCATCGATAAACGAGAGCCGGTATTTGAAGGGAGGTAAATCCAATGGTGCATGAATCCTGGGAAACCCTGCTCTGCAGGGAGGAGCAGGGCGTCCTCCGCGTTACGCTCAACCGGCCCGAGGTGCTCAACGCCATCAACGCCGTGATGCTGGAGGAGATCCGGGCCGCCCTGGACTATGCCCAGTCCCGGACCGCTCTGCGGGTCGTGTTGATCGATGCCGCCGGCGAAAAAGCCTTTTCAGCGGGCATCGACGTGGCCATGGTCAAGGACCTGCCCGGGATCGGGGCCCGCGAAATCGGCAGAATGTTGCACCGCACCTTCCTGGATTTGCGCACCAGGGAAATTCCGGTGGTGGCGGCCATCGACGGGCTTTGCCTGGGGGCCGGGCTGGAACTGGCGGTATCCTGCGATTTGATGTTGTCCACGGAACGCTCCCAATTCGGCCTGCCCAACATTCACCGGGGAATCCCCGCCATTGTGGAAGCCGCCATCCTGCCCATGGTGATCGGACTGCAGGGAGCTCGCGAGATGGCCTACATGGGCGAGTTCTGGGACGCGGAAAAGGCGGAACGCCGTGGACTCGTGCAAGCCGTGATTCCGCACGAGAAGTTCGAACACGAAGTGGGGGAATGGTGCCGCAAGCTGGCGGAAAAAAGCCCCCTGGCCTTGGGCACGCAAAAAGAAATCATCCACAAATGGATGACCACCGATCTGGAGTCCGCCATCGATTTTTCCATCAATACCGTGATGCTGAACTTCATGACCCGCGATCAGAAGGAAGGCATGGAGGCCTTTCTGGAAAAACGGGATGCGCACTTCAAGGGGGAATGAAACATGCCTTTGGACAAGCCGTACAAAGAGGACAAAGTGGACAGAGTAATAATCACCTGTGCCCTCACGGGCGCCCAGCAAGGCAAGGATGCGAATCCCAACCTGCCGGAGCAACCAGACGAGATCATCGCCCAGGGATTGGAAGCCTGGCGGGCGGGGGCGGCCATTCTCCACATTCATGCCCGGGACACCCATGGCAAGGCGACCAGCGACGGGGAGATTTTCCGGAGCATTGTGGAAGGTCTGCGCGGCCAGGGCTGCGATGCGGTTTTGAACCTGAGCACCGGCGGTGCGGTGGCGGGGCTGCCACTGGAAGAACGCATGGGGATCGTGCCCCTGCTCCGGCCCGAGATTGCTTCGTTCAGCGTGGGCGGCGGCTGCCTGTTGGGGCGTCATGACGAGGCGCGGGGGAGATGGGTCGGGGACAGGTTCGTGCCGCTGTTTTCTTCCCACCGCGAGATGGAAGAAGCGGCCCGGTTGTTCCGCGACAACGGCACCAAGCCGGAGTTGGAGGTCTACCACGCCGGCATGGTCAACAATATCCGGGATCTCGCCGCTTTGGGCGTGTTGGCCGAACCGCTGCTGATCAACTTCGTGATGGGAATTCCCGGGGAGGTTTCCGAAGCAAGCGTGAAGAATCTGCTGCACCTGGTGGAATCCATCCCGGGGGAGTTTCAATGGCTGGTCTCCGCCATTGGCGCCCGCAATCACTTCCGGATGCTGGGCGCGGTGCTGGCCATGGGCGGAAATGTGCGGGTTGGATTGGAGGACAACGTGTACATCCGCAAAGGGGAACTGGCCGCTTCCAACGGTCAACTGGTGGAAAAGGCCGTGCGAATTCTGGGGGAACTGGGGATGGATCCGGCCTCGCCGCAGGAAGCGCGAGAGACATTGGGCTTGCATGGCGCGTAGCGCAAAACAATCTGGCGTAGCGCAAA
>CAZOXD010000154.1:0-12244 GCA_964583525.1 uncultured Pseudomonadota bacterium
GTCAGGCGCAGCTTGAAGGACCGGCCGCCGGAGAGCCGCATGGATATTTCCTGACAGGGCTTTCCCCGCACCTTGACGCGGAGAATATTGCCGGCTTCACCTTTGGCCTCCACCTTTACCCCTTGGGGATACTGGTACCGGATTTGCCCGATGCTGGATTTTTTCCCGCGGGGCTGGATGTGGACGCGATAGGATTTTCCGGAAAGGATGTCCAGGGTTTCCCCCCTCCCCGCGATCTTGAAATCCGCGCCATACTCCCCACACCCTGCGTAGAGCACCTCGGGAGTATGAACACGGGAGACATTGTCCTCCCTGGCCAGACGCACCGTGAACTTCCCTCCTCCCGGGATGCTGAAAACCGCTTCGCTGCAGGGCGGGGCGACGTAGGTCAGCAGCAGAGTATTTCGATCCCGGATGGTGACCTTGGGCGCGGTCTTTCCCGCATAGCTGTACTGATAGGGCACCAGAGTGGGGCGGCTCCGGGTGGGCTTGATGTAGATGGCATAGGGGCGGCCCTTTTGCACCGGGAGCACCTCCCCCTTCCCCGCAATCCGGTACATGGGCGCGCCGGGGGCCTCGGTGCGGAAATGCCAGGCGATCTCCTCGCTTTTCCCGTCCACTTCCAGACGGGCTACCGCGGCGTATACCTGATCCCATTCCATCCGTTCCAGGGGGAACAGGACGAACTCCAACGGCGTGATCTTCTTGTGGGGATCGGATTTCGCCGTGAACAACCGGGTGCGCTTCACCTCCACCAGATTGCGGGACGCCACCCGCCCGCCCCCGGCGAGCCCCTGCTTTTCCCGTCCACCCTGACGGAAAAGCCGGAAGGAGCGCAGGCGGGCCTGTTTCACAAGCGCCGGGTTGAACTGAATGGAGAGCGGGTTTCCGGATACATGGTAATCCGGCAGCGGATCGGGGGATTCCTCGTAGAACACCGGGGTAGCGCCTTCGGAGCGGTGGGGGGGCCACAGCACCACCCGGGGGTTGCGCTTGGGCACGGTGGCCATCAACTCTTCCATGTACTCCAGGGCGAAGCGGGTCTTCTTCGCGCAGACCTCCATGTACGATCCGGGCGGCTTGAACAACGCCTCCCGGGGAGGGGAGGCGCACAGGGCGCCGATCAGGGAGTTGCCCATGTTGTAGACGAACCGCCCACCCTCCTTGCGTCCGCGGGTGAAGCCCAGACCCACCTCGTCGATATCGAAGGCCAGGAATCCCAGCCGGTGATAGATGGCGGTCATCAGGCCGTCGATGGAATCCCGCACTGATTCCGAGCCGCTGCTGACGTTCTCGCTCACTTTCTGGTGGGGATAGCGCACCGCCAGGGCGCGGTCCCAGGGATTGACCCCGGTAAATCCCCGTGCGCCGCGTCGTTGGATGTGCCCCGCCGCGTTGTTGAAGGCCAGGTATTTGGCATGATTGAGGGCGGACCGCTCCAGCCTGGTGTTGCTCTTCAGAGGCGTCATCCCCGCTGATTCGCGCAACTGGTTCAGGTGGCGGTGTCCATCCTGTTTGCTGCCCAGAGATGCGGCTTTGGAAGATTGTGACGTGGCGAGAAAGGGGAATGTACCGGCGAGGGTCATGGCAAGCATCGCGGCGGAAAGGAGGAAGCGGAATGGGTGACTCATTATCTTATGCGGGATGCGGACAGGCTTGTCCGCAATCCCTATTGGCCTACACGGGATGGGGGATTTTCCCCTGCTTGCAGGGCGCGGGAGGCAACCTGTCGCTGCCAGGATCATAAGTGCCCGGAGCAAAATCCGCAATTGGATCGCTGGCTGCGGGCAGTACGCAATGATCAGACGCCCTGAAATTGCCCCCATCCGTCCCGATGCGCTACCGTTCTTCTAGAGGATTCTCCACCGGCGCCCCTTGCGGCCCGGGCCCTTTGCGCCCCGGCCATGTGCCCCGGCAATGTACTCTCCATGTCTTCAGGTTAAATCACCATGCCCGATCCAGTTCCATCCGATCCATCTCCACTCCAAATGGAGGACGGGAAATCCGCCCTCACCACAAAAAACGGCACGGATAGCTCCCCCGGCAGCCCCGCAATAAATGAGGCCGGCATGGCCCCGGAGGACGCGCTGCGGCGATTCCACGTGGTACTGGTGGAGCCGGGGGACAGCCTCAACGTCGGTTCTGTGGCCCGCGCCATGAGCAATCTGGGCTTCACCAACCTGCACCTGGTGGCGCCGCCTCGCCATGACCCCGCCAAGGCGGCCACCACGGCCTGCTGGGCCACCGATCTGCTGGAACGCGCCCGGATGCATGACACCCTGGCCGATGCCCTGGCGCCCATGCAGGATGTGGTGGGTTTTACCGGGCGTCAGGGCCGCCATCGTCCCAAGCACGTGCTGCTGGACGGCTGGCTGGACGGGTTGATCCGCACGCCACCCCGGGTAACGGCCCTGCTCTTCGGCCCGGAGGACACAGGCCTGCGCACCGAGCACCTCTCCGCCTGCCGCTGGCTGGTGCGCATTCCATCGTCGGCCCGCAACCCCTCGTTCAACCTGGCCCAGGCCGTGCTGCTGGCCCTGTTCGGGATTGCCCGCCTGGAATGGGGCCCCGCCGAGCCGGAGGCGGGCCCGCCCCCGGCGCGGGAAGCGGAATTCCAGCAGTTGGAACGGATTGTCGAGGAAGCCCTGGTGCGAAGCGGATTTTACGGCAAGGGCACCCCGGCGCCCCTGCCCGATCTGGTAAAGCACCTGCTGCGGCGCATCGGGCCGGACACCCGGGAAATGCCGGTGCTGCTGGGGATGTTCGATCACATCAACCGCGCCCTCTCCGGCCGCTCGCCCGCGCAGCCCTTCCCGCCGGAAAAGCGGAAAGAGGAGGAGTGAGCATTGGGCGAGGGGGATGCCATTGCATTCCGCATCACCGGTGGAATATTAATTGCCTTGGCCGCCCATCCGGGACTGGCCAGAAGGCAATGACCGGCATCAGCAACCGCGCACCGAAACCCAGGGACTCCGCATGACCCAACCCCGCAAGCCACTCGATCCCGCCCTGGAAAGGCAGGTGCGGGAGCACTTCACCACCGTTCCCCTGCTGGGCACCCTGGGAGTGATCCTGGAAGAACTGAGCGCAGGGTTCTGCGAAATGCGCCTGCCCATCCGGCCCGAGTGGTGCCAGGAGCACGGCTATCTGCACGGGGGACTGGTGGGCACCCTGCTCGATTCCGCCGCGGGGCATGCCGCCACCACGGTATTGCCGGAGGGATACGATTCAGTGACCGTGGAGTACAAGGTCAACTTCCTGGCCCCGGCCCGGGGTGAGGTCTTCATCGCCCGGGCCGAAGTGCTCAAGGCGGGGCGCAGCCTGGTGGTGCTCCAGTCCCATGGCTATGGTGCAACGGGCGGCGTGGAAACCCGCTGCGCCAGCGCCATCGTCACCTACATGGTGCTGGCGCCCAGGGAGTAGGGGATTCTCTCATGGCCGGCTGGCCGGCCGGTTCAGGAGGCATAGGAAAAAGAGTTCGCGAAGCCGCACTTGCCCAGGGATTCCCATTGCAATTGATCGTCGTTGACCCGCATGTACTCGGCGACCACCTCGGTTCCAGGCACATCATGGCTGACGATCCCGCAGGTGATCGTCCCGTCGTGTGCAAACTTCTCCCTTGTTTTGGCGCTGATATACGCCCCGACCCTGATTTCCTCCCCATTGGGGGTATGGTCCAACTCGATCCGCACCCGGCGCACTGCAATGATATCGCCGAAGGCTCCCGCGAACATGTTGAGGGTGTCGCCCCCCGCCTTACCCAGGAAGATGCGCTCCAGGGCCAAGGCCTGATCTTCGGAGCAGCGGTCGTCTATATAGAGCACCACTTTCCAGGGACTGATGGGTTTATCCGGCGGGCCATCGTCGGTGAAATACCCGGCAATGGCCACCGAACACCCAGCCAAATCAATGTTGCCGACATTACCCTCCAGCACCTGCCAGGAAAGGGCGAACTCGCACACGCCGGTCGTGGAGCGCCCGCCAGGCTGTCCATCGATGCCCCGGCAGGGACAGATCGCATCGCAATTGCAGACCTCGTAATAGCTTCCTTTCACCTTCCAGGACTGGATATCGGTCATTTTTCCTCCTTTGATGAATGGGGATTCGGCTGCGGTATCAGGGAGAGGGTAAACCTCATGTCTCGAAGATCCCGGCACTCCGGGTGCTTCGCCCCGTCCGTTTCCTGTCCCGTTCACCTATCCCACGGCTTGTCTTGCATTCCCTTTGTACAGGAGTGGCAACAGGGAGGGAAGCAGGAGCCAGGGCGCTCCTTCCATGAATTTCCTTGCGGCACACGGGCGATTGCGGTCGGAATCGACGTTTGCTTCCATCATCCATCCGGCCAATCCCGGCCCTCATTTCCGCCTGAAATTCACCGCCCAACCATGAACAGGATTGCATGAAGAAAATCGCCCTCATCACCGGAGGCAGCCGGGGCATCGGCGCCGCCACGGCCCTTCTCGCCGCCGAAAAGGGGTATGCGGTCTGCGTGAACTACCGTGACAACCGCCAGGCCGCCGAGAGCGTGGTGGCGGAAATCGCGGGCCGGGGAGGACGCGCCATCGCCGTGGCCGCGGACATGGCGTCGGAACCGGCGATCGTGGGACTCTTCGAAACCGTGGACCGGGAGTTGGGCCCCCTCACCGCCCTGGTCAACAATGCGGGGATCGTGGCGCCCCAGGCGCGGGTGGAAGACATGGACGGCGAGCGGCTGAGCCGGATCTTCCTCACCAACATTTCCGGATATTTCCTCTGCGCCCGGGAGGCCGTGCGCCGCATGTCCACCCGCCACGGAGGAGGCGGGGGCGCCATCGTCAATGTATCCTCCGCGGCTTCCAGGCTGGGTTCGGCGGGGGAGTTCGTGGATTACGCCGCCTCGAAAGGCGCGGTGGATACGTTCACCATCGGCCTGGCCAACATTTCTTTCGGGTTGCGGACAAGCCTGTCCGCAATCCCTATATCTCCTGGGTTGCGGACAAGCCTGTCCGCAATCCCTATATCTCCTGGGTTGCGGACAAGCCTGTCCGCAATCCCCATGAGGTCGCCGGGGAGGGAATCCGCGTCAACGGCGTGCGGCCGGGAATCGTCCATACCGGGATTCATGCCGACGCGGGAGAGCCGGGGCGGGTGGAGCGGCTCAAGGCCAAGGTGCCAATGCAGCGGGGCGGACAGCCCGAGGAGATCGCGCGGGCCATCCTCTGGCTGCTCTCCGGGGAGGCCTCCTATTCCACTGGGAGTTTTATCGACGTGGCGGGCGGGCGGTAGGGGACGCCCCCGTGGAGTCGCCCCGCCGTTTTCCCGGAACCACAACGGGCTTGCGCGCTAGAAGGCCTGTTTTTGCACCAGTACCGTTCCGTGCTTACCCCGGTTGTCCGGATGTGATAGGAAATTCCAGGGTGGGATTGAACATTTGCAAAACTAAGCTCCTCCGGAGAATTACGACATTGAACGACTTAACCTTTCTTTATCAACTGGTGGTCATTTTTGGGGTGGCCGTGCTGGTGGCCGTGTTGCTGGGCCGGATTGGCCTGCCCACCATCGCCGGAATGCTTTTGGCGGGCGTGTTGATGGGCCCCAACGGTCTTGCGATCATCGTCTCCACCCACGATGTGGAGGTGCTGGCGGAAGTGGGCGTGGTGCTGTTGTTGTTCACCATCGGCCTGGAACTGTCCCTGGAGCGGCTGCGCCGCATCTGGCGCCTGGTGGCGTTTGGAGGGGGCGTTCAAGTGGTCCTGACCGTGCTGGCCACGGCGGGTTTGGCGGTGGCCCTGGGCCGAGGCTTCAACGAGGCCATCTTCTTCGGTTTTCTGGTGGCTCTTTCCAGCACGGCGATCGTCCTGCGCGCTCTCAGCGAGCGGGGCGAGATGGACGCGCCCCACGGCCGGATGATTTTGGGCGTGTTGATCTTCCAGGACCTTTCCGTCGTGCCGATGATGCTGGTGGTGCCCATGCTGGCCGTGGGCGCCGCTGCCTCGCCGGTGGCGGTGGCCACGGCCCTGGGTGGCGCCGCGGTGATGGTGGTGGCGGTGGTGGGTGGCGCATGGCTGGTGGTGCCGCGAATTCTGCGGATTGTGGCCGCGGAGCGCAAGCGGGACCTGTTCGTGTTGACCGTGCTGCTGATTTGTATCGGCACGGCCTGGCTGACTTCGCTTTCGGGGTTGTCCCTGGCCCTGGGCGCATTTTTGGCCGGAATCGTGCTGGCGGGATCGGGTTTTGGTCATCAGGCCATGTCCGATGTTCTCCCGTTCCGCGATGCCTTCACCAGCCTGTTCTTCATCTCGGTGGGCATGCTGCTCGACGTGCGCCTTCTGCTGGAGGAACCTTTGCTGGTGGGCTTGTTGTTCATGGGGCTGTTGTTGGCCAAGTTCATCATCGCCACCCTGGCCGGGCTGGTGATGCGCTTTCCCTTTCAGGTGGCTCTGACCACCGGGATCGGGCTGGCCCAGGTGGGTGAATTCTCATTCGTGCTGGTCAAGGTGGGCGAGGAGGCGGGAGTGATTGGCGGCGCCGAGTCGCGGCTGTTCCTCACCGTCGGTGTGATGACCATGCTGGTGACGCCGGTGCTGGTGCGGATCGCGCCCCATTTGGCCGCCGGAATGAGCAGGCTGAATCCCCTCCAGCGGGCATTCGGCGCCCTCAACCCCGGCGAGGAACTGCCCGACAAGACGGGATTGGCGGACCATGTGATCATCGCGGGTTTTGGCCTGGGGGGGCGCATGCTGGCCGGGGCGCTCAAATCGATCAACATCCCATATATCGTGCTCGAACTCGACCCGGCCAGGGTCGATTCCTACCGGAAGGAGGGGGAGCCCATTTTTTACGGCGACGTGACCAGCACGGAGGTGCTCAATCACGTCAACTGCACTTTGGCCCGGGAAATCGTGCTGGTGATTAACGATCCCAGAGCCGTCCGCCGCTGCATTGCCGGGGTGCGGCACCATGCCCCGGAGCAGCACATCACCGTGCGAACCCGTTATTTCGAAGATATCGCCGAATTGAAGCGGTTGGGCGCCACGGACGTGGTGGTGGAGGAATTCGAGAATGCCGTGGAACTGATGGCCAGGGTGCTCAGGCGCGCCGGGACGCCCCGCAACGTGATCGCCGACAGGATCGGCGAAGCCAGGGTATCCCGGGAAGAACTGGTGCGCCCCCTGACCATTCCCCGGCAGCGCCTCGAACACCATGCCGAGTTGATGCGGGAGATGAAAATAGAATCCTATCTGCTGGGGAAGGATGATTGGGCGGTGAACCGATCGCTCAGCGAGATCGGGCTCCGCGCGGAGACCGACACCACCATTGTGGCGTTCCACCGCGAGGGGGTCATCACGGCCAATCCGGGCGCCCAGGAGGTATTGACCGCCGGGGATATCGTTTACCTGATCGGGGAGTTGGGTTCGGTGACGGCCTCGATGCAGTTTCTCCGCACCGGCAGCGCAGCCTCCCAACCCTGATTCCACTCATTCCCGGCCCATGGGGGAGGCGCCATAAGCCGGCGAATGCGTTGATCTGAAATCCTGTTTCGGCCCGAATGGATAAGGCGGCATCCCGCCGCGCAATTGCTTCCAGCGTGGCCAGCCGGCAAATTGCCGAGCCAACAACCTGGGACTAATAGCCGCGAAGGCGGAAGAATTAAATGACAATTTCAAAATGAACAACAACCTTCTTTTGCCTTTCCATTCGAGGATGCCGTAAACATTATCAAATTTTCTTAATCGTGGTGGCAGCGGGCCCACTGTGACTGCCATGATCCTCGATCTGGATTCCACTCCCAAAATCATAGTAACGGAAGTCGGAGGACCCCCCTGGGCCGTATTGGCTGCCTCAGCTGGGGAATGTCAGTTAAGAGAATAAAAACCTCCTTCACAACACGCGGGAAACAACCATGAAACTTCCGACCTTTTTCATTCCTCATGGGGGCGGCCCCTGTTTTTTCATGGATTGGGCGATGGGGCCTCCGGATACATGGGAGCGGTTGGCGCAGTGGTTGCGGGATTTCAACGGCGCCCTTCCCGCTCAACCACAGGCATTGTTGGTGGTATCAGCCCATTGGGAGGAGGCCCATCCAACCGTGATGACCAGTTCCCAGCCACCGCTCCTGTTCGACTACTACGGGTTTCCCCCGCACACTTACGAGTTGGAATGGCCCGCGCCCGGCGCGCCGGAACTGGCGGAACGGGTTATCGACCTGCTCGGACTGGCCGGCATCGCCACGGAACAAAACCCTCAGCGGGGATTCGACCACGGCGTGTTCGTTCCGCTGCTGTTGTCCTACCCCAATGCCCGGTTACCCACCCTGCAACTCTCCCTGCGAGCCGACCTGGAGCCGGAAGCCCACCTGGCCATGGGGCGTGCGCTGGCGTCCCTGCGGGAAGAAGGTGTGCTCATCGTTGGCAGCGGGAACAGCTACCACAACATGCAGTCCTTCGGACAACCGGAGGCGCTGCCGGATTCCCGCCGCTTCGATTCCTGGATGGGAGAAACCGTGGCGCTGCCCCCGGCGGAACGCGAGGCGGCTCTGATCGACTGGAGTGCGGCCCCGGTGGCGCGTGCATGCCACCCACGCGAGGAGCACCTGCTTCCGCTCATGGTGGCTGCGGGCGCGGCGGAAGACTCCCCCGGCAAAATCGACTTTCAGGATGTCATGATGGGCGCCCTGATTTCGGCGGTACGCTTCGGCTGACCCCCGCCCTTGCGACCCCTGCCATGATCCTCCAATGGATTCTCTCCCGCCTGCGCGCCCTGTCCGGCAGGGTTTCGGACAACCTGGCCGGAATCGGCCTGATGATCGCCTCCACCGCTTTCGTGGCGGTCATGTACGTCGCCATCCGCAAGGTGCCCGGCGGCCTTCATCCCTTCGAGCTGGTGTTTTTCCGCAACCTGTTCGGGGTAATGATCCTGGTGCTCACCCACTGGCGGTCGTTGGGGAAGCTCTTTCGCACCCATCGCATCCGGCTGCATATGCTGCGGGGAGCGCTCAACCTGACGGCCATGCTGATGTTCTTCACGGCCATCCTGGTGACTCCCCTGGCGGAAGTGACGGCCCTGGGATTCACGGCCCCGCTGTTCGCCTCCGTGCTGGCGATGCTGGTGCTGAAGGAACGCCCGGGGATGTACCGGCTGTCGGTGATGGCCCTGGGTTTTGCCGGCATGTTGACGATCCTGCGGCCGGGAATCAACGTGGTCCAGGCCGGATCGCTCCTCATTTTGGGTTCTTCGACCATTTGGGCCGCCACCATGATGGTGATCAAGATATTGACCAGGACGGACTCCAGCGCGACCATCACGGTGTACATGGGGGTCTTCATGACGCCCATGTCGCTGATTCCCGCCCTGTTCGTATGGCAATGGCCGGACTGGCAGCAACTCTCATGGATGATGCTGGTCGCCTTGCTGGGCACCCTGGGTCAGGTCTCCCTGGTGCAGTCCTTCCGGTTCGCGGAACTGACGGCCGTGTTGCCGCTGGATTTTTTCAAGCTGATCTGGGGGGTGCTGCTGGGATTTTACATCTTCGCGGAAATCCCCGATGGATTGACCCTGCTGGGCGGGGTGGTCATTTTCGCCAGCACCACCTATCTTACCATTCGGGAATCAAAGCCGGACTCCGGCGCCTAGTACTTCGCGTCAGAAGCTCGCATCATAAAAGCTGATAATATTTATGCTAAATAACAATAAGATAGCTCGATAACTTCTGACGCGAAATTCTGCAATTCAGCGCTAATGACGGTTCTCACCCCGAATTTTCGGAACTCATGGAAAAATCCTCCCTCTATTTCGCCTTCGGGTCCAACCTCCATCCTCCGCAAATGTCGCGGCGCTGCCCGGGCTCTCTCGTCGTAGAGCCGGTCATCCTGGTTGGATACAGGATCGCCTTTTTCGGAATGTCCCAGCGATGGGAGGGCGGGGTCGCCACCATCCTGGCCAGAACTGGCGATGACATGGATAACGTTGAGGTGCCGGGCCTTCTCTACCGGCTTACAGAACTGGACGTGTCCTACCTGAACGAATTCGAAGGATTTCCCAAGATGTACCGCCACCTCTCCGTAAAGGTGCGGGGGGAGGACGGGCGGACGCACGGCGCCTTTACCTACCAAAAATTGGATGGGGAAATGGCGCCCCCCTCCATGCTATATTTCCACCAGATCTGGAGCGCATACAAGGCGTTCGGCTTCGATGAATCTGGGTTGCTCCAGGCCGTGGAGGAGGCCCTGTCCGCCAATGGAAAGGATGTGTCATAACCCCCAATAATACTGCATTCCCCCCCTCGTCCCAATATCCCGGCCGGTTCTCCCAATCGGTTCTCCCAATACCTCTGCAACCCGGTTTCCCGCGTTACTCCAGCTCTTCGCAGATGATGCGGGTGGGTGTGACGTTGGTGAAGTTGGCGATATCGTCCCGCAATACCGTGCCGATGGATTTGGCGCCTTCGTCATACCCGTCCGCGCGCTCGAAGAACAGGTGGCCAATGCAGACGAAGGGCGGCGGCTGCCCGGCCCCTCCCGAAACGCCCTTGTCCACTGCGGTGCGCAGCAGGCCGAACGGTTTCAGGTTCTCCTCCACCAGTTTCATGTGGGTGTTGCGGTAGTAGTCGAAGTCGAACTGCACGCCCTCCTCGTTGGGATACATCACGCTGACCTTGTACATACCTGCTCCTGTTGGTGGGTTTCGCGGATACCGTTTCCATGAACGCGCCCACTTTTTCATGGAAATGTCCGAAAGGGAAGCCGCGGGGGCGAAAAACCCCGCCGGTTCAAGTTTTTCCCGCCTCCACCGATAGAAAGAGTAATGGGACGTGATGAACGCACGCCAATTCCAATCAATTTCGCAGCAAAAGAGGCGCGATGAATACCAATCCTGAAACGGACGTTCAAGAGGATTATTTCCGGTTGGCGAAAAATCCCGAGTTCGAACGCCGTGTCAGCCAAGCTGCCGAGCAGGCCATCCAGGAAATGGACAAGCTGGTGGCGAACGAGGTGAAGCTTCGCTACGTGACACACATCTTCGCCCGCACGCTGGATGAGATCGCCAGGTGGCTGATCAAGCCCAAGTATCTGAACTGAATCGGTGAATCGGCCACCCGGGGCCTTCCGCTCCCGGGCGCCGGGAAGGAATAGCCCGACATGGATCGTTGGGCGCCCCTTCCCTGGAGATTCCGCGCCCGATCCCGTCCTCGATCCCATCCCCCGACCCCTGTGAACCCCGCGTCCGGCCATCCCGGCATCCGCTTGCGGATGCGCAACGGGTCCCGGTTTTCCATACCGCCACAATCTGCTATCTTTTCCCATTGAACCCATGCCGGGTTCCATACCGCCGATCCACAGCAGCGGTGCGGTTCCGGGAAAACGGTAGGTTTTCACCCAACCCCAAACTCCGCCCCTCGATTCTGTCCGGTTCTCCATGGAAACCAATGCGCCCACGAGAGTGATTCTGGAGCGGTTCATCGACCACATGGAGGCGTATTCCATTTATCACTTCCTGGATTCCCGCGGCCTGCCGGTTTCCATATCGGAGCGTCCCCTGCAAAGCGCCCTGGGGGAAATTCCCTTCGCGGAGATCACCACCTCCCTCTTCCTGGAGGATGTTACCCGCTTGCAGGAAGCCCGGGACCTGATCGACCATTACCGCTCCGGGTTGCCGGGAGTGCGGGGCGCGGCCTGGACCTGTACCGAATGCGGGGAAACCCACGAGCCGATGTTCGGATCGTGCTGGAATTGCGGCGGCGAACGCCCATGAGGGAGTTCCACCAATCCCCCTCCCGCGCTGCTCTTGCGCGTCCGCGCCAACACCCCCCGGGTTGCGGACAGGCTTGTCCGCATACCCCATATTGAGGGTTGCGGACAGGCTTGTCCGCATACCCCCTTGGAACATGTGATATGAGCCAAAAAAAAAGCCAGCAGGAAATCGACGTGGAAGAATGGATGAATCCGGCCAACTGGAAATGGCTGGTGTTCTATTACAGCAAAAAGGACAGCCGGGCCTGGGTGCCCAAACAGGCGATGTTCGGGCGGAAGCGCTCCGGAGGCACTCCCAACCTGGCCAAGAAACCCGCGCGGGTCTACCTGCTGACGATCCTGGGGATCGGCCTGCTGCTCCTGTTTGTCGTGATGTACCTGGAAAAGACCGGGGTGATGCCCTGACCCCCCGCACCCAGCGAGGAATGCCTTGCCGTTCCTCAATATGGGGTAGGCGGACAAGCCTGTCCGCAACCCGGGGGGATGGGGTAGGCGGACAAGCCTGTCCGCAACCC
>CAZOXD010000155.1:0-12177 GCA_964583525.1 uncultured Pseudomonadota bacterium
AATCATAAGAATCGTCAATTGAATGCGCAATTATATAAGTCGCAGTGTTTAATAAGCCCTGCTCAGGACTTCCGGAACCCCTCCTCGTAGGCGGGAAGCTCCGGGTTGAGGTGATCCCAGGAAGGACCGCTCCGGGTGTAAACCGCCATGTTCGGCGTGAAGCGCTCCGGGTCGTCCAAGGCGGAGGCATAGAGGAACACCGCGTTTTCCACCCCCGCGTGCTTGCTGTAAATGCCCGCGCCGCAAACGGGGCAGAAGTGATGCGTAATCACCGCGCCGCTGCCTCCGCCATAGTCATAACCGGTGACCTGGCCGGTCACGGTCATCCCATCGGCGGGCATCATCATAAAGGATTTGTGCCCCGAACCGCTGAATTTACGGCAGTCCGTGCATTGGCAGTGGGCGCCAAATTTCGATTCCCCGGCGGCTTCATACCGGACCGCGCCACAGTGGCATCCGCCGCTGATGGGATCGCTCATACTTCGGCTCCTTGTTTGTTGAGTGGCGGTTTGTTGAGTGGCGGCACCGCCCTCAACGGGCATCTACCCTATATCCCAATCGGACATTTCATTTGGAATAATTGTACGAACACCAGCAATTTCTTGGGCGATTCAGATGAATATATGAATCGAAACAGGAAGGCAAAAATTTCAACATCCACCAAATCAACCATTTCCCACCCCTAAAATCCGCCCCTGAGAAATTCTAATAATCTCAAAATAGTGGGGAGCCTCTTAACGGTCCATTTGATCGATCCTCCCTTCCATGCAGGGTGATGGTTTCAATCCCCCATCCCTGGATGGTTGCACGAGCGAAAACCTGATATAAATTAGGGGAGGGGAGATGAGGATTCGGTATTCCTTCCCTCACGGCCAGGGAACGCGCCTGGCGCCTGGGATATGCGAGCGAGGAGGAGGGCCATGGCCAAGGAGTCCCTCAACTGTCGGCATTGCGGCGGGGATTTGAGCGGTATTCCCCTCCCCCTGGGCAGACGGGAGGAATGTCCCGCCTGCGCCTCCTCCCTCCACGTTTGCAGGATGTGCGAGTTTTACGAACCAGGCGCCAACAGGAATTGCCGCGAACCCATGGCGGGTGAGGTTCGGGAAAAGGAGGCGGGCAACTATTGCGACTACTTCCGCCCCCGCAGGGGACTCACGGCGAGTGAAGACCGCGCAGCCGCGGAGTCCAGAGCCCGCTTATCCGCATTGTTCGGGGAGGATGCCGGGAAAGAGCGCCCGGATCCACCCGATGCCCCCGGCGATTCTCCGGAAGCGGAGGATTCCCGGCGCAAGCTGGAATCCCTGTTCGGGGATTCCGAAAAATAAACCAGGCCGCACGCCTGCTTTCATGGAGAATATGGTTGCATGGGCTTTCCTACTCCAAATTTCCACCGTAGTAAATTCCACAGCGGGAAATTCCACCGTAGTAAATTCCACAGCGGGAAATTCCGGCCGAGAATCGTGATCGCCACCGTGGGGATATTTCTGCTGGCCTCCCTTCCCCCCGCGGCGGATTCCCTGGAGGCCCGCGGGAAATTCCACCTGGGAGTGGGATTGGCCGCCACTTCCGCGGCGGGCGATATCGATGGGAGCCTCTCCCACACGTTGGATTCCGGCACGGGCCCCGACGCCTATCCCGGCGAACTGGATGCGGGGTTTGGCCTCTTGCTCAACGGGAATTACCTGTTCAACGAGAATTTCGGGGTGGAAATCCTGGTCACCATATCCTCCCACGATTCCACCCATGCGAATTTCGGAAGCGAAAACATCCCCGCCACCCTCTACGGATTCATCGGCGCGGCCCGGGGCATGCTTCCTTTGTCGGACTCCCTGGAAATATTCGGGAGAGCCGGGATCGGATCCTACACTCTATCCTACGAGGGCAATACCACCGTGGCCGGGAGTTCACTGAGTTTCAATTCATCCTACTCCGGGCGGGGCCTGATCGTGGGAGGCGGCATCCTCTACTCCCTCGACGCGGTGGGATTCGAACTCTCCTACACCCTGCACAGGGTGTCCTTTTCCGCCGTTGAGGGGGCGGATCATGTCTGGGAAATCGCTGACGCGGGGATGCGGTTTAACACCATTGGGTTGATGGTAACCATCGGCCTTGGCAACGACGATTGAATCCACATTTCCCGGGTAGATAAATATTCTGCTGGTCCGAGCACACCATTATAATAACAGCAGGATGAACTACTCCGCCGCAAGCAGCGGAGTATCTTGTATCGAAAATCCTGTTTCTATTGCGCCGCGAGCGGCGGGGAATTCGATCCCGGAATGATTAATTTTATCAGCATGTACATGTAGACGTGAAACGGTACAAAATCGCGAGTGAAAGCAAAGCCGGATCGAAGATTGAGGAGGGATTGGCGCCGGGGCGGTTGGACATAAACGGAACACCACTGAAAATATGTTCCGGGCGCCATCGACCAGCCCGATCAACGTCGAAATAGGCAATTTTATTTGATTATTTCCCGGGTTTATAGTATCGCGGCCCGGAGGGTTGGTGCGACGATTCCTGGCGGTGTCATACCGGGAATGCCGGTTTATCGTGGGGATTTCCTCGGGAGAGTGATTCGTAGTGAAAAACAAGGCAAACATCAGAAGTAGAATCGATTCCCGTTTCGAGTTGTTTGGCCATTTCGTTTACCGCAACCGCATCAAAACACTGCTGCTGATGTTGGTGCTCATCACGGTCTTTTTTTCCCAACTCCCCAAAATCACCTTCGACACCTCCAACGAAAGTTACTTCCACAAGGGTGATCCAACCATTAGCGATTATGACGCCTTTCGCGACCAGTTCGGACGCGAAGAAATCGTCATTATCGCCGTTAATCCGCCGGAGGTTTTTGACCGGGTTTTTCTGGAAAGGCTGCGGGATTTCCATCGGGCGTTGGAGGATAAGGTGCCGTTTATAGAGGAGGTCACGAGCTTGATCACCGTGCGCAATACCCGCGGCGAGGGAGACGAGCTGATCGTGGAGGACCTCCTGAAAACCATTCCGGAGACACCCGAGGAGATGGCCCGCCTGAAAGAGCGGGTTTTGTCCTCCCCTCTGTATCCCAACTTCCTGATCTCCGAGGACGGGCGGTTCACAACCGTGGTGATCGAACCCTACGCTTATTCTCCCGAAAATGCGGACGGAGAGCTGCTTGCGGGCTTCAAGGAACAGGGCGATCCGCCTCGCGATGGTGCGGACCAAGAACGGGAGGTGCTCACAGTCGAGGAGAATATCGCACTGGTCAATGGAATCGAGGAGGTGGTCGCCGAGTTCGAGGCTCCCGAATTTCCCTTGTATGCCGCAAGCGGTCCGGTGATGGACGTGTTCTTCAATAAGTCCATGGAGCGGGACATGGGTCTGTTCCTGGCGCTGGCCGTTCTGGTCATCGCCGTTTTCCTCCTGGTGTTGTTCCGGCGTTTTTCCGGCGTGGTACTGCCGCTCCTGGTAGTTTTGCTAAGCTTGACCTCCACGATCGGCCTGATGGCGGCGACCGGGATTTCCTTCACGATTCCGACTACCATTCTGCCTTCGTTTCTGCTGGCGGTCAGTGTGGGGGCCTCGGTACACCTGCTGGCCATTTTCTTCAGGGACTTCCGGGAGCATGGCGACAAGGAACGAGCCATCGTATATGCCCTGGGCCATTCCGGACTCCCCATCATGATGACCGCCCTGACCACGGCGGCGGGTCTGTGGGCTTTTGGCACCTCCGAAATGGCGCCCGTGGCCCATTTGGGAATATTCGGCGGCAGCGGTGTGTTGATCGCCCTGGTGTATACGTTGGTGCTGATACCGGCCATCCTGGCACTCTGGCCCATGCGGCAACAGCCGCGCTTCGGCGTGAAACGCCGCACGGACGGATTTGACCGCTTGCTGATCGGAATCGCCGACTTCGCCACCTCCAACGCCCGGAGCATCGTAATCGTCAGCCTGGCGCTCATGGCGTTGGCGGGAGTGGGCCTGTTTTCATTGCGTTTTTCCATGAATTTCGTCGAATGGTTGCCCAAATCCCTGGAAATTCGGAAGAGTATCGACCTGATCGAAAAGGAGATGAAAGGCTCGGTGAGCCTGGAGGTGGTTATCGACACGGGTCGGGAGAACGGACTTTACGAACCGGTTGTCATGAAAGGCATCCAATCCCTGGCTCGTTTCGCGGAGCAGTACCGTAACGAGAACGGGAAAATTCTCGTCGGAAAGACCAGCTCGGTGGCGAATGTCCTGAAAGAGACCAACAAGGCGCTCCACGAGAACCGGCAGGAATTCTACTCCATTCCCGAAACCAGGGAACTGATCTCCCAGGAGCTGCTGCTGTTTGAAAACAGCGGCAGTGACGACCTGGAGCAGATGGTGGACAACGGATTCAGCAAGGCTCGTCTTTCGATCATGGTGCCCTTCGACAATGCCGCGGTATACGTCAGTTTCGTCTCAAGCCTGCGGAAGGAAGCCGGCAGGGTATTCGGCGACCTGGCCGAAATACAGGTGACGGGCACGATGAATCTGTTCATGCAGATGATGTATGCAATGATGCGGAGCATGGCCAGGAGCTATCTGATCGCCGGTTTCGTAATCACGCTGATGATGATGATCCTGATCGGTAGTATTCGCCTGGGATTGCTGAGCATGGTGATCAACGTCTCGTCCATTCTGGTCACTATGGGGTTGATCATGGGCTTTGCGGGAATTCCCCTGGATGCCATGACCCTTTTGATTGGCAGCATCGCACTGGGGTTGGCCGTGGACGACACGATTCACTTCTTTCACAATTTCCGCAAATATTTCGGGAAAACCCGCGACGTCCGGGAGGCCACCCGCCAAACCCTGCTCACTTCGGGGCGGGCCATGTTGTTCACAACCCTGGTGCTGGTCACCGGGTTCTGGATGTTCATGCTGGCCACCTTGAACAACGTCTTCAATTTCGGGATGCTTACCGGCTTGACCCTGATCTTCGCGCTGCTGGCCGATTTCCTGTTCGCTCCGGCGCTCCTGGTGCTGGTCACTCGCACCGCCTACGGCCGCCAGCTTACCGAAAGATGGAGCGGTACGTAGCACCACCCCGATCCCCGCCTCTGGGCCGGAAGGCCCTGAAAACCGATTCGGGATCGGGGGCGATGAAGGATCAATTGCGGCGATAGGTAAGCTTCCCGCCGCCTCTTATATGCCGGGCTACTCCACCTTGGAGGGCTCATCCGGTTTTTCTGTGTCGGTGTCTCCCACCTGCTTCCAGACGTCAGAAATCTTCTGTCCAACAATTTCCGCTGCCTGTTTCCGCGGGCCGGCGTCCAGGTGTGCGTAACGTGCTGTGGTTTGTGGCTGCGAGTGGCCCGGGAGAGCCCCGGTCACGTTCAAGGATCCCCCCGCGCCAACGGCGATACCGGCAAATGAATGCCACGGGCCGTAGGTCTTAACATCGGCGAGATTCGCGGCGCCGCGTATGCGTCTACATGGCTTTTGTAGATTGAATACTCGGGCCAGCCGGCCCCCCGGGTCTTCCGCTCGATCCCTCCCGGCCGGTTTGGCGCGCTTCAATGAGTCCAGGACAGCGTCTACCGCAGCACTTTCCGGACGCTCCCCGCATCCCCTTCCATCAGTTCCCGCAGATCCTCCCTGGCGGCCCAACTGGCGTCCCTGCGCCAGGTCTGCTTGAGGGCGGCCAGGGCATTTCCGCAACGCAGGCCATGGGCGATCCCCCCCTCCTGGCGGCCAAGGAGGAATCCCGCGGCAAAGGCATCCCCGGCGCCGATGCGGTCCGCCACTTCGGTGTGGAAGACCGGGTGGGTTTCCAGGGTTTCGCTCTCCCGTTCCCAGGCCAGCGCGCCCGCGTCTCCCAAGGTCAGCACCACCAGCGGCACCCCATGGGCCTCGGAGAACGTGCGGGCGGCCAGGGCGGGGTCTTCCGGCATTCCGAACAGGGATTGCAGATCGCCCAATCCGCAGAAGAGCAGATCGACGTCGGGGAGAATCGACTCCATCGTGTTCCGGGCTTCCTCATGGGTCCATAATTTCGCACGATAGTTCACATCCAGGGATACCTCGCTCCCATTTTGCCGGGCCTCCCGCGCCGAGCGCAGCCAAGCCTCCCGGCATCCGGGTCCCAGGGCGGGAGTGATTCCCGTCAAGTGCAGGATGGAACCCGACGCGAGAAAGCCATAATCCAGATCGCCGGGAGTCAGCCGGGACACCGCGGAACCCGCCCGCTCGTAGATCACGCGGTTGGGACGCGGCGCGGCGCCGGGTTCGATGAAATAGAGGCCGGCCTTCTCCTCCGGGTCCGCCCACAGCACACGGGAGACGTCCACCCCTTGCGCGGCGATATCCGAGGCGATGCGGCGGCCCAGGGCATGTTCCGGAAGCCGCGATACCCAGGCCGTGCGCAGGCCCAGCCGGGCCAGGGCGATGGCCACGTTGGATTCCGTCCCCCCCACCATCATCTCCAGGGAAGTGGCACCCTCCAGCGGCACACCCGGCGGTGGCGAAAGCCGGATCATCGTCTCGCCCCAGGTGACCAGGTCGAAGGCTTTTCCGGAGCTTACGGGGAATGCGCTCATGATGGGTCCTAAAAGGGGTGTGACCAACTAGGAATAGCAAAAAACGAACAGCATGTGGGGAAAAGTCTTCCCCCCACGCCCCCCTAATAGGGAGTAAAGCAAGGATTTACGGACAACTCAACCTATTGTATATATTATCGAATAGGGGGTGCAGGGGACTATGTTCCCTGCTGGGGTTGTCAGGGGCGGCGCCCCTGACCCGCCAGAGGCACTTCATTGTGTTTTGCGTTTTTAGAGTTGGTCATATCCATTTTAAGGCAGTGTTATTTAATAGCGATGATGAAAAGCCGGGTAAAGGGGAAGAGAGTGGTTCCATCTTTCCGGGGCGGGTAGGATGCCAGCACAAGCCGGCGGTATTCCGCCTCGAATTCGCTCTTCCACGGTTCCTCCAGGGCATCCAATTTCGGCTTCAGCCAACTGCCCTTGGTGAATTCCGCCACCGGGTTGTCCCCTTCCAGCACTTGCAGGTAGCGCGTCTCCCAAACATCCACCTGCGCGGCGAGGGGCGCCAGCAGGTCATGGTAAGACTCCGGGTCCTCCACGGGAACCCGTTGCTCCACCCGGGCCAGGCGCTCCGCCCACGGTCCGGCGGCGGCGGCATCGTTCATCAGGGTGTGAGAGGGCTGATCGAAGTTGCGCGGCATCTGCACGGCCAGGGCGCCTCCCGGAGCCAGCCATCCCATCAGGCGGGAAAACAGCCCGCGCTGATCCTCCACCCAGTGCAGGGACGCGTTGGCGTAGAGGACGTCCGGCGCAGCGTCCGGCTCCCAGGTGGTGAGGTCGGCCTCCACCCACTTCACGCCGGGCTCGGCGCGGGCCGCCTCCTCCAGCATCTGGGGGGAGTTGTCGATCCCCACAATCTCCGCCCGGGGCCAGCGGTTGCGCAAATGGGTGGTGACGTTGCCCGCGCCGCACCCCAGATCCACCACCCGCGCCGGGTCGGTGAGGGGAATGCGCAACAGCAGTTCCAGGGCCGGCCGCAGCCTGTGGCCGCCGAAGGCCAGGTATTGCGCGGGATCCCAGGTGGATGGGCGGGGAGAGGGCTTGGAGGTGGGCTTGACTGTGGGCTGGGCTGTGGTCTTGGGGGCGGTCATGGCGGGTTCACTCCTGGTCCAGTCTGAACACGGTGTAGGTCCCCAGGGCCATGGCCACCAGGCTCCCGCCATTTTCCACCTTGGATTCCAGCACGGAGGTAGTGCGGCCCTTGCGAACGACCCGGGTATCGCATTGCAACAGGCCGTCGGTGACCGGTTTCAGGAAATTCATTTTCAATTCGATGGTTGCGCAGGATTCCCCTTCGTCCAGCAGGGTATGCAATGCCACTCCCATGCAGGTGTCGGCCAGGGAGAACAACACCCCGCCGTGCACCACCCGGTGCGGATTGAAGAGACTCTCGTTGACTGCGATATGCGCGAGGCAACGGCCTTGCTCCGCCTCGTCCACCTCCAGCCCCAACACTTTTCCGAAGGGGTGGTAGCTCCCGGCTTTCTTCGGCATTGGCGCCTTTCCCGGTACAGGGTTATCGGTCCCTTCTTGCGGCACGGCCGCGCTTCAGGCATGCACCGCCAGATCGATGCGCCAATTCTCCCCGCCCAGGGAGTGCTCCACATGGAAGGCCGGGTCGAATCCCTCCCCGCCCAACTCCATCGCCAGGGTTTCGGCCATGATGAACTCCCGGTAAGTTTCCAGGGCGCTTTCCACTCCCTTGGAGCCTGTGATGTTGAGCGAGATGCGGTCGGAGATTTGCAGCCCCGCCTGCTTGCGGGCTTCCTGCACCGTGCGCACCAGTTCGCGGGCCAGCCCCTCGCGGAGCAATCCCTCGTCCAGGCGGGTATCCAGCGCCACCAGGAAGCCTTCCTCCTCCGCCGAGGTGTAGCCTTCCGCGGAAGCGGTTTCCACCAGCACGTCTTCCGCTGCGAATTCGATCTTTTTCCCCGCCACCTCGAGGGAGAAGGATTCCCCCGCAGCGGCTTTCGCGGCCACCAGGGCGCCATCCGTGGCGGCCAGGGCCTCCCGGATAGCGGGTATCAGCTTGCCATGGCGCTTTCCGATGCGGGGTAGATTGGGCTTGATGCGGTAGCTGACCAGATCGGCGTCCCGGGCGATGAACTCCAGGGCCTTCACGTTGAGTTCATCCAGGATCTGCCCGCCGTGGGCTTTCACGGCCTGCATGGAAGATTCGTCGGGCACACGCACCAGCAGACGTCCCAGAGGTTGACGCACCCGGTGACCGGAGGTGGAACGAGCCGCGCGGCCCAGGGAAACCACCCGTTGCACGACCGCCGTCTGGGCGATCAGTTCCGCATTGGCCCAGGCGGGATCGCCCTCGGGCCAAGCCTCCATGTGCACGCTGATCGCCCCCCGGGGATTTCCCCTGCACTCCAGGTTCAGGTAGAGGGCTTCGGCCAGCATGGGCATGAAGGGCGCGATCAACCGGGTCAGGCTTGTCAGGCACTGGTAGAGCGTGAGGTAGGCGGCCAGTTTGTCCCCGCCCATCTCGCTTTTCCAGAAGCGGCGCCGGTTGCGGCGGATATACCAGTTGCTCAACTGGTCCACGAAGGACTCGATGGCCTCCCCGGCCACCTTGTTGTCGTAGGCCTCCAGCGCATCGGTGACCCGCACGATGATGTCGTGCAGCAGGGATAGCACCCACCGGTCGATCTCCGGGCGCTCGGCCAGCGGAACCTCCCCGGAAAGATCGATGTCGTCCAGGTTGGCGTATGTGACGAAGAACGAATAGGAATTCCACAAGGTATTGAGGAAGCCGCTGGCCACCTCCGAAACCAGATCCACCGAGATCCGCTTCTGGGCCTCCGGCGCGGAACGCACCAGGAAGAACCAGCGCAGGGCCTCCGCCCCGGCGCTGTCGAAGACGTCGTTCGGATCGACGATGTTCCCCTGGGACTTGGACATCTTCCTGCCGTCCTGGTCCACAACGTGGGAAAGGCAGATCACGTTCCGAAAGGCCACGCTGTCCGACACCAGCGCCGCGATGGCGTGGAGGGTGTAGAACCAGCCCCGCGTCTGGTCGATGGCCTCCACGATATAGTCCGCCGGAAAGCGCTGGGCGAACAACGCCTCGTTTTCGAACGGATAGTGGTATTGGGCGTAGGACATGGCCCCGGAGTCGAACCAGCAGTCGATCACTTCCGGCACCCGCCGCATTTCGCGCCCGGTGTCCGGATGGACGAAGGTGATCTCGTCCACGGCCGGGCGGTGCAGGTCCAGATCGCTCAGGGAGCGGCCCGACAGCGCCTCCAACTCGGCCAGGGAGCCCACGCACACCATCTCCCCCTGGCCGTCCGTCCACACGGGCAGGGGCGTGCCCCAGAACCGTTCCCGCGACAGAGCCCAGTCCACGTTGTTTTCCAGCCAGTTGCCGAAGCGCCCGTCGCGGATGGTGGAAGGCACCCAATTGATGGTCTGGTTGAGGGCCACCATCCGCTCCTTGATCCGGGATGTGCGGATGTACCAGGCTTCCTTGGCGTAATAGATGAGGGGATCGCCGGTGCGCCAGCCGAAGGGATAATTGTGCAGGTAGGTGCCCGAGCGGAACAGCAGTCCCCGCTCGGAGAGCAGGCTGGTGAGGATGGGGTCGGCATCCTTGAAGAACTTCCCTTCCACGGCCGGCACTTCCGCGGTGAAGCAGCCGTCCAGCCCCACCCCGTGGAGGACGGGCAGGCCGTGTTCCCGGCCCAATTCCAGGTCGTCCGCGCCGTAGGCGGGGGCGATGTGGACGATGCCCGTACCTTCCTCGGTGCTGACGAAGTCCGCGGGCAGCACGCGGCAGATATCGGCATCCGTGGGCAGGTCGTCGAAGAGCCGTTGGTAGCGCATCCCCACCAGGCCGGTCCCCTTCATATGCGCCGTCACCTCGTGGGGTCCTTTGCCCAGCGCGGAATCCAGCAGGGCTTCCGCCAGGATCAGCACCTCCCCTTCCCGCCGCACCCGCACGTAGTCCACCTGGGGATGGACCGCCAGGGCCGTGTTGGAGGGCAGCGTCCAGGGGGTGGTGGTCCACACCAGGAAGGAGGCGTCCTGCTCCCCCTCCACCCGAAAGCGGACGATCACCGAGGGATCGCGCACCTCCCGGTAGCCCTGGGCCACCTCGTGGGAGGAAAGCGTTGCGCCGATGCGGGGGTCGTAGGGCACCACCTTGTAGTCCTGGAAGATCAGCCCCTTGTCCCAGATCACCTTGAGCAGGTACCACACCGATTCGATATAGGCGTTGTCCAGGGTGTAGTAGGCATCCTTGAGGTCCACCCAGAATCCCATCCGCTCGGTATTTTCCTCCCAGGCTCCGATGTAGCGCATCACCGATTCCCGGCAAAGGCGGTTGAATTCCGCGATGCCCACCTCCTCCTCGATGCGCTTTTTATCGAAGATGCCCAATTCCTTTTCGATCTCGTGCTCCACTGGCAGGCCATGTGTATCCCATCCCGCCTTGCGGGGCGCATGGAATCCCCGCATGGTCTTGAAGCGGGGGTAGATATCCTTGTAGCTGCGGGCCAGCACGTGATGAATACCGGGCTTTCCGTTGGCGGTGGGCGGGCCGTCGTTCCACACATAGAGCGGCCTGCCCTGGGATTGCTCCAGGGTGGCATGGAAGACGCCGTGCTCCTTCCAGAATTGCAGGATCTTTTTTTCCAATCCGGGTCCATCGAACCGGTTGGGAACTTCCTCGAACTTCATGGCCTCTTCGTTCTCCATGTTCTCCATGTTTTCCGTGCCTGCCCGGTGGGTCGGCCTCCGTCCGTTTATTAAGGGTTGCCTGGTTTCGGGAGGATGGATCGGCAACAAAAACCGGCAACAAAAAACCGGCAACAAAAAACCCCAGTGCCCGCTCCGTTGGAACGGGCAACCGGGGCGAAATCTGCGCCTGTTCGTTCAGGGCTTCCGCGGTACCACCCGGATTCGCAGCCGCTCTTGCGAACGGTTGCCTCGGTGGGGGAGCCGACCCGTTCCCGAAGGGGTTGCGCCTGCCCGCCGGGAGGGCTGTCTCTCTCCTGGCTCGATTACGGGAGCCGGCCGGCTGAGTCTACTGAGGAGCGTTGCACCGGCCGGGAACTCATGGTTCCCGGTGCGGCGCCGCGTCCTGTTCGGTCAGCGGCTCCGGGGCGATTTTCGCGGTGGCAATCTCCAACGTGGCGCCTGCTCGGGGCTCACACCATCTCCCGATCGCTGTGGCAGGCGGTCCAGGGCTACTCGTCCCCTTCAGCGCCGTCGGTTTTCATTCTAATCGGTCCATCCTTTCGGACTATCGGCGATTTCCTTCTGCGATTTCCATCGGCGAATTCTTTTAAAAGGCCTGTGATTTTCTCTAAAAACGCAAAACATAAAGGAGTGCCTCCGGCGGCGGAGGTTTTTGCCCATGGCAATTACCGGCCCATGGCAACTACCGGGGCGGTCGTTTAATTTACGTCGGCCCTCTGGACTCCCGGCAGGGAAATTATTCCCCTGCACCCCATATTCTTTTTTTATATCAATATAATGGGCTATTCGTAAAATATTCGCATTACCCCGAGTTAGGGGGGCCGCTGTTCATTTAACTACCGTGGGAAGACTTTCCCCCGCATGTTGTTGGTTTTTTGCTTTTCCGACAAAATCACAGCCCTTTTAATGGATTCGCATC
>CAZOXD010000156.1:0-8967 GCA_964583525.1 uncultured Pseudomonadota bacterium
CCTGTCCTGAGCTTGTCCTGAGCTTGCCGAAGGGCCTGTCGAAGGGTGTACTGGGAGGGGAGAATCGTGCGACTCGCAAGCGATTCCGCAGGCCAGGGAGGGGGTTCGCAGTTGCGGTTGGCAGTTTCCCTCACTGCGGGTGCAGGGAGTGCGACTCCCTGCCGGGATTGTAAAGGGCGGCGCCCCTTTAGTTGCCATGGGCAGAGGCCGCCGCCGGAGGCAAATCAGCGTCCATCTGCGTTTATCTGCGGTTCCAACGCAGTGGCTTTTGCAGTTCCACCCTCAATCCTCCGCCCGCAACTGCTCCAGCGCGCTCCAATCCAGCTCGACGCCATGGCCGGGACGCTCCGGGGCGGTGGCCGCGCCTTCGACCATGCGCAGGGGCTCGGCGATGAAGCGTTCCAGCCCGAAACCGTGGACTTCCAGATAGGAGGAGTTGGGCACCGCGGCCAGCAGGTGCACGTGCAGGTCGTGGACGCCGTGGGAGGTCACGGGCAGATTGTGGGCCTCCGCGGCGTGGGCCACCTTCATCCACACGGTGACGCCCCCGCAGTTGGAGACGTCCGGCTCCGGGAAGTCCACCCCGCCCGCGTCCATCAGATGCTGGAACTCATGCAGGGTGTGCAGGTTCTCCCCGGTGGCGATGGGCAGCGCCCCTTCGCGGACGATGCGCGCGTGGCCGGACAGGTCGTCCGGAATGGTCGGCTCCTCCAGCCAGTACAGGCCGAATTCCGCCAGGGCCCGCGAGGCGCGGATGGCCTCGTCGACCCGCCAGCGCATGTTGGCGTCGGCCATCAACACGATCTCCGGCCCCACCGCCTCGCGCATGGCCCGCACCCGCTCCAGGTCTTCGGCCAGCGAGGGGCGGCCCACCTTCATCTTGATGGCCCGGAAGCCCAGCTTCAGGTTGTCCTGGGTCTGGCGCAGCAGATCCTCCAGGGGTAACTGCAGGTCGATCCCGCCCGCGTAGGCCGGCACCCGGGGGTCGTGCCCTCCCAACAGCCGCCAGAGGGGCGTGGCCAGGCGCCGCGCCTTGAGATCCCAGAGAGCGATGTCCATCGCGGAGATGGCGTGCACGGCCAGCCCGCCCCGGCCGACATAATGCAGGGCCCACCACATGCGCTCCCACAGGCGTTCGATGCGCCCGGCATCCTCCCCGGCCAGCAGGGGCGCGAGGTCCTTTTCCACCAGGGCCCGGATGGCCCGCCCCCCGGCGCCAACGGTGTAGGTGTAGCCCAGCCCCTCCGCGCCGTCCCCGTCCCGCACCCGCACGGTGATCAACTCGAAATGGGTGATCTCGCCGTGGGTGGAATCGGAAAGCGGATGGGGCAAGGGAATGCGGTAATGGCCGCATTCGACGGCGTCGATGCGGGTGGCGGGGACTGCCTGCACGATCGATCCTCCTCCTCGGTTGGCTGCATTCGGCCCGCTCCCTCCCGGTTCGGATTGGGAAAGCGGGTGGGAAATTTCACTCCGTCCGGGACGGCAATAGTATTCCCCCCCACTACGCCCATTACCGTGGCCCGGGAAATATTGACATTTCCGTCCCCAACCCCCATCCTGGCGGGGCCTATCTGTCCAACTGTGACGGGTGGAGAAAGGAAAATCCATGAAAAAACTGTTAGCACTGGGTATGGTGGCGCTCTTCCTCTCCTCGGTGGTGGCGACCGGCGCATTCGCTTTCGGCGATTGTAACAAAGCCAACAAAAAGACCAAGGTGACGGGGCCCGTCAAGACGGATACGGACGCCGCCTGATCGAGGCGGAGTTCTTTCCTTCCCAGTATCTCAGCACAGGATCGGTGAACGGTGGTTCCGGCCGGGAATTTCCTGGCGGGCCACCGTTTTCTGTTTCGTATTCGCGGATCATCCTGACCCCCCTGCTCCAATATTATTCGTATTCGGCGGTTGCCTCCCAATCCCTGGTTTCCGCATCCAAATTTCCTTCCACGAAAAAATGCAGTAGGTTGAAAAGGGCAAGGAATGAACTACCCCGCCGCAAGCTCCGGGGTATCTGGTATCGAAAAACCGGTTCCTATTGCGCCGCGAGCGGCGGGGAATTCGGCCCAAAGAGATTAAAAATCGGTTGGGTTCCTGAATTCATTAACCGGGGGGGGCAGCCAGTGATGGATTTGCCCCGATGAGCGACATCTTTCCATTTGGCATCATCGCCGACGATCTTACGGGCGCCTGTGATTGCGGTGGGCAGTTTTCCCACCTGGGAGCGGAAGTGACAGCTTTCTTCTTCATGGGGGAATCGATGGTGGTTCCACCCGCGCCAAGAAATGCCGTGTCCCGGGGAAGTATCCTGGTATGGGATGGCGAAAGCCGCCATTGCTCACCGGAAGAGGCCAGGAAAAGAACGGAGAATGGCGCCGCCATGCTGGAAAATTTCGGCTGGCCCATCCGGTATAAGAAAATCGATTCCACCTTGCGGGGCAACCTGATTGCGGAGTTGCAACCGTTTTATGCGGGTGGAAAAACCCTTCTGGTCGCCCCGGCATTCCCGGCCATGGGAAGAACGGTGGAAGGCGGAGAGGTGCGGATTCATGAGGTGCCTGTTCACCAAACAAGCCTGGGCAAGGACGCCCTTAACCCCGTGCGGACAAGTCATCTGCCCACCCTTCTGCGCACCCTTGGCGCCGTGGATGAAATCCCACTGAATGTGCTGGAGAGGGGCGGTTCCGCGGTATCGGAACAAATCGCCTCCTCCCGCGAAAAGGGTGTGCGGCTCATCGTCTCGGACACGGTGACGGAAAAGCACCTGGAAGTGCTGACCGAAGTTCTTCTGGAAGATTGGGCGGGATTCCTCGCGGTCGGTTCCGCGGGATGGGCCCGGGTGCTGGCAAGGATGGTTTTGCCAAGCCGGGAAGATTGGGCTCCTTCAAGCCCGATGGGTACATCCCGGAAAGAGCGGCTCCCGGTGCTGACCATGGCGGGATCCGTCAATCAGGTGACACGGCGGCAATTGGAAATTGCGATGGGAGAGCCCGGTTCCATGGCATATACAATCGATCCGAGGGATTACGACGCCGGGATGAGCGAGTCACGGGAACGGTTGCTCCTCGCGAGGGCTATGGATTCCCTTTCTCCAGCCCTACACGGCAGCGCGCGGCATGTCATAATCTCCATAGCCTGCGTCAAGGAGGACACCGCGGATTTTATGGAGGAAATCGAACGGCGGGAGGCGCGCGCGAACCGCCTGAACCGGATGCTGGGCAGTCTGGGATCGCACATCATACGCGAATTCCCATTGTCTGGCCTGATCCTGACGGGGGGCGATACGGCCCGCGCCGTGCTGGGGGCGCTCGGTGTGAACAAGCTCCGCCTGGGACCGGAAATCCTGCCCGGGATTCCCCTGGGATGGTCCATCGGGGGGCCTTCAACCGTCCCCCCGGTGCTGACCAAAGCGGGTGGGTTCGGGGATGAGAACGCGCTGGCGACACTTGCGGGACTCCTCCGAAACAGAATCGCGGAGAATTCCCGAAACGAACGGACAACAAATCTTTAGGTACTGGAAATGGCCCGCACACCATTGCTTGGAATCACGCTCGGAGATCCAGCGGGAATCGGGATCGAGGTGACCCTGAAGGCCCTGGCCCATCCGGAGTTGCTCAACCGGTGCCGTCTGCTTTTGATCGGGGAGGCCGCTGCCGTCAAGGCGCAACTTGGCTTTGCGCCAGAGGGATTTTTGCTGAACGTCATCGAAAACCCCACCGATGGGCGCTGGGACCCGGGGACGGTCAATCTGCTGCAAATCGGCGTGCTGAAGGACCCCCTGGAGCTTGGCCGGCTTTCCCCGTTGGGAGGGGAATCCGCATTCCAGGCCTTGAAGCGGGGCATCGGGCTTTCCCTGGATGGCACATTGGCCGGGATCGTGACAGCGCCATTGAACAAGGAAGCTCTGCATATGGCCGGGCACAAATTCGATGGACATACGGAAATCCTCGGTCACTTTTGCGGCAATGTACCGACCTACATGCTCCTCAGTTCGGAAAAGTTGAAGATCGTTCATGTATCGACACACTGTTCCCTTCGGGAAGCATGCGACCGCGCGAAAAAATCCCGCATCCTGGACACCATCCACACCATGGAGGATCATCTCAAATCGCTCGGCATGGATAACGCACGCATCGCCGTGGCCGGATTGAATCCCCACTCGGGCGAAAACGGGCTGTTTGGCATGGAGGAGATCGAGGAAATCATTCCGGCCATCGAGACCGCCCGTTTGGAGGGGATCCGGGTTGAAGGGCCCGTTCCTCCCGATTCCCTGTATTTACGGGCGTCCAAGGGGGAATGGGATGCCGTGGTCGCCATGTATCATGACCAGGGACACATCCCGCAGAAGCTGATCGCCTTTGAGCAGGCGGTCAATGTGACCCTGGGACTCCCGATGATCCGAACGGCGGTGGACCACGGCACGGCCTTCGATATTGCCGGCAGGGGGCTGGCCGATGCAGCCAACATGGTCTGCGCTATCGATTATGCCATCTTAATGTCCCGGTCCAATGCGAAGGAAGCGGAGGGATCTTCATGACAAAGGCGTCCATCCTGGTGGTCGAGGACGAGGAGGATATCCTCGAACTGGTCCGCTTTAACCTTGCCCGCGAAGGATACCGGGTAATCGGTATATCCAACGGGGAGGATGCCTTGCGGGCATTGCGGGAGGAGAACGCGCCCTTGCCCGATCTGGTGATTCTGGACCTGATGCTCCCCGGACTGGACGGGCTGGAGGTATGCCGCCACCTGAAAAACGAGGATCGCACCCGCCACCTGCCCCTGGTCATGCTCACCGCCAAAGGAGAGGAGGCCGACATCGTGGCCGGCCTGGAGTTGGGCGCCGACGATTACATTCCCAAGCCTTTCAGTCCCCGGGTGCTGATGGCCCGCGTCAAGGCCATCCTGCGGAGATCTTCCCAGTCCCCGCCGGAGGAAGAATCGGAAATCCGCGTGGGGGAATTGGCGCTGCACCCGGGCCGGCGGGAGGCGCGGTTGGATGGGGCCCCGGTAGAGCTTACCTCCACGGAATTCAACCTGCTGTGGCATCTCGCCCGCCGTCCCGGTTGGGTTTCCACCCGGCAGCAGATCATCGATGCGGTGCGGGGCGCGGACTATCACATCACCGACCGCGCCGTGGACGTGCAGGTAGCCGGGTTGCGCAAAAAGCTCGGGGCCGCGGGAAACCGCATCGAGACCGTGCGCGGGGTCGGCTACCGCCTGACCGGGTAGGGCCATGATCCGACGCCACCCCAGCGCCTTTTCCCTGTTGGCCGCCTGTATTCTCAGTGTCCTTCTGCTGACTCCCCTCTACCTGTACACCGCGGATGTGGTGGCCGATGGGTATGAGGAAGCCATCGCGCGGCAACTGGAGGCGGCCGGGCAGCGGATTGCAGACGAGTTGGCTGCCCGCTGGGAGAAGGAAACCCTGGGAAACAAACCCTGCTCTCTGAGAGAACCGAATCTGGCCCTGGTGTGGGGAATGGACCGCCAGGAGCTCTGCCGGCCGGCCTACGATACCATCGATCACGTTTCCGTTTTGCATTCACTGATGGAGCGAGCCTCGGGAGGAAAGATCGCCAGGATGGCGTATCGAGCACGGGATTCCGGATTCGGCACCCTCGGTCATCTGGCAATGGGCGTTCCGGTCACCCGGGACGGCAAGGTGATGGCGGTGGTATTCGTCACCGCTCCCGTGGAACCGGCGGCCACCCTGGAATCGACCCGGGCGGCCTTTGCCCTGGGGGGCCTCATCCTGGCCGGATTGCTGTGGGGGGGCAGCCTTGCCTTCCGGAAATGGGATCGGGGTGGAATTACCGCCATGCACAAAGCCTTGGGGAAAATGACAGAGAATGTCACAGAGAATGTTATAGACGCCAACGGCGGGATGAATCGGCTGCCGGAAATCGTGGCAGGGCCGGCAGGGATCTTGGCGGCGGAAGTAAACCGCGTGTTGGAATACGTGGACAACCGTCTCCAGGACCTGACCCAACGCCTCAGCGAACGCGAGGCTGTGCTGGAAAGCATGGTGGAGGGGGTGTTGGCCATCGACTCCCAAACTCGCCTGATCGGCCTCAACCGTGCGGCGGCGGACATGTTCGGCCTCGATTTCGACACAGCCAGGGGCAGGCCCCTCATGGAAACCCTCCGCAATCCCGGCCTGCACCGGTTTATCGGCGAGGCCCTGGCCAGCACCGCGCCGGTGGAACGGGAACTGACGCTCTTCGCCGGAGACCCCCGCTACCTTCAACTGCACGGCACCTTGCTCCGGGATGGGGAGGGCAACAGCCTGGGAGCGCTGGTGGTGCTCAACGATGTGACCCGCCTGCGCATGCTGGAGCGGATGCGATCTGAGTTCGTGGCCAATGTTTCTCACGAATTGAAAACGCCGATCACTTCCATCAAGGGATACGTGGAGACCCTGTTGGATGGGGCCCCGGAAGACCCTGCCCAAACGAGGCGTTTTCTGGAAACCGTGAGCCGTCACGCGGACCGCCTGAATGCCATCATTGACGATCTCCTCAGCCTGTCGCGCATCGAACAGGACGCGGAATCCGGGCCCCTTCATACCGAATTCGTACCACTGGCCCACGTCCTGGAAACGGCGCTGCGGGATTGTGCCGGAAAGGCGGCGGCGAAGGGGATCGAGGCCGTGTTGGAGTGCGATGCAGGCCTGGAGGCGCATCTCAATCCTCCCCTGGTGGAACAGGCTGCCGTGAACCTGATCGACAATGCCATCAAATATGCCCCACCGGGGACGAGGGTGACAGTACGAGGAGGGAGAACGGATGGGGGCCCTGGCAAGGGGGAGATTATCCTCTCCGTACAGGACGAAGGCCCCGGAATTCCTTCCGAACACCAGGAACGGTTATTCGAGCGCTTCTACCGGGTGGACCGCTCCCGCAGCCGCAAGGAGGGGGGAACCGGGCTCGGCCTGGCCATTGTCAAGCACATCGCCCAAGCCCATGGCGGAAAAGTGACGGTGGAGAGTTCCCCCGGGCAGGGCAGCACCTTCTCCATGATTCTCCCCGCCGCCCATCCGCCTACCGCTCCGGTCCTGGGGAGAAAGTGAATATGAATATTCCCGGATATGGAGGGGGCCGGAAATTGGATAGAGTATTTCGAATCACGCTGCTCCTGGTGTTCGTCTCCCTGGCCAATTGCACGTTGGGAGGAGGAGAGGGAGATCAAACCTCCACATCTCCCGAGCGGGAATGGTTCGAACAGGGCAAGTCTCTTTTGGTGGGGATTCGCTACCAGCCCCCGGAAAAGGCCGCCGAGTATTTTACAAAGGCGATTGAATTGCGTCCCGACTTTGGCGAGGCCTTCGCCGAAAGAGCCCGGGCCCACTTCAATGCCCGGCAATATGAGAAGGCGCTGGCCGACATCGACAAGGCTCTCGAACTACTCCCCCCCCGGGCCGGGAATTACCATACCCGGGGGAATATTCACCGCAAGCTGGGTCATTACCAGCACGCCATCGAAGATTACGGGCAGGCCCTGCGTCTCGATTCCCGCCATGCCCGCGCCTACAACAACCGGGGGGTGGCCTGGATCGGATTGGGGGAGTACGAGTTGGCCCTCGAGGATTTCAGCATGGCGTTGCGCATCGATCCCGAGTACGCCATGGCCCACAACAATCAGGGAGCCATGTACCACTACATGAAGCTTTACCGGAAGGCGCTGGCCAGTTATGCCGATGCATTGCGGATCAACCCGAATATGGGGAGGGCCTACGAGAACCGCAGTTATGTCTACACCGACATGATGCAGCGGAAAAAATCCTGTCAGGACCGGCGAAAAGCGTGTGAACTGGGGCGGCGCCGGGCCTGCTCCGTGGACGACCAGGATTATTGCTGAAGTCCCTCTCCCGTGCTTTCAACCCACAAAGCCCTCATCCCGCCAATCCTTCTTCCAGATCCGCGATCAGATCCACTGGGGATTCCAGGCCGATGGAGAGCCGCAGCAACGCCAGCGGAGCCTGCGGATCGTGCTGGCGGCGCCATTCGATGAGGGATTCCACCCCGCCCAGGGACGTGGCATTGGAAAACAGGCGCAGCCTCCCCGGCAGGGCGCGCGCCGCGGACTCCTCCTCCAATTCGATGGAAAGCACACCCCCTCCCCCCCGCATTTGCGCTTTGGCCAGTTCGTGATGGGGATGCGAAGGCAGGGAGGGATGCAACACCCGGGTCACCCGTCCTTCCAGCCAGCCGGCAATTTTGGCGGCGCTTTCACTCTGGCGCATGACCCGCAGTTCCAGCGAACGCAGGGAACGAAGCGTGAGCCAGGTTTCCAGTCCCCCGGGCACCGCGCCCATCACCTTGCGTTCGTTTCGCAGGGCTTCGGCCTGGCTTTCGTCCCCGGTAACCAGCACACCCCCCATGACGTCCGAATGACCGGCAATGAATTTGGTGGTGGAATGCATCACCAAATCCGCCCCCAGGGCCAGGGGGTTCTGGAGAATCGGAGTGGCGAAGGTGGAATCCACCACCACCTTGGCTCCGGCTGCCTGGACGCGGATTGCATGGGCGCGGATGTCTTCCAGTTCGCAGGTGGGATTCTTCGGCGTTTCCAGCCACCACACATCCCCTTCGCGGGGCCCGGCATCGTGGGAGATCGTCTCGACACCCTCCGTTCGCAGCCGTTCCAGCACCTCGTGGGTGCCGTGGTAGCCCCGGTCGATGGCCACCCTGCGGGGACGCAGATGACGAAGAGCGGCATACGTGGCTCCGTTCCCGGAAGGATACACGACAGCATGCCCCCCCTCCAGCGCGCCCAGGACGGCTTCCAGGCGGCGCCGGGTGGCCGTGTCGTTGCGGGCGTACACCAGTCCCTCCGCGTTGCCGGCGCTGAAGGTGGTCGACAGGTGCAGGGGCGGCGATACGTCCGGCGTGGCCTCGATTCCGTGATCGGCGTGCAGGGCCAGGGTGGAAGGGGCCGGGGCGGAGCGGGAGGGGTTGCGGGGCATGAAG